>NZ_KV841590.1:0-8174 GCF_001839535.1 Streptococcus sp. HMSC36C04 | reverse complement strand
TGTCTTCTGTGTTGCACTTCATTTTACAACAGGGTATGCGAATTTTTTACTTAATGATTGGTTTTACTTTATTAGGATTAGCCCTTTTGGGAGTTGCTTTACCGCTATTACCGACACCCCCTTTTTGCTGTTGGCGATTGCATGCTTTTCACGCTCTTCCAAACGATTTGAAAAATGGCTATACCATACTAAGTTGTATCAAATCTATGTGGTGGACTTTCGCGAAACAGATGCTATTGCTCGGGAGCGTAAAAGAAAAATTCTTATTTCCATTTATATTCTAACGGGAATTTCTATCTTCTTTGCACCTCTTATCTGGGTGAAGTTTGCTTTAGCTGCCTTAACCCTTTTTATGACGTATTATTTATTCAAAGTCATTCCAGATAAAGAATGAAAATTCATTTCATCTCTGGTGAACTTTTCCTATCAAATTCTTGGTATCGTTGGAGTATCAAGGATTTTTTTGATATAATAATAGAGAATTTGTTTTCTTTTTATACTCTGTGAAGATCTCTTCAAACTTCGTCGGATTTTACAGTCCGGATGACTGTGAGAGGTGGCAGAGAAGGAAAGCGAAACATTTGTCAACCTTGCTGTACTCTTTGTTACTGACTTCGTTGATTACACCTGCGACCTCAAAAGCTCAAGTAGAGTTTTTGCCCCACCCGCCGCTTGCTTTCTAGTTCCAATTGTCTGGGAGACAGCTGGAGGTGATTGTTAAGTTTTTTGAGTATTAAAAGAAAAAGTTCTTCTTGAAAGGAGAAAAAATGAGAGATTTACATAAAGTTTTGAGTCAGCAATTTGGAATTGTCTTCCAAGATGAAAAGTTGCTGGAGACAGCTTTTACACACACTAGCTATGCCAATGAGCACCGCCTCTTAAACATTTCACACAATGAGCGCTTGGAATTTTTAGGAGACGCTGTTCTGCAATTATTGATTTCGGAATATTTGTATAAAAAATATCCGAAAAAACCAGAAGGGGACTTGTCAAAACTTCGCTCAACGATTGTACGTGAAGAGAGTTTGGCTGGTTTTAGTCGAGATTGTCAGTTTGATCAATTTATCAAATTAGGTCGTGGCGAAGAAAAGTCAGGTGGGCGTAATCGGGATACCATTCTTGGAGATTTATTTGAAGCCTTTTTAGGAGCTTTATTGCTAGATAAAGGAGTGGAAGCAGTCAAAAACTTCCTGTATCAAGTCATGATTCCAAAGGTAGAAGTTGGAGACTTTGAGCAGGTGATTGATTACAAGACCAAGCTACAAGAACTGCTCCAAGTCAATGGTGATGTCGAGATTGTTTATCAAGTCATCTCTGAGTCTGGTCCAGCTCACGCCAAAGAATTTGCTGTAGCGGTATCTGTTGATGGCAGAACGGTTGGACAAGGGCAAGGACGTTCGAAAAAATTAGCAGAGCAGGAAGCTGCTAAAAATGCATTTGAAAAGGGAAGTCATTCATGTATTTAAAAGAAATTGAAATTCAAGGTTTCAAATCTTTTGCAGATAAGACCAAGGTAATATTTGATCAGGGAGTGACAGCAGTCGTTGGACCAAATGGCTCAGGAAAGAGTAACATTACTGAAAGCCTGCGTTGGGCACTGGGAGAGTCCAGTGTTAAAAGTCTTCGTGGCGGGAAAATGCCAGATGTCATTTTTGCGGGTACTGAAACTCGCAAACCACTGAATTATGCTTCTGTTGTTGTCGTTTTGGACAATAGAGACCGTTTTATCCAGCAAGCTGCAGATGAGATTCGTGTGGAGCGTCATATTTATCGCAGCGGGGATAGCGAGTATAAAATAGATGGCAAGAAGGTACGTTTGCGAGATATTCATGATTTGTTTATGGATACAGGGCTTGGGCGAGATAGTTTTTCCATTATTTCTCAAGGAAAGGTGGAAGAAATTTTCAATAGCAAGCCAGAGGAGCGCCGTGCCATTTTTGAAGAAGCGGCTGGCGTACTGAAATACAAGACGCGGCGCAAGGAGACTGAAAGCAAGCTCAGTCAAACACAAGATAATCTAGATCGGCTGGAAGATATTATTTATGAGCTCGATAGTCAAGTGAAGCCTCTTGAAAAGCAAGCTACGACAGCTAAGCAGTTTTTGAAATTGGATGAGGAACGCCGTGCTCTTTATTTGGATGTATTGATTGCTCAAATAAAGGGAAATAAAACACAGATGAATGATACTGAAGAACGGCTTGTGGGGATTCAGCAATCTTTGTCTGCTTATTACAGCAAACGTGACCAGCTAGAGCAAGAAAATGCTCTTCTGAAAGAAAAACGCCATGATTTGCAAAAACAAATGGCAGATGACCAAGCGAGTTTGCTTGAACTAACACGCCTCATCAGTGACTTAGAACGCCAAATCGAAGTTTCCAAATTAGAATCTAGTCAAGCTGCCAACAGTCGGAAGGAAAATGAGGAACGCCTGAAAGGATTGACAGAAAAATTAGAGGCGGTTCAAACAGAATGGCAGGGAAAAGACGAGCAGTTGACTGATTTTGCTGTAAAATTGGAACAAAATCAACAAGCGATTCATAAATTAGAAGCTGAAATTGAGGCATTTTCGGACGATCCTGACCAGATGATTGAAAAATTACGTGCTGAATTTGTCCAATTGATGCAAGAAGAAGCGGACTTATCCAATGACTTAACTGCTTTAGAAAGTCGCTTAGCCAACGAATTACAATTATCTGAAAGCAAACAAGCAGAATTTGCTAAGTTAAAAGAAAATTTAAAGAATCTTCAAATCAACGAGCAAAGTCAACTGGAAGATTTAGAAACAGATCGGCAGTCGGTTCAGCAGTTACTGACAGATTATCAGGCACAGCTAAAGCAAGTTCAAGCTGTAAAAACGAATTATCAGCAAAACCAAACGGCAATGTTTGATTTAATGGATGATGTAAAAAATAAAAAGGCGCGTGTTGGTAGTTTAGAAGCTATTCTGAAAAATCACAGTCATTTCTATGCTGGGGTGAAAAGTGTTCTTCAAGAAGCAGAGCTCCTGGGCGGTATTATCGGTGCTGTTAGTGAAAAACTGAGCTTTGATTCGCATTATCAGACAGCACTTGAAATTGCACTTGGAGCAAGTAGCCAGCATATTATCGTAGAGGACGAACAAGCTGCGACACGAGCAATTGAATTTCTGAAACGCAATCGAACAGGACGGGCAACTTTTCTGCCACTGACAACGATTAAAGCGCGGCATTTACCAGATCATCATCAAGGAAGCATTGAAAAAAGCACTGGTTTTCTTGGTTTGGCTTCGTCTTTGGTGAGCTATGATAAGAGTTTAGAGCATATTTTCCAAAATTTGCTAGGTACAACAGCCATTTTTGATACGGTAGAAAATGCGCGAGCAGCTGCTCGCAAAGTTCGGTATCAAGTACGAATTGTCACGCTGGATGGAACAGAATTACGGACAGGCGGTTCTTATGCAGGTGGCGCTAATCGAAATAACAATACAATTTTCATCAAGCCGGAGTTGGATGCTTTGCAAAAGGAACTTTCTGAGAAGAATGTAACATTAGCCGAGCAAGAAAAGCAAGTGGAGGATTTGCACACACAGCTAAGCCAAGCCAACAGTCTGTTAGAAGAAATAAAAGCAAGTGGTGAGGAAGCTCGATTAGCAGAGCAAAAGGCTCAAATGGCTTATGAGCAAACACATAAACAGGTTGAAGACTTATCCGAGCTCTTAGCGCTGCAAGAAAGAGAGCTATCTCGTGAAGTTCTTCCTGATATGGCGGAGCAAAAGGAACGATTGGTTAATCGCCTTGCAGAAATTGAGCAAGAGAAAACCGAAACAGAAGCAGAGATTGAGCAGATTAAGTCAGATAAAGATGCTATTCAGGCACGTTTAGACAAGCTAACAGCCCACTTATCTGAGCTTCGATTGGTCCGTACCGAGCTGATAGGGCATCAACGTTACGTTCAGATGGATCTCACACGTTTGTCCAATGAAAAATCTGAATTGGACAAAGAGATTTCAACTTTACAATTTCTAATGGAGCAAAAGGAAGAGACAGCTTCAAAAGTGGATATTGCTGTTTTAGAAGAGCAATTAACACAGGCTATACAGGAAAAGACAGCTTTGAACCAAGCCAATATTCGGTACCAATTTGAACTGGACGATTTGGAAGGGCAAGCAGAAGATCTTACCAGTCATCTGGAACAAGCCCGTCAGAAAAATGAGGATTTGATTCGCAGTCAAGCCAAGGCAGAAGCTGAAAAAGATAAGATTGCAGATGTCCTTCGACGCCTTTTGACGAATTTGACAGATGACTATCAAATATCTTTTGATGAAGCTAGTAAACAGGCTCGTCCACTAGAAAATCTTGCGGTTTCTGAAATTAAGGTCAAGGACTTAGAAAAGGCTATTCGGGCTTTAGGACCAGTCAATCTTGATGCGGTAGAGCAATTTGAAGAAGTCAGTCAACGACTGCATTTCCTCAATACTCAAAGAGATGACGTACTTTCTGCGAAAAATCTACTTTTGGAAACCATCGAAGAAATGAATGACGAAGTAAAAGACCGCTTCAAATCAACCTTTGAAGCTATTCGTGAGAGCTTCAAAGTGACTTTCAGACAGATGTTTGGCGGTGGTTCAGCGGACTTGATTTTGACCGAAGGTGACCTGCTGACTGCGGGGGTAGAAATTTCAGTACAACCACCTGGTAAGAAAATTCAGTCGCTCAATCTGATGAGCGGAGGAGAAAAAGCTCTGTCAGCTTTGGCATTACTCTTCTCCATTATCCGTGTCAAGACGATACCATTTGTCATTTTGGACGAGGTGGAAGCTGCACTTGACGAAGCTAATGTCAAACGTTTCGGAGACTATCTCAATCGCTTTGACAAGGACAGCCAGTTTATCGTGGTAACACACCGTAAAGGAACGATGTCCGCAGCAGACTCTATCTATGGAGTAACCATGCAAGAGTCCGGTGTGTCAAAGATTGTCTCCGTAAAATTAAAAGATTTAGAAAGTATGTAAAATGAATATAAAATTAGTTGCGACAGATATGGACGGCACCTTTTTAGATGACAAAGGGCAGTTTGATATGGTTCGACTGAAGCAGTTGTTGCTCCGTTTTAAAGAAAAAGGCATCTATTTTGCAGTAGCCAGTGGGCGTGGTTTGCTGTCATTAGAAAAGCTATTTGAGGATGTGCGAGATGAGATAATTTTTATTGCTGAAAATGGCAGTCTGGTAGAATTTCACGGAGAAGATCTCTACGAAGCAACCATGTCTAAAGATTTTTATCTGTCAGCTTTTGAGAAATTGAAGACATCTCCTTTCATCAATACCAGTGAATTGCTTCTAACAGGTAAAAAAGGCTGTTATGTTTTGGAAACAGTTGATCCAGCTTATTTAGCTTTTAGTGCGCATTATAATGAAAATATCCAAAAAGTAGCTCGCTTGGAGGATATTACAGATGAAATTTTCAAATTTACAACCAATTTTTCTGAAGAAACAGTAGCTGCTGGTGAAGCTTGGGTTAATCAACACGTTCCCGGTGTCAAAGCTATGACAACAGGCTATAAGTCAATTGATATTGTCCTAGACTATGTGGACAAGGGTGTTGCCATTGTCGAATTGGCGAAGAAATTAAATCTTGAGATGGATCAGGTCATGACATTTGGTGACAATTTGAATGATCTACACATGATGCAAGTAGCAGGTTATCCCATTGCCCCTGAAAATGCTCGTCCAGAGATTTTGGAAGTAGCCAAAGAGGTCATTGGGCATCATGCGGCGCATTCAGTTATGACGTATATGGAGGGCTTATAATGGCAGATATAAAATTGATTGCCTTAGATTTAGATGGGACTTTACTAACTTCTGAGAAAAAAATTTCTGCTCGAAATTTAGCGGCGCTTAAAGCCGCTAAAGAGCAGGGAATCAAGATTGTTTTGACGACCGGTCGCCCTCTAAAAGCAATGGAACTTTTCTTAAACGAACTAGGCGTAGCTAATCAAGAGGACGAATACACCATTACTTTTAATGGTGGTTTGGTGCAACGTAACACAGGTGAAATTCTTGATAAAACAGTCTTTGCTTATGACGATGTGGCTCGTATTTTTGAGGAAACAGAAAAGTTAGGCTTGCCACTAGATGCGATTTGCGAAGGAACTGTCTACCAAATCCAGTCAGACCATGAATCGCTTTATCAAACTTGCAATCCTGCTTTAACATTTGAGTCGGTTTCATTTGCAGACTTATCTAGCCAACAGACTTATAATAAGTGTGTAACAGCTTATGCACCAGATCCGCTTGATCGTGGTATTGCTCAACTTTCGTCCGATTTATTTGACAAATATGAAATTTTTAAGTCGCGCGATATGCTGTTAGAATGGTCTCCGAAGAATGTCCATAAAGCAAATGGCTTAGAAAAATTGATTGCTCATTTAGGAATTGAACAAAGTCAAGTCATGACTTGCGGAGATGAAGCAAATGACCTGTCTATGATAAAATGGGCAGGACTTGGTGTAGCTATGCAAAATGCAGTAGCAATAGTCAAAGAAGTTGCCAATGTGGTGACGCCGATGACCAATGATGAAGATGCTGTTGCTTGGGCTATAGAAAAATATGCACTGAAATAAAGGAGGAATTGAATGGGCTTATTTGATCGCCTTTTTGGTCGCCAAAAAGAAGAAAAAACAGTTGAAAATATTCCTGAAGAAGCTGTAGAAACAGTATCAGAGGATGATCAAGGAAAGAATCTAGAAAAAGTAGAAACAGCTCCTGTAGAGAATACGCAATCTGAGAATCTAGGTGAACAAACATTCCAAACAGAATTGAAAGAACGTCTTGCTAATGATGAGACACGTCTTGAAACCATTCAAGAAAAAGTAGAAGAAATGGAGCCGGAAACGGCTACTACAGGATCAAGTCTAGAGTTTGCTGAAAATGATTTCCAAGCTCCAGAAAATCATACATTACAGAATGAAATGGGAACTCCACAACCTGACGAGACAGCAGCCTTTTCGCAACATACGACTCATCCAGCTACCACAGATTTACAGGCACGTTTAGCAGAAGCTAGAAGACAGCAGGCAGAACAAGAAAATATGAGGCAGTTGAACGAAGCGAACGCAGGGTCAAGTTCAGCAGAGTCAACTACGGCAGAGAAGACTATTAGCGAACCAATTGAAGCAAGTTCATCTATTCAAAAAGAAACGGTTCAGGAAAAGTATGACCGTAGTCTTAAAAAGACGCGGACAGGTTTTGGAGCGCGGCTTAATGCTTTCTTTGCCAATTTCCGTTCGGTAGATGAGGAATTTTTTGAAGAGTTAGAAGAACTCTTGATTACGAGTGACGTGGGAGTGCAAGTCGCTTCTAATCTGACAGAAGCCTTACGCCAAGAAGCTCGCCTTGAAAATGCCAAAAAGCCAGATGTCCTTCGTCGGGTCATCATTGAAAAGTTAGTAGACATCTATGAGAAAGATGGCCAATTTAACGAAAAAATCAATTTACAAGACGGTTTGACAGTCATGCTTTTTGTTGGTGTAAACGGAGTTGGGAAAACCACTTCGATAGGGAAATTGGCTTATAAATATAAGCAGGCTGGTAAGACAGTTATGTTAGTTGCAGCAGATACTTTTAGGGCAGGAGCTGTTGCTCAGTTGGTGGAATGGGGACGTCGAGTAGATGTTCCTGTTGTGACAGGTCCAGAAAAGAGTGACCCAGCTAGCGTTGTTTATGACGGTATGGAGCGTGCAAAGGCTGAAAATGTGGATATTCTCATGATTGATACAGCCGGACGCTTGCAAAACAAAGATAATCTAATGGCAGAATTAGAAAAAATTGGACGGATTATCAAACGGGTAGATCCAGCTGCGCCGCATGAAACGTTCTTGGCACTAGATGCCTCAACCGGTCAAAATGCCCTTGTTCAAGCTAAGGAATTTTCAAAAATTACGCCAGTAACAGGAATTGTCTTGACGAAAATTGATGGAACAGCGCGTGGTGGTGTCGTTCTTGCAATCCGTCAAGAGCTGGATATTCCAGTTAAACTGATTGGATTCGGAGAAAAAATTGACGATATTGGAGTATTTAACTCTGAAAACTTTATGAAAGGGCTCTTAGAGGGCTTGGTATAAGAAAAAAGACTTGCAATTCATTCATTTTGCAAGTCTTTTGTATATGATAAATTGTAAAATATAGTGCAACAAAAAA
>NZ_KV841589.1:0-1543 GCF_001839535.1 Streptococcus sp. HMSC36C04 | reverse complement strand
TACCATTTGTCAAGCAATTCAATGTTTTTCAGTCAAAGAATTGATGATTGATTTGATTTTAATAGTTTATCCTAGCCCTTTTCGGCTCTTTTGATTGGAAAAAGAGTACACAAAAACAACACCTTATCTAGCTATTTTTTTCATAAGGTGTTACAATGATAGAGCATAGACGGCTTTAATGATTTTGGGTTAAAGTGTAATCGTAAAGTTTGTTATGCGTAATGAGGTAATACATTGTCCTTATGAGGCGATGCATTGAGGCAATCGTATGAGGCTTAGTTGAAGTCGTCTGCGATTGTCTTTTTCGTTTCTCATAAAAGTCCGCAATGTGGCAAGGATTGGTATGACTGGTCGAAGCAATGTTGTGAATGGTCTTGAAGAGAATCTTTCTGGCATAAGGATTGCCCCGCTTGGTGATATGTTCTTGGGCCAAATAGTTCCCTGATTCATAGTGTCTCAGATCAATCTCGATAAAGGCGTTGATTTGATTGGGAGACTGAAAACGACGGATATCCCCTAATTCGCCTATGATAGAGGTGGCGGTTGTTTCAGCGATACCAGGGATAGAGAGAAGAATCTCGTATTCTGGTAGAGGTTTGGCCAGCTCTATCATTTTGTCTAAGTAGCACAATAAGACTGTTTGGCTAGTTCAATGAGTTTCCCCACCAGATAAGCGACACGCTTGTCAGAGATGCGTTTGGCTGTAGACTGCCGAATGCTGGCAGTCAGTTCCATCTCAGACACTTCCAGGACGAAAGCTTTACTTGGGAATGCCCTCACCAGCTGCCAGTATTGTTCACCTGTTGGCGCTGATAAAATAGACTCTATTTCTGGGAAGGTCACTTGCAGTACTTTGTGAAGGCGGTTCTTAGTACGAACGGTATCCTCTGTCAGATTCTGATAGAAACGACTCAAATCCCGCAAGTCTTGATAAACCTCCTCTTGAACATAGGTCGGTTTACGATTGAGCACAAATTGAGATTGTGCTAGTTTTTCAGCGTCAATCTTATCTGTTTTACGAACTCGCAGGCTATCCAGTTGCTTCTTAGTTTCCAAAGGATTGAGCCGTGTATAAGTGTAGCCATTTTCCTCCAGAAATGCCTGAAGGTGCCGAGAATAGACTCCGGTTGCCTCAAAGATGATTTCAGGGTGTTGGACGGTTTTTAAATCGCTCAAGAGACGTGCAAATCCGATGGTATCGTTGGGCATGGTGTAGCCATGAACTTTCTCACCATTCACTAAAATAGCCACCTCTGAACTTGCCTTACTCACATCAATTCCAAACACAGTCCGCATGATAATTCCCTCTTTGTCTTGAATGATACCTTGTTTTAGTGATGTCATTTTCAATACACGACGTCAAGCGTCCCACATACTTTGATAACATTCTTCCTAAAACAGGTGTCTTGCCAGTTTTGTGTACGACATCAAGCGTCAAAAAGACCCTCGACTTAACAAGACACCCTCTACTTTAACATAAAGAAAAAGCAGTGAGTACTCTCTCCCGTCGGAGATTTCTTCACTACTAATCTTAGTATGTTTT
>NZ_KV841588.1:0-89702 GCF_001839535.1 Streptococcus sp. HMSC36C04 | reverse complement strand
TTTTGTTGCACTATATTTTACAATTTATCATTTAAAAATAAATCAACGAATTAAAAAGACAAACCTACCTCAATGGTGGTTTGTCTGCAATTTCAAAGAGCTTTAAGGCTCTTTTTTTTCTTAAATGTCTACACTTGGATTGTCAATTGTTAGATGAGTGATTTCTCCTTTGACTCCAAAATAATCTTCAACCAAACTTTGCAATTCCTGCATAGCCGCTTGCGCGCGTTTGGCTTGATCTTCATTGATAGCCTCGATGACTAGTACTGCGTCCGTTGTGCCTTCAGTCAGCATTGTCCGTTGCGCTTCCCGCCAGTTAAAGCAGCGACAAACCGCTCCTTCATTATCATAATAGATAATCTCTTCTGGAAGAGCTGGTGCATCCGTCTCTGCACCAAGTGGAAAGAAGGGTTCGCCTCCTTGCGCTTTTCCAAGATGCAACCCTCCTTGAATCTTAGCAACATCTTCACCACCACAAGGAACGGCATAGGAAAGTGATACACTATTATAAATATCCACCAATGGATTGATTGGATTGAACTCACGACCTTGACTTACCCTTTTTAAAAGAGCTTCAATAGAAGAACGCGCACCTTTTTTAGTTTTAAACTTACTAAAAGCACCACGCCATTCTTGAATCACGTCATTTTGCGTAAAGGTTTCATCTACGATAAAATCTTCTGCACGCTTGCTTCCCTTGTCTAACAAAGATTTAAAATAAGGGTCTTTGCTTTCGTCAACGCTATTATCCAAACCTTTAACAACCATAATGCTAATTTGCGCTTGAGGGAATAATTCCCAAAATTCATTTTCAACTGTGACTTTCATTTTACACCTCTCAATAATTTCTTTTTTGTCCTTTTTTAACCAATTCCCAATCATCAGTAATATTCTGTCGCACCTTTGCTAACATATCTTCTAACATTTGGGCGTCTTCTTTTGAAAATCCTGTCAAAGCTTGCTGCTCAGAATAAATGTGCTCTGCTAAGATAAACGGATAAAGTTTTTTTCCTGTATCCGTCGCAAAAAGCTCTTTATTTTTTAAATTTCCAGCTGCACTTCTTCTTTCAATCAAACCTTTATTCTCTAATTTTTTGACGGAGCGAGCAACGGTTGACCGATCAACTTTCAGCAAATCCGAAAGTTCTTCTTGAATAATACCGGGATTTTCTACGATACGAACCAAATAAAGATACTGCCCTTTGGCCAAATCAACATGGCGAAATTCAATATTCGCCATTGAATCCAACGCTCGGGCGATAATACCAAATCTCTCGCAAAATCGTCATATTGCCTCCTTAAGCAATATTTTGCCACATTTTATTGCAAATGCAATAAAATAACCACAAAAAAAGAAGTTTCATTTGAACTTCTCTTTATTTTTTATAAGTCTCGTTGTCAGTTGTTTGTGTCTCGTTTCAAATTCTTTTTCGTGACATCCTTGGTAACTTGCATTTAAGATTGCCCCAATAATCATAATTTGGGCAATGAAGGTAAACCAAATCATGACGACGACAACAAAAATGGAACTAAAAAATCGAACATCCATTAAGTGATTTACATAAGTGTCCAAATAAACAGAAAATAAATTTAACAATACCCCAATCGTAAAAACTACAAAAATCGTTCCTGGCAGAACATAGCGGATTTTCCTGATTTTTACATTGGGTAAAAAGTAATAAAGCATCAGTAAAGAAAGAAACAGCAAGGTGTAAATAGTCGGCTGGGTCATTCTTTGTAAACTGGCATATAGTTGATCGTCAAACTCCCAAAAGCTATGAAGCAAGCGAAGCGACATTCTCCCAAACATTGTCAGTAAAAGAGACAAGGCAAAGAGAAATTGCAACCCCAAGCTAATGACTAAACTAAATAATCTATGTGATATCAGACCTCTATCTTTTGCAACACCATAAGCTTTATTAAATGCTTTTTGCAAAAATGACATTGATTGTGAAAATGCCCATAGAGCCGAAAGGATAGAAAAACTCAACAAGCCAGAAGAAGGCTGAGTTAGCAAATTTCGGGTAACCTTTGCAACGACTTCATACAGCGATTCAGGCAGAACATCTTCCATTGCTTCCAAAAATTCTGCTATCGGAATTTGAAAATAAGGCAATATATTCACAACAATCAATAGCAACGGAAAAATCGAAATTAGCAAATAATATGCCACCGCAATGCTTGTCAAATCAATTTCTGATGCTTGATAAAATTTAAAAAAGGATTGTAAAAACGGGTTCTGTCCAATCTTAGAAACAAACTTTTTCATCTCGTCTCCTACTAGAATACAGAGCAAAAAGCCCCTTTCCATTCTTATTTTTAATAAGTTCCTTCTTCTCCTTGGCTGGTTAAGATAACAGGACCATCTTTGGTAATCACAAATTGATGTTCGTATTGACAAGAAAGTCCACCGTCCAGCGTTTTGTGAGCCCAACCCGTTTCAAAATCTGTGTCAATCTCCCAAGTACCTGTTGAAATCATCGGCTCAATTGTCAAAACCATGCCTTCACGAAGACGCAATCCGCGTCCAGCACGTCCGTAATGAGGCACCATTGGCTCTTCGTGCATGGTTGGTCCAACACCGTGTCCTACCAAGTCACGAACGACACCATAGCCATGACTTTCCGCATACTCTTGAATCGCTGCACCAATGTCACCAATTCGATTGCCAACTTGAGCAGCTTCAATTCCACGATAAAGGCATTCTTTTGTCACGTCCATCAGTTGGTGCA
The DNA here is from genome assembly GCF_001839535.1 of Streptococcus sp. HMSC36C04. Classification (NCBI taxonomy): domain Bacteria; kingdom Bacillati; phylum Bacillota; class Bacilli; order Lactobacillales; family Streptococcaceae; genus Streptococcus; species Streptococcus sp. HMSC36C04. The sequence continues at coordinate 86,970 of NZ_KV841588.1, read as the reverse complement.
CTTCTTCACTCACTTGACCAACTGCATAAGCCCAGCAAGAATCCGCAACACCTCCACGGAAATTTTCTGTATAGTGTTTCATCTGCTCTACATTGTTGAAATCGAGTTTAGAAACATCCAATTCTGCTTTATCAACCAAGCCAACAACCATATCTACTTTAATTAAGTCACCTTCAACTAATTTTTGGTGGCGTGGAAAAGCATGTGCCACTTCGTCATTCAATGAGCAGCAAGTGGCATAAGGGTAGTCCATGATGCTCCCTTCTACACCAATTTGAAGCGGAAGAGCATTATCTTCCTGACAACGTCTGCGGACGTATTCTTCAATTTCCCACATGTCAATACCTGGCTTAATCAAATCCCTTAAACCGATATGAATACTGGCGAGAAATGCACCGCTTTTTTCCATTAAATCAATTTCACGTTGTGATTTTAAAGTTATCATTCTTTCTCCTTAATATCTGAGGTATTAATTTATTTTTACTGTAATTGTTGCTTTTGCAACCAGTTGAAGTTTTAGGTAAATATCGTAATCCAAAATAGCAGAATGCCGTGTTTGTCGGACAATTCTTGGTCGAAGCGTCAAAGTTTCATCAATCTGAACAGCTTGCAAGAAATAAATCATCATCTGCTCAATAATAATATTTTTCTTGCCAGATGTCATGTATTGATGTGTTGCTGTCGTTAAAATCTCTGTTAGAATCCCGTTAGATAAAACACCGTTACTTTCTAACATAAAAGGTTCCACAACAAAAGAAAATTCATTGTTGATATGACGAAGTTTTTGAGAGACTTGGTCACTAAAAGTCGGTAGGCTGGAGATTTGTTCCCGACTCATTTTTTCCATGACATCGCGACGCGTAATGACTCCAAGAAGAGTTTGATTGCTCCGAATGACTGGCACCATTTCAAAGTCTTCTGTAATCATGCGCTGGCTAACATTGGCAATGCTGGTGTTTAAAGTAACGGCATAGATATTTTTTGTCATAACTTTGTCCAAAATAGTGTGAGGAGACTTGTCACCAGTATCACGCATAGTCACCACGCCAACGACCATATTATGCTGATTAACAACAGGAAAACGACTGCTACGGTTTTTCCGAACCAAATCCATAAAATCACGAACGGTATCTGTATCTTTTAAGAAACCATACTCATGACTACCACGATAAACCTGTTCCACGGTTAAAATATCTGTTTTGATCTGCATGTTGGATAGAGCACGATTGATAATCGTTGCAACTGTAAAGGTATCATGTTGGGATCTTAGAACAGGAATGCTTAAGCGGTTCGCCAATTTTAAAACATCAGAACTCACTTCTAAGCCACCCGTCACTAAAACAGCATTTTCATGCTTCAAAGCCAATAACTGAATACGGGTGCGGTCTCCAATAATCAAGAGACCTCCTTCCGTTAAGTAACGCAAAAGATTCTTCTCGGTCATTGCCCCGATTGAGAATTTACTGAATTCCTTTTCAAGTCCGTCTTGACCAGCTAAGACTTCTGATCTCGTAATTTCAGCAATTTCTTTAAATGTTAAGTGCTCCAGCTCTACTTTGGGAGATTTTACGCGAATCGTGCCGCTACGAGGACGTGTTTCTACCAATCCACGATTTTCAGCTTCTTTAATCGCACGATAAGCAGTCCCCTCGCTTACTCCTAAATAATTGGAAATACTGCGTACACTAACACGCTTTCCTACTGGTAATTCTTCCAAATAAGCGATAATTTCTTGATGTTTACTCATGAAAGTCTCCTTTTTCATAGCAAAACTCTAAATAATCCCGCATTTTACGTGTATAACGGTCGCTCCCCTTGAACTGCCGCCTACAAGAAAATCCTGTCTTCTCGGCAACTCTTTGGCTGGCTTTGTTTTCCAGATGAGTTATAATATAAAGTCGCTTCAAATCAAACTGTGTAAATGCCAAATAAACAATATTTTTGACGCACTCAGTCATCAGACCATGTCCCCAATAATCATGCCGAAGAAAATAACCAAGCTCTGCTTCGCCCTTGATTTCGTCTATCTTTTCAAATTTGATAGATCCGATCATTTTCTCAGAAGCTTTATCACAAATCGCCCAAATTCCAAGAGGATGTTTCATAAAATAATTAGCCAATACATGTTGGCTTTCTTGTAAATTAGCCTGCACAGGAAAAATGAAGCGTAGATTTTCAGGATTGGAGGCAATTTTATAAAAATCTTCACTATCCATAAAGGAAAATGGACGTAATACTAAATGTTCTGTTTCTATAAAGGCGAATTCCGCCAATTTTGTCCACAAATTCATATCTTACCTCTAAAGATAAGACCCAGTTGGTACGCCAACTGGGCTATTTCACCTCATCATGTCAACGTTGTTTCGAATCTATTCTTCGACAAGCTGAATATCTGCTCCTAAACTCGTCAACTTTTCAATAATATTTGAATAACCTCGTAAAATAAATTCTACATTTGTAATTTCGGTTTTTCCATGAGCTAGCAAGCCTGCAATTACAAGAGCTGCTCCTGCCCGCAAATCAGTCGCTTTGACCGCTGCACCTTGCAATTGATTAGGCCCTTCATAAACAATATGATTGGTACTCGTTGAAATCTTTCCTGCCATTTTTGCTAACTCAGGGACATGATTTACTCGCTTTTCATAAATCGTATCAATAATTAAGCCACGTCCTTTAGCTGTCAACAAAAGTGGCGTAATAGGCTGTTGCAAGTCTGTAGCAAAGCCTGGATAAGGAGCCGTCTTAATATTGATTGCTTTCAAATCATGTTGCTTTTCGACATACACACTATCTTCAGAAACAGTCATGCGGACTCCCATTTCTTCTAATTTCGCAATAAAGCCTTCTAAGTGTTCATAAAGGACATTGTTGATTTGCACACCTTCACCAATTGCAGCAGCCATTGAGATATAAGTTCCTGCTTCAATTCGATCTGGAATGACTTGATGACGAGTACCATGAAGTTTGTCAACACCTTCAATGACAATAATATCCGTACCAGCTCCTCGAATGTGTGCTCCCATATTATTCAAAAGTGTTGCTACATCAATGATTTCAGGCTCACGAGCCGCATTTTCAATAACGGTGCGCCCTTTTGCTTTTACTGCTGCAAGCATGGTGTTAATGGTAGCTCCGACACTTACTGTATCCATGTAAATACTAGCTCCATGAAGCCGCTCGCCACCTGTCGAAAGGTTCATGGAATTTCCCTCATAGGTCATGGTAGCCCCCATAGCTTCAAAAGCTTTGATATGCAAATCAATCGGTCGAGGTCCCAAATCACAGCCACCAGGCAAGCCAACTGTTGCTTCGCCATAGCGTCCAAGCAAACTGCCATAAAAGTAATAAGAAGCACGCAAGCTATTGATTTTACCATAAGGCATAGGCATATTTTTTATCCCACGAGGATCAATTTTCAGCGTATCGTCTTGGCGCTCAACAGTAGCTCCCATAGCTTCCATAATGTCAATCAAACTCACAACATCGGAAATATCTGGCACACAGTCCAATGTCACGATTTCATCGGATAAAATTGTTGCCGGAATTAAAGCGACTACGCTATTTTTAGCACCACTAATAGTCACCTCTCCTTTTAAGGGGCGACCACCATTAATTACAATTTTTTTCATTTTTAGCTCTTTCAAGGAATTTATAATCAAATATACTGCACTTTATTATAACACAGTTTCTGTGAAAATCCTATCCTTTTAAAGAAATCTCTTTTAACTTGTTATTCTTGTTATATAATGATTACAAAACTCTTTTATTTTGGTGGCATTCTAAAAAGAGCGGGACAAAAATCAATTTTGTCCCGCTCCTCAAAATGATAACTAGATCCGACAATCTAGGGAACTGCTGGAGTTTGCAGATAACACTAATATAATCGGCACAAATAAATACGTTTTAAGTCAGATTGCAACTGCGGCTGATTATAAAATGCCTCATAAAAAATTTATAAACAAGAGACTTGTATCCTAACTTCTTCTTTATTTTGCAACAACTGCTTTCAAAGCATCTACTTTATCAAGTTTTTCCCACGGCAGGTCAATATCTGTACGTCCCATGTGCCCATAGGCAGCAGTCTGACGGTAAATTGGTCGTTTCAAATCAAGCATTTGAATAATACCCGCTGGACGAAGATCAAAGATTTGTCGAACTGCTTCTTGAATCTTGCTTTCTGAAACTGTACCTGTGCCAAAAGTATCAATGCGGACTGATACTGGATGTGCGACTCCGATAGCATAGGCTAGCTGAACTTCTGTTTTCTTAGCTAATCCTGCTGCAACAATATTCTTGGCAATATAACGCGCTGCATAAGAAGCGGAACGATCGACTTTTGTGGCGTCTTTTCCAGAGAAAGCCCCACCTCCGTGGCGTGCATAACCGCCATATGTATCAACGATAATTTTACGTCCAGTTAAACCAGAATCTCCTTGAGGTCCGCCAATAACAAAGCGACCAGTTGGATTGATGAAAAACTTACTTTTTTCATCTAAATACTCTGCTGGAACCACTTCTTTAATCACCTTTTCAATCACATCTTGATGAATCTGCTCATTGCTTACTTCTGGGTCATGTTGAGTGGAAATAACAACAGTATCCACACGTATAGGTTTGTCGTTTGCATCGTATTCAACCGTTACTTGAGATTTTGCATCCGGACGAAGATAGGAAATTTCTCCAGATTTGCGAAGCTCTGCTAAACGACGGACTAATTTGTGACTGAGAGAAATAGGCAACGGCATTAGTTCAGGTGTTTCATCTACAGCAAAACCAAACATCAGCCCCTGATCACCGGCACCAATCAAATCAAGCGGATCTTGTTCAGCATTTCCACGAATTTCAAGGGCTTCATTTACCCCTTGAGCAATATCTGGTGATTGCTCAACAAGCGACGGATGCACCCCCACCGTTTCTGCTGAAAAACCATATTCAGCTTTTGTATAACCAATCTCTGCAATTGTATCGCGAACTATGCGGTTAATATCCACATAAGCATTTGTGGATATTTCCCCAAAAACATGGACAGAGCCTGTATAGACAGCTGTCTCAGCAGCCACATGAGCTTCTGGATCCTGCTCCAAGATAGCATCTAAAATAGCATCTGAAATTTGGTCTGCAATCTTATCTGGATGTCCTTCAGATACAGATTCAGACGTGAAAAGTTTACGTTCTGACATATTCATGTCCCCCTTTTAATGAAATATTCCCTCCTAAAAATTCTATTATTGCTAGGAAGTTACTTGAAAATCTGTAAACAGACTTACGTTAAAAAGTTACAAAGCACTAGTCTCTATGGTTAATATTTAACCTTTGACTACCTTTTCGGGACTATTTTAACTTCTCTATTGTATCATTTTTTATCCTAATAAACAGAAAATTTTCTAAAAATTATAAGAAATTTAAAATACAATAAGGTTGAAAAACACTTCCAACCTTATGCTTGTTATGATGATTTGCTTCCATAGACAATTTGCCCATCACAGATCGTATAGTGAACAACACCTTTTAATTTTTCACCGATAAATGGTGAATTAGCCGCTTTTGAGGCGAAATCTTCTGTTATCATGCGTTCGGCATTTGCATCAAAAATCGTGAGATCGGCTGGACCATTCTCAGCAAGATAGCCCGCTTCAAAATCATAGAGTTGCGCTGGGTTAATTGTCATTTTTTCCAGCAACTGCATGAGTGTCAAATGACCTGCTTCCACCAAATAAGTCAAACCAAGCGAAAGTGACGTTTCTAGACCTGTCATACCAGACGGTGCTTTGGTGATGTCTTTTGCATTCTTTTCATCAGCGTGATGAGGTGCATGGTCTGTCGCAATGACTGAAATAACTCCAGACTTAAGTCCTTCAATGACAGCTAAACGATCTGATTCCAAACGAAGTGGCGGGTTCATTTTGGCATTGCTACCTTTTAACAACAATAGCTCTTCTGTCTTAGAAAAATGCTGGGGCGCTGCTTCTGCTGTTACGTGAGTGTCCAATCGCTGAGCGAATTCCACGACTTTCACACTTTCTGCTTTTGATAAATGCTGGATATGAATATGAGTATTGGTTGCATGAGCAATCATCACGTCACGCGCAATCATACTATATTCAGCGACCCCAGTCGCACCGCAAAATCCAAAATGTTCTTTGGCAATCTGTTCATTAAATCCAAGGATACCATTGAGTTCTGGATCCTCTTCGTGAAGGCAGATAAATGTACCATTTTTGTCAGCTTCTTCCAAAGCTTCGCGTACCACTTTTGTACTTTTTAATGGAATTCCGTCATCTGAAAAACCAATAGCTCCCGCTTCCAAAAGCGCTTTGAAATCTGTCAAATGCTGTCCATCAAAATTCTTTGTAATGGTCGCGACAGACTTAATATGAATGTTTTCACGATGGGCAGATTCTATTACTTCTTTCAACGTCTCTACTGTTGAAATCGTTGGAGTGGTATTTGCCATCATGACAACCGTTGTAAATCCACCCGCTGCCGCAGCTAAAGCACCCGTATGAATGTCTTCTTTATGCGTCTGACCAGGTTCACGAAAATGAACATGAATATCAATCAGCCCTGGCGCTACCACCAATCCAGTCGCATCAATCACCTGAGTATGTTCTGCCTTCAAATCCTGACCAATTTGAAGAATTTTTTTATCCTGAACTAGGACATCGCAAACCTTATCAAAACCAGATTTTGGATCCATAACGCGACCATTTTTAATTAACAACATGCACTTTTCTCCTTATTCTCCATAAAAATCAACATGACTCTCCACCAACTTCTCTCCTTTGTAAGAAAATTTAGCCGAGAAGAATGGTTTATCTTCTAAAATCCAAGATAGAAACGTATAATCTCCTTCCCAAGTTGACTTGGATAAGATTTCTTCATAAGGTACCCATTCCAAAGTACCTTCATCGCAGTCAATCAGTTCTCCCTCAAATTCTGTCGCTTTAAATACGTACGTGTACCAATCATTATCAGGTGTAAAATCTGGAAACGTGATAATACCTTTTAATATTGGCTTATTGACTCGCAAGCCTGTTTCTTCTAAGATTTCTCTTACAGCACACTCCTGCGGCGTTTCACCTTTCTCTAACTTACCCCCAACACCAATCCACTTACCAGCATGGACATCATTAGGCTTTTTATTTCGATGTAGCAATAAAAATTCTTTGCCGTTGTCAATGTAGCAAATCGTTGCTAATTTAACCATTTTTCTCCTTTCAAAAATACCACTATATAAAACTACTTACAATAACCAATTTATCGGTTCTATCCCTTGAGACGTTAGAAAGGCATTTGTTTTAGAAAAAGGTTTGCTACCAAAAAATCCACGATGAGCAGATAAGGGACTCGGATGAGGAGATTCTAAAATGAGATGTCTAGGATTAGTGATCAAGGCTTTTTTCTTGCGTGCATAAGAGCCCCAGAGTATAAAGACAACAGGTGTATCTTTTTCATTGACAACCTTAATCACAGCATCCGTAAACGGTTCCCAGATTTGACCGGCATGTCCATTTGCTTGCCCAGCAGGAACGGTCAAACTGGCATTCAGCAGCAAGACTCCTTGCCGTGCCCAAGGTGTCAAATCATGAGATTCTTTGATGCCAATGTCATCTGCTAACTCTTTCAAAATATTTTGAAGAGAAGGCGGTGCTGGAATATCATCTGGTACTGAAAAGCTCAGCCCCTGCGCTTGACGCAGACCATGATAGGGATCTTGCCCCAAAATCACTACTTTTACATCTGCTAAATCCGTCGTCTGAATCGCATTAAAAACTTTTTCACGCGGTGGATAGATTGTGCCTGATGAATAAACTTGATTTAAAAAATAATTGATTTTACTAAAATAGCCGTCAGGCAATTGTTGCTTAATCAAACTATGCCAAGCTGAGTGTTCCATTGTTTCTCCTCTTTCATACTCGATTACTTTTCTTCCTCAGGATAGGTCATTCCCCATTCTTTTCGCAAATCCGTCATCATTTTCATGACATCACGGCTGTAATCCAAATGCATCTCATTTTTGTCGCCAGCTACTGCCGCTTCCATATCAAGAACCTCATACATTAAAGCTTCGCTCGTCTTTCCAGCTTCAATGACTTCTTGATGCCCATCTTCAGTATAAGTAATAACCGCCTTTTGCCCTCTAGGATATTCATACATTTCAATGTAGCCCTTATCATAAGCAATTGTTCCACGCTTGGGCTGTTTAGCATGAAGACTCAAGGTCAAAGTCGCCATTTCTCCTTGGGCATTCGTTAGAAGAATCCCTGCTTGCTCGTCAACGCCTGTTGGTGCAAATTTTACTTGCGAAAGGACTTGATGAGGGCTAGATGTCATAAACCACCGAACAAATGACAAGGCATACACGCCAATATCTAACAGTGCACCGCCTGCAAGCTGACGATTAAAGAAACGATTGGTCATATCGTATTCTTTGTAACTACCAAAGTTCATTTGAATCATTTTTAAATCACCCAATTGACCACTAAAAATGATGTTGTTCAATTGTCGATAGATTGGCATGTGGTAAATCGTCATCGCTTCTGCCAAAACGACGTGTTCTTGCTCGGCTAATAAAACCGCTTCTTCCAATTCTTCTGAATTGAGCGTAATGGACTTCTCGCATAGAACATGTTTTCCGTTTTTTAATGCTTTTCGTAAAAAATCAATATGCGTATTATGTGGCGTGGAAATGTAAATAATATCCACATTTTCGTCCTTAAATACGTCATCAATCTGATCATAAACTTTTTCAATACCGTATTTTTGTGCAAAGTCCAAGCCTTTCTGATGTGTTCGGTTAGCAACAGAATAGAGCTTTCCACCTAGCTGCTGCAAAGCCTGTGCCAATTCATTAGCAATCACACCTGTACCTAAAGTTGCCCAATTATAGCGTACCTTATTTTCCATGGTCATTCTCCTATCTACATAATTATCTTTATCATACCAAATTTTCCTTCATTTAGCTGACTTTTTGTGTAGAAATCAATTGCTTTAGTGAAAGAAAAGTAGTACTTCTTTTCAACGTTTAAACCAATCTTTTTTTACATTCAAAAGAAATCTAACATAACTCTCTACAGGCGACATACATTATCTCAAATAATATAAAAAGATTCACCTGTGTTATAATGAAGACAGAAAGGAAGTTTATTATGTGGTCTTGGTTTATTGTATTTTTACTTTTGATTATTGCTTTATTTTACTTTTCAAATATCATAATAAAAACTATTATCGGATTTGGATTATTTATTTTTGCGATTGCTATCATTTGCCTTATCATTGATTTTCACAATGATCCAAATAAAGACTAAAAATTGGCTTAAATAGGTCATTTTTCTAATGGGATAAATAAGATGCAAGATTGGCTTATTCAGGAGTAAATCCTAAAAATGTTATTAAAAAAAATCGTCATTTCTAAAAAACACCCCAATACATTATTGGAGCATTTCTAGTTTAGTTATCTTCAGAGATAGCTGAGTCCAACTCTTTCTCATCTGATTGAACAACTTGTTCTGGAGTTTCAGTGGTAATCGCAGATTCTTGTTGAGGTTGAGTTGGTGTTATTTCAGGTTCAACTGCTTGTTCTTGTGGTTGAGTAAATTGTTGTGCTTGAACAGATTGTTGCTGAGGTTGTGCTTGTTGCGTTGTAAATTGTCCTTGGTAAACCATAGGTTGTACTTTAGTTGGCATACAAAGTAGGACAATTAAAGCGATAGAACATGGTAACATAGCAACGGCAGCCAAAATATTTAAAATTGGAACCCACATCAAAAGTATAGGACCTGCATATAAAAAGATAAATGCCCAATGATAGCCAGCATCCCGCAAACGACGCACAATAATCGCCAAATTTGGGATTAAAGTTGCTATCCCAAATAAACTCAATAAAACAAAGACGAAAAGTGTAGAACCTAATCCAGCTATAAAGACGCTTGGATCAAAACCACTCCCTCCTTCATAGTAAGCTGCTTGTTGAATAGCACTGAAAATCGCTGTCATAATCGCTCCAAAAGCTATTATCACAAATGGAAGGGTAATTAAAGCATTGCATAAAACAGACCACCAATAGTCAGATCTAGTTGATTTTCCTTCAAAATCAGCATAGTGAGTCCAAAATTTTTTATAAGCGGTAAACATCATAAATCTCCTAATTTTTAAATTTTTAATAGAATACCATACTTTTCCTAATAAATCAACGGAAATTAATTTTTAGAGAACAATTACTTGACCATCTCTAATCGCCAGTTTGTCCACCCTGAAAATTTAACTGCCCCTTGTTCATCTGTCCGATAGAGTTTAGCAGGCAATTGTGCAAATCGCTCTATTGTATCTTGACTAGGTTGCTTAGATTGATTATTTTTCTCAACAGAAATGAGCGCAACCGTTGGTTCTATTTTTTGCAAAAATTTTGAACTTGATGAGTCCTTGGCTCCATGCTGTCCGACTTTCAAAACATCTGTTTTCAACTTTGGATAATGCTGCATTAACTTTGCTTCGCCCTCTTCTTTCAAGTCGCTCGCAAATAAAAATCTTGTACGGAAAAACTGACCATATAAAACGATCGAATGGTCGTTCTTGCTAGCACCCGAAAGAACTTGCAAATGATGATCAAAAATAGGAAGTTTGTCACCTTGTTTTACGACATGAATGAATGTATTTGTCTCCCTTAATTTCTTTAGGAAATCTGCATTGCTCAAGCTACTTCTGGAAATATAAATTTTCTTTATTGCAAATTTTTTAGCAACTTCTAATACATCTCCTGCATAATCTGGATTAGGATTTGTTAAGACTAAAGTATCAATCATATCTATGCCACGACTTTTTAGGTAAGGAATCAAAGTTTTCTCTGCATTTGAGCTAGTTGCTCGTTTTTGCCAAGCTTCTTTTGTTCTAATTTCCTCACGTCCACCAACATCAATCAATACATTTCGTCCTTTCCAGTCTCTCAGAAAAATACTATCTCCCTGCCCAACATCAACCATTGTGATCTCATTTTGCAAGGGAAATTTATTTATGAAAAAGAGTAATGAAAGAAGCAGACTAAGAAATATTACCCATTTTTTATTTTTTCTAATATCATACAAAATAGCCAGTACAAGTAGCATAACAATCAGCAAAAGCGGACTGGGTTGCCCAAAAACGATTGGTCTGCCAAAGACACTTGCTATCCAACGAATGCTATTTTCTAACCCTTCAAATAGAAAATTGACCTGAGTTAGCTTTATCAAAGGCGAAAAAAGAAAAATCAACGTCAATCCTGGCAACATCATTGCATCGAAAATCAGTGAAAAAACAAATGTCAACAAAATAGACCAAGGTTGAAATTCACCAAAATAAAAGATTAGAATCGGTAAAACACCAAGCGAAATGACACTGCTCTCTACAACAATGTTTCGCCAAGAAGTCAGACTTTCAAAATCTATCACACTAATAACAAAAGCATAGGCGCAAGAGAGAACTCCTCCCGCCGTTAAAAGAAAGGAAGGCATAATCAAGGACAATATCATCATCGTTAAAGCAAAATTATCTAACTTAGTGATACCATGTTGCGACAATAATTTCTGAACTAAGCTCCGTACAACGGATACTGAAAATCCAGTCATTCCCGCATAGAAGAAAGAAAATGGATATTGGCATTTATGAACCATTTCCTGTGTAAGACCCAGCCTTAACAGCAACTTACGAAAACCCTCCATAAAAAAGCCAACTTGCATGCCAGACAGCGCAAATAAATGAATAATCCCCAAGCTAGAGTAAAGATTGTTCATTTCATCGAAGTCTGTATCCAAGGCACCAAATAAGAGTCCTGTCATGTAATTACTCATCGGATTTGGAAAATGCTTCTTGATAAATACTAGAGCTTTTCTTCGCCAGCTAGAAAGCCACTCACAAGGGTGCAAGCTGATTCGATCTTGGCTCGATAAAATGGTATCCACTTTTAAAATTCGATAAATCCCTTGCGTTTTTAAATAGGATTGGTAATCAAAACCAGCAAAATTACGCTTCTTCTCAGGGATTTCAAATTCCCCTTCAACGGTCAATATAACCAGACTAGAGAGATTTTGAAAAGCCAACTGTTCTTCCTTTGATTTCAATTTGTAGTAAACTTGATAAGTCTGCCCATTTGTTTTACCACGGAAAGAAAGTGAATCTCCATTTACCTTAATCGTGTCAGGTAGAACTGCTACTTGTCTTACGGGAGAGGGTTCTACTTTCGTCTTCTGCTCTACCATTTCCCTACGAACAAAGAAAAAACCAGCAAAACAAGAGAGGATCATGAAGGTCATGAAACATTCTTTCGGTGAATAAAAGCGAAAAAGACGAATCACCAGAAAGATAAAACCAAGACAAGCTAACCAACTACTTTGGTAGATTGCAAAATATAACCAGACAAGCAAAAAAGCTATGTAAATTGGCTTAATCGGAAATCTTTTAATCCACTGTGACATATTCTTTCAATTTTTCTAGTGTTTTGGCACCAACTCCTGATACATTTTTCAGGTCATCAACTGAATTGAATTTCCCGTTTGCCTCACGATAATCTAAAATATCTTGCGCACGTTTTTGACCGATGCCAGAAATGGTCTGCAACTCAGATAAATCAGCTGTATTTAGATTGACCTTATTCCCTTTTTGCGATGCGACTTTACTAGTTCCTGACGTTGAAGATTGTCCTGTTCCGCTTGCAACACTTGTCGCATTCTCGCCAACAGTTGCCACATAAACAACAGCTTCATCTGTTAGTTTTTGCGCCAAATTGATAGACTTGCTGTCAGCGTCTGTCGTTAAACCACCCGCTTTTTGAATTGCATCATTGATACGGCTAGTCTTTTTCAGTTGATAAATACCTGGATTTTTGACTGCACCCTTGACATCTACGGTTAAAAATTCTGATTCTTCACTTGAACTCGTTTGAGTCTCTGCTTTTTCTTTCTGTGAGTTTTTCTTCGTTCTAGTTGAAATTTCTTTTGATTCTGCCTCCGAACTCGTAACTGTTTCCTGTGCGAGCTCTGCTACATTTGATTGTCTACTAGATTGACCATTTATCATAAAAAATCCTGCTATTATCAAACCAATCAGGCTTAAACCAACTAAAATTTTATACTCTTTTATTTTTGTGATGATTACCTCTAACATTTTTCCTCCTAAACTGAATGAAAATTTACTTTATCTGTTTATTCGTAAAATAAATAAAAAGGCTGAAAAATTTTTTCAGCTTTTGCCATGTTAGAAAAGGGTTTTTGAGAAAGATTGACCAATCAACTACCTCGAACTACTAAAAAATCGGAAACAACTTCCGATTTTTATATCTTGTACATTATCTCACATTATAAGCCTTCATCGTCCGAGCAATGTCTCTATTTTGCTCACGACGTTTAACGGATTCACGCTTATCATAGTTGTGTTTCCCTTTAGCCAATCCTAAAAGTAACTTGGCATAACCGTCCTTAAGATAAACTTTGAGGGGAACCAAAGTCATTCCAGTTCCTTTCGTTTCCTGCTCTAATTTCTGGATTTGCTTTTTATGCAATAGCAATTTTCTCCTACGTTCAGGATCTTGATTCCAGATATTGCCCTCTTCATAGGGAGCGATATGAACATTACTGAGCCAGACCTCTCCGTTTTTGACTTGAGCAAAGCCGTCTTTCAGGTTAATTCGTGCAGCCCGCACACTTTTGATTTCAGTTCCGGTCAGAACCATGCCTGTTTCAATCGTATCAATAATGGTATAGTCGTGTCGTGCTTTTTTATTTTGCGCTACGACCTTTCCTTCTCCCTTTGCCATTCTTGCATCCTTTCTTTACCACTTCTTTATAAAAGGGTTTCTTGCCCTTGTTTTTCTTTGATTTCTTATCCCTAGAAACTTTTCCTTTCGGAGACTTGTCTCTTCGTCCTCTGTTATCTTGATGCGACTGTTGATGCCTATCACGATTGGATTGCTTTCTCTTTTCAATCACATCATATTCACTAGGTAGGTATTCAAAGTCAATCTCTCCCGTAGCCTTATCAGCCCGAACTAGCTTAATGTGAATCTGTTGACCGACACGGAAAACAACACCTGACTTTTCGCCCTGCAAAGTTAGATTGCGTTCATTGTAGTGAAAAAATTCTGGCAAGTTGGTTACATGAATCAAGCCTTCAACTGTATTGGGGAGTTCAACAAAAAGACCAAATTTAACAACACTAGACACGATACCGTCAAATTCTTCTCCGACAAACTCTTCCATAAACTCAGCCTTTTTCATAGCTTCTACTTCTCGCTCTGCTTCAATAGCTCGCCGTTCCCTGCTGGAAGACTGACTGGCAATATCTGGAATGACTTGCTCAAAATGCTCTGCTATTTCCTTAGAACAGCCATAATCACGCACCATGCGATGAACCAAAAGGTCTGGATAACGGCGAATCGGACTAGTAAAGTGCGTATAAAACTCGGCAGCTAGGCCATAATGACCGTGGTTGTGCTCTGAGTAACGAGCCTGCTGCATGGAGCGCAAAAGCATCATAGACAGCACTTCTTCATAAGGCTGACCGTGGACTGCTTTCATAATATCCTGAAGGGCAGATTGGCTCATAGAATTAGCAGTTCCGTAAACTCGAACGCCAAAAGTAGAAGCATAATCAATAAACTTCTGCACTTTCTCAGCTTTAGGTTCTTCATGAATCCGATAGATAAAGGGCAGGTTTAATCTAGCAAAATGCTCTGCTACTGTTTCATTGGCGACTAGCATAAAGGACTCAATCATACGCTCCGAAAGTCCACGCTGCCGCAAAACAATATCTACTGGACGCCCAGTCTTATTGACCAAAATTTTAGCTTCTTTCGTATCAAAATTAAGAGCTCCGCGCTTGTATCGCATCCGCTCAAGAATTGCATGAAGTTCCGCCATTGCTTCAACACTCGGTAAAATTGCTTTAAAAGCTGCTCGTTTTTTCTTATCTCCTGCAATCATGTCATTCACATCGCTATAGGTCATACGAAAAGTGGTTTTAATGATTGTTTGTGTAATGGTATGCTTGACAACTCGACCTTTTTGGTCAATCTCCATGATAGCCGATTGCGTCAGTCGATCTACATTAGGATTGAGCGAGCAGATGCCATTTGATAGGCGTTCAGGCAGCATAGGTACTACTCGATCCGTCACATAAACAGATGTTGCTCGATTGAGCGCTTCCTTATCTAATTCAGAACCTTCTTGAACATAGTAAGAAACATCTGCAATATGAACTCCCAGTTCAAAATGTCCATTTGATAGCTTCTTGATATGAACTGCATCGTCCAAATCTTTCGCATCTGCCCCATCGATGGTAAAGGTAATTTCATTACGTAGATCTAAACGTCCTTCTAAATCCTTTTCAGACAACGTCTCTGGAATCGTTGATGCTTCCTTCAACACTCTCTCTGGAAACTCAGACACAATGTCCATGGACTCCAAAACTTCCAGAACATCAATCCCTGGATCATCCTTATGACCGACCACATCTAAAACAGTAGCTACAAAATAGTCATGCTTTCTAGTTGGATATTTATCAATCTCTACTTTTAAAATCTCTGTTCCATCCAAAACCAAAGCAGGCTTCTTGATATAAATAGGTTGACTGATTTTCTGATTTTTTGATCGAATATAGCCAGCATACTTAGGCTTCTCTTCGTCTAAGATAAGCTGACCCACTGCTGTTTTTAAGCTGTGTTCCAAAATATCAATAACCTTCGCTTCAGCAGATGTTCCCTTGCTGCGATCTGCAACCTTAGTAATTGCAACTTCTACCGTATCACCATCAATCGCATAGTTGACATCATTGCGACCAATAAAAAGATCATCCTCTTCTTCATTTAAGGTAACAAAGCCAAAGCCATTTTTATGGGCATGAAAGGTTCCTTTCAAGGTAAGCATTTGCTTTTCTTTGTGAAGCTGGATTTTGCCTGCATTGCTAAAGCTCAACTGACGTTTTCGCTCCATTTCAGAAATCGTTTTAACTAGGTTTCTAAAGTCTTTTGCCTTTTCTTTCCCTAACCCCTGCGCCAGTTCATCTATGCTAGCTTCTTTTTTCTCTCTTAAATAGCTTAAAATTTCTTCTTTCATTCTTTCCTTTTCTCTTATGTTTTCTAAACTTTAAGTTGCCTTTTCTCATCTACTACAGAAAAAATAGGCAAAGACAAAGTCAGAGCCCATTTTATTTACTAGATAAGATTGTCAGCATTAGTGCAATCAACAACCAAAAGAAAACCATCACTCCCGTCAAACGCTGCATAACTGCTTCAAAGCCTCTTGCTTTTGGTCGTTCAAACAAATCTCCTGCACTTGCGTCAAATACATTACTTGATTGATTTTTTGTAGGTTGCATAAAAATTGCAATTAAAATAAATACTGATAAAATCAATAAAATGGTTAATAATAAATTATACATATCAAACTCCTTAAAATCTCATCTATTTTACCATAAAATTTATTTTGATTCAAGATGTAAGGTCACTTTTCTTTCCTTAGGACAATACTTTAAGACTTCAACTTTCTCTGGATGAGTCTTCATATTTTTGCTTGTTAAATAATTCTGACTGCCACAACTTGAACATTTTAAATTAATCTTTACCCGCACTGATTTCTCTCACTCCTAAATACTTTCTAAAACTAAATAATAAAAAGAAAAAATTCAATAATGCTAAGCCTGCTGTACTATAGAAAACCCAATGATAGCCAAAATGTACAGAAATCATTGAGCCCATTAGAGGACCAATAACACCTCCAATATAGAAGAATGTTTGATTGTAACTAAAAATTCTGGAAATACCTTCTTTGGGAGTGATTTTATTTAGCAGAGAGCTAACTCCAGGCAAAAGCGCCCCCGTTCCCAGACCAAACAGGAAACGATAAATTCCCAATTCAAGCGGCGTACCAGCCCTCGCACAAAAAATATAAATAACAAAACTATACAAGAGAGCCAGCAAGAGCAAACGGTGGTTTCCTATTTTATCCCCTAATTTTCCTAACCAACTAGAAGAAAATATACTTGAGACCCCCATAGCTGAAACGATTGCACCAGATACTAGCAGCAGATTTTCTTTTTGCCCTAAAGAACGGATATAAAGCGTCAGAATAGGGGAAATGGACTGCCCAATCATCTGAATCACCATGCTAGTAATGAACAAACCAAAAAGGATTGATTTTTGAGGAATTCGTTGAAATAGTTGCTTGGTCGAAACTTCTTTTTCCTTAGAAACAGGATGAAAATCTTCTTTTATCCCAAAAATGGTCCACAAAGTAACAACAAACAAGAAAAATCCAACCAAAAGGAAGACATTTCTCATTCCCAAACTCTGAGCAATCATTCCTCCTAAAAGAGGTCCCATCAGCGTCCCCGCTACGACACCTGTTGACAATGTTCCCAAAGCATATCCAGAGTGCTTTTTAGGCGCTTGACTAGCAATCAATGCCGTGCTATTTGGTACATAACCAGAAAACACCCCATTTAACAGTCTCAATACAATGAGCCAAAATACATTTGGCACAAAAGCCAAGCCTCCCATGGTAAAAGTCATTGCAAAAGCAGCTCGAATCATCATTGGTTTGCGACCGTACCTATCAGCTAAACTTCCCCATACAGGAGATAAAAGAGCGGCTGTCAAAGCTGTGCTCGAAACCGCCAAACCTGAATAAAATTCAACCATGGAGCCTCTAGCACCTAATTCTTCCACATACAAAGACATAAAGGGAACAACTAGTGACAGGCTAGCACCTATAAAAAAGTTCCCCAGCCAAGCAATCCATAAATTCCGTTTCCAATTCACTTGATTCTTAATAAAATCATCTTCTTTCTTTGTCTAAAAATGCCTGCACCTGCTTTAAAGTAGCCGAAAGCGCACCATTATTGTCAATCACAATTTCAGCTCTTTGTCTTTTTTCTGCCAAAGAAAGTTGGGCTGCTATGCGTCGTTGAGCCTCTTCTTGACTAAGATTATTTCGAGTCATTAAACGTTCTAATTGAGTATCTTTACTCACATCTACTAGCCAAACTTGGTCAAACCAATCTTCATATTCCTGTTCAAATAAGAGTGGAATATCCATAAAGAAAAGCTCTTCTGTTGCTGCCAATTGCTCACGTTTTAAAGCTAATTCTTCTCGAATAATATTATTTTGTAAGCGACTGGACTTCTCTAGTAAATTGGGACGACTAAAGAGAAGAGCTCCTAGCTTTTTTCGATCCAATTGACCGTCTGCCAATAAAATTTCTGTTCCAAATTCTGACAACAGAACTTGATAAAGTCGACCTCCCGGTTTCTGCAATTCATGGACCACCTGATCCGCATCAATGACCTGATAGCCCTTTTGCCTGAGATAATTTGTGACTGTCGATTTGCCAGAAGCAATACCGCCTGTAATTCCGATTATTTTTGCCATGTCCTACCTCATTTTTTGACAATGTGGACAAAGGTGAGTTCCACGACCAGCTAGTTTGATTTTTTCAATTTCGTGACCGCATCTAGTACAAGGTTGACCTGTTTTTCCATAGACTTGCAGGAAATCTTGCATGGTGCCGTCTTCTCCCAACGCATTGCGGTAGGTGCGAATGGTTGAACCGCCTTTTTCAATACCTAACTGCAAGTCTGCAATAATCTGCTTGCGTAATTCCTCTGCTTCTCCAGCAGTCAAACTTTGAGCTGCTCTTGCCGGATGAATCTGCGCCCGCCATAATACTTCATCTACATAGATATTGCCAAGACCAGCTACTAAAGTTTGATCCAACAGGTAAGGTTTAATCAATTTCTTAGATTTTTTCAGAGCGGTTTCAAATGGCAGTAAATGAAAATCTGATTCAGTCGGTTCTGGTCCTAGCTTTCGCTCAGTAAAATAGGATGTTATTTGTTCTTTTCTCAACAACTCCATCGTGCCAAATTTCCGAACATCCTGATAAACGAGGCTGCTGCCATCTGTAAAATGAAAAATTACATGAGAATGCTTCGTCAACTGGACCTCTTCAGGATAGAAAAGATACTTTCCTTCCATGCGCAAATGCGAAATCAGCACCCAATTCGTCAAATAAAAAATCAGATACTTGCCCCGACGCCCAACAGCATCAATGCTTTGCCCCGGTAATTCTAAGACAAAAGGATCTGCCCCCGTTCCAATCATCCTGGCATAACGGACATCTACCTTTTCAATCTCTTTTCCTTTAACCAGCCGCTCTAAACCACGGCGTACCGTTTCTACTTCTGGTAATTCGGGCATAAAATCTTTATCCTTTCTTATCCAAATGTAACATATAATGCACCGTTCGACTTATTTCTTCAAATCCTGTCTTCTTGTGAAAAGCTTGACTGACTGCATTGTCTATATCACAATCTGAAGCTAGCTGAGATGCTCCTTTTTCTGTCGCCCACGACTGAGCAAAGTCAAGAAGCTGAGTAGCGATACCATGTCTTTGAAAAACAGGTGCTACCGCTATGCCTTCAATATATGCGACAGGAAGTTGCTCTGCTCCTTCCACATACTCCGAACGCATAGATAAGCTGACCCAAGCAACGGCTTCTCCTTCTATGTAGTACAAAAATTCATTAGGAAATTTTCCTTCAGAAAATGCTGCTAGTAATTTCTTTTTCTCTGTCTTCCAAGCTAAATGAACAAAGTAAGCCCAGTCAGCTAGATGAGATTTTTCGACCGCTCGAACTTCCCCTACCATTACCTTTTTCAATCTTCTCTTCCTAGCAGGCGGCGAGCATAGATTGCCTGACCTGAATGCATAGCAGCATCGTCGATGATCGATACTAAACGATTCCCACGCTTAACTGCTGGAGTCCAATTCTCATCAACAACATCTTCCAAACTGTCTTCATTCACCTCTGATAAATAAGCAATTGTTGCCGCAACCGCATCAGACAGATAGCCTTTGAGCAACTCAATATCTGTCACCACAACTTTATGCGCTTCTTGAGGAGTATGGTGCCAATCTTCCGTATCATCTAGCAAATCCAAGGCAAACTTTTTCTTCCAACCTTTAGAGAACCAGACTGGCTCGGTCTTAGCTAAATCAGCAATCTGAAAATCCAGCTCCCGCGCCGTATGCCAAGTCAGCCAAGTCACAGACTTAATGGACGGAACTGTATTTGCAACCGGAAAAGCATTTACTTCTTCCACAGATAAATTATCCAGCACCGATAAAAAACGCTCCTCGACTCGTTCCACGTTTTCTACTAAAAGATTTACAAATTCCATTGCCCTACCTCCTTAAAAAATTAAACTAATCACTGATTATGGCAATCTCAACTCAATGTCCCATCGCAAAGTTGTCATCAAAATACTCAGCTAACATCAGGCGATGCTTACTACTCACAGATTCTAATTTCTCAATTTCTTCCTTAGAAAAGAAACGCAGGCGTAGAGTTTCTTCATTGTGAAAATCTGCAATATTCACTGGTGAAACAGCCGTCAGCTCATAGATAAAAACAACCGTCTGCACCGCATCACCATTCGGATAAACTTCCTCGAAATTACTGTAAACATTTAGAAAACGAGTAGCTTCTACCTCAATGCCTGTTTCTTCAAAAAACTCACGCTTAGCAGTATCAAGAGTGGACTCACCAAGTTCCATTGCTCCGCCTGGAATAGCCCATGTTTTCTTATCACCGCGTAGTTGTAACAGCACGCGTCCCTCGTCATCTGCTAAAATACCGCCAGAAAAGGTCAGAATAACCTTGTCATGCCCAACCTTTGATCGAATATAAGAAATGTAGTCCATATTTAGAAACCTTTCAATTTATCTGGAAACGATCCGTCTTGAAAAAAGTAACGGAGTAATTGTATATGCGTGCCAATATCACTAAACAACCAAGCATGCCCTTTATTTGGATAATAGGCACAATCACTCAGTCTGTTTTTTCTTGCAAATTCTTTATGAGATTCATGAATAGTCTCAAATTCTTTACCGCCCGAAACAAAGAAAACAGGATTGTCGAAATTTGCAGTAATCCTCAGCAGATTTGCCTGTAACATTGCTCGGCGAAAAGACTTAGCAGAAGCCCTTTGCAAATCCATTATGAACTAACGATAGCTCTCTTCAGGTACACCATCTTTCTGCATCATTTTTGCCATAAGGTTGCCCATTAGCTTAGTGTTTTTTAATAACGACATGATGTAAACACCGGCAATGACTTTGCGGTAGCCTTTTATAGGGTGGTGACAGGCACCGTCAACAATCGCTCTATCAAATAAATCAGCATGTTTTTCCAACAATTTAAGAACGAGACTGCCTCCCAACGATAGTCCAACAAGGTGCGGCTTGCCGTGAGCCCTGTTTTTGATGATATCAGCAATCATTTCTGTAACATCATTAAAATTTGTCCACCCAATGTCGCGACTAGAACCATGTCCAGGCAAATCAACAGCTATACAGTGAAAATCATTTTTTAACTCAGCGATATGATGTGCCCACATCTAACTGCTAGAACCAGACGCATGCAAAAGGACAATACTTTTATCATTTTGGTGACCTTTTTCTGCGACAAATAACGACCTCATCTTCCTCAGCCTCTAATACTCCTTTTTGTTATATCCAAAATCTGCCAAGTCTAGCTTTTTGTCCCGCCAGTTTTTCTTGACTTTAACCCAAGTTTCAAGAAAGACTTTATCACCTAGCATGAGTTCAATGTCGCGGCGTGCCAAAGAGCCGATTTTCTTAAGCATAGAGCCGCCTTTGCCGATGATAATGCCCTTTTGACTGTCTCTTTCCACCATAATGGTAGCGCGGATACGCACTTTGTCAGTCTCCTCATCCCGCTTCATACTGTCAATGACCACCGCCACCGAATGCGGAATTTCTTCACGTGTCAGCAATAAAACCTTTTCCCGAATCATCTCAGAAACCAAAAAACGCTCAGGGTGATCGGTAATCTGGTCAGCTGGGAAATATTGGAAACCTTCCTCTAAGTTTTCACTTAAAATATCAACTAGATGCGAAACATTATTGCCTTGAAGAGCAGAAATTGGCACAACTTCCTTAAAGTCCATCTGCTTGCGGTAATCATCAATCTGACTCAGCAGCTGATCCGGGTGTACTTTATCAATTTTATTGATGACCAGAACAACAGGAACTTTAGCCACTTTTAAACGCTCCATAATCATATCATCACCCTTACCGCGGTTTTCATCGGCAGAAACCATAAAAAGAACTGTATCCACTTCACGCAACGTGCTGTAAGCGGATTCCACCATAAAGTCGCCCAAGGCAGTCTTTGGCTTATGAATCCCTGGCGTATCAATAAAGACAATCTGCTCCTGATCTGTCGTGTAAATTCCCATAATCTTGTTACGAGTCGTCTGAGCCTTATCACTCATGATAGCAATCTTTTGCCCCATAACATGATTTAAAAAAGTAGACTTTCCAACATTTGGACGTCCTAAAATAGCAACAAATCCTGATTTAAAGGTCATTTTTCACCTCGTTTATTCCTTATTAGTCTAATATAAGAAAATCGGAAAGGATTCTCCGATTTTCATGTTAAAAAAGTAAATTCCAAATTTTCGGAACGAAAATAATCAATCCTGTTATAACCGCAAAACCCGAAACAACCAAAACAGCTCCTGCTGCCATATCCTTGGCATTTTTAGCTCGCATGGAAAAGTGATAATCACTAGCTAAATCCACCACATTTTCAATAGCAGAGTTCATAATCTCAAAAGAAATGACTAGAAAAATACTCAAAAAGAGAAAGAGCCACTCTATCGCAGATACCCGAAAAAGCAATCCTGCAAGCACGACCGCAACTGCTGAAACAGCATGATTGCGCATATTGCGCTCTTCTTTGATTGCTGTAAAAATCCCTGTAAGAGCAAATTCTAAACTCGAAATCACATCTCGATTTTTCCATTTGCGTTTATTTGTATTATTGTCTTGTAAGTCCATAAGCAGTCAAAATTTCTTCCTGTAAACCAAACATTTCCGCCTCTTCTTCCGGCGTATAGTGATCGTATCCATTGATATGCAGAAAACCATGTACTGCAAGAAACCCCATCTCTCGCTCAAAACTGTGACCATATTCTTCTGCTTGTTCACGCGCCTTATCTATGGAAATAAAGAGCTCTCCGATATAGGCATCAAAATCCTCTAACATTTCCGCCAGCTCAGGATTTTCTAGTAAATCCTCCTCGTCAATGGCAATGTCCAGCTCAGGCTTGTACTCCAAGCTGATAACATCTGTCGGACGATCTGTATTTCGATATTCCAAATTCAGCTCATGGCTGCGCTCGTTGGTAACAAATGTCACTGCCATTTCTTTTTCTTCTTTGCCAATCTTTTTAGCAGCAAATTCCAGTATATCATGTGTTTGCTTGATGATTTCTTCTGAAACTTGCCCTGTCTCGTCGACCATTTCTATATACATATTACACCCACTTTATTAGTATCACTTCATTATACCATATTTCAGATAGGGATGCCTGATTTATAAATCATTTACTATTTCGTTTTGCTCTTTATTTCATATTCTTTCTTTCAAAACTTATACTTGTTGCTGGAGGCGGCTCATTTGCGCATAGATGCCATTTTGTTTTACCAATGTATCATGTTGCCCTCTCTCCACAATCTTTCCTTCAGAAATAACCAAAATTTGGTCTGCATCTTGAATGGTGGATAAACGGTGAGCAATGATAAAAGTCGTTCTCCCCTCCTTGACCACAGCCATTGCTTTTTGAATCATTTCTTCGGTTTCTGTATCAATATGGGAAGTTGCTTCGTCCAATATTAAAATTTTGGGATTAGCGTAGAGAGTTCGTGCAAATGAAATCAGTTGCCGTTCACCGCTCGAAAATGCTGTCCCTTTATCCTTTACAGGTTCATCAATTCCTTTTTTACAACGAGCCAGCAAGTCCCTTGCACCAACCTTTTCTAAAGCTTCCAAAACTTTTTCACGATTGATGCCTGAATGGCTCATAGCTACATTGCTTGCTAGTGTTCCTGTGAATAGATAAGGATCTTGCAAAACAATCCCCATGTGACTACGAAGACTTTCACGAGAATATTGTTGGATGTCTTGTTGATCAATATATATTTTCCCTTTTTGGGGTTCGTAGAAACGATAAAGTAGGTTCATGATAGAAGATTTTCCAGAGCCGGTATGCCCTACCAAAGCAATCGTCTCTCCTTGCTTTGCCTTAAAGCTAATATCGTGCAGGATAGTCTTATCTTTCTCATACGCAAAGCTCACATGTTCAAACACAACCTTACCTTTATTGACTACTAACTGGGCTTTCTCATCTGCTTCCTGAGGTTGATCTAACAATTCTAAAACTCGTTTTCCTGTTTCCAATGATCGTTGTACATTCGGAAAAAGGCGAACCAGAAAACCCATCATATCAAATAAATCAATAATATAATTGAGATAGACAAACAGTACACCTGCGGTAATAACGCTATGACCGCCTAAAAATTGCTGACCAACTATTGTCAAAATAACAGCAAGCACTGCATTTTTCAAAAATTCCGTTAGCGGCCAAGACGAAAGAGCGCTTACCCATACAATTTGTTTATCGGCTTGACTCATTTTTCGGGCAGTTGCATCAAATTCTGAAAGAACTATTTTTTCCTGATTATATAGCTGTATCAGACTAGCTCCATGCATCAATTCATTCACTTGATTATTGATGTCACTCCGTGAATCATAAAAGTCTTCCATCGGCTTGTCCGTTAGTTTTTTATAAAATACCTGAATTCCATAAAAAGCAGGAAGCAATAGCAGCAGCACTGAGGCTGCAAGTGGATTAAGATAAAATAACAGAACGTAGGTAAAAACAATCCGAAGAATTTGAATCAAAACACTAACCAAACTGGCATAAAATTGTCTGCGTAAGGTTTCCGTATCATTTACAATTCTGGTCGCAATCTTCCCTGCCGGCTTATCATCAAAGTAAGAAATCGGCAAATTTTGCATGACTTGATAAGCTTCATTTCTCAGATGTTCGGCTACTTTGTTGCCACAATGCGCTAAAAGTCGGTCGCCTAAGTAAGTCAAGGCGCTCCCCAAAACTACAGCAATTAGGTATAATCCAGCTAATTGCAAAAGCTGAACCTGACGATCTTTTCCACTTCCAATCTGTGTAAGTGGTCCGTCTATCATATTTCTCAAAAAGAGAGGGGACAGTTGGCTAGTCACTGTTGCTAAGACAGCAATTCCGACCGCAAGAAAGAATGCAATTCGAACAACTTTTAGTTCTTTTAATAAACGACTAATGATACTCATTCGCTCCCTCCTTTCTGATGTTGCTGCCGCTGATATTGTTCGGCGTACCAACCTCCTTTATTAAGCAACTGGTTCGGAGTCCCTTCTTCTATAATTTGTCCGTCTTCTAAGACAAGAACCCAGTCTGCCTGCTGGATAGCTGACAAACGGTGCGTCACAATGATTGTTGTCTGATTCGCTCGTACCTTCTGGATATTTTGGATAATTCGGCGTTCTGTCTGAGCGTCAACTGCAGACAAAGAATCATCCAAAATAAGGACTTCTGGCTGTCTAATAAAAGCGCGTGCCAAAGAAATTCTTTGTTTTTGACCGCCAGATATTGACACTCCCCTCTCACCAATAAGAGTTTCCAGTCCGTCTGGCATTCGTTTTAAATCTTCTGAAAATGCCGCTGTTTCAATAGCCCGCTCAATATCACTTAATGTCGCATTCCTCTTGCCAAAGGCAATATTGTCTTTGACGGATTTTGAAAATAAAATATGTTCCTGTGGGACATAGCCAATCATCGCTTCAATTGATTGACGTGAATAGTGACTGACAGATTTTCCATTTATCTGAAATTCACCTTGTCCAATAGGATATTGCTGAAGAAGCTGACGAACTAAGGTTGTTTTACCAGAGCCAGTTTTTCCAACAATACCATACGTTTTCCCTGCTTCGATTTGCCAAGTTATATTACGCAAACTGGGTCTTTCTGCTTGTGGGTAAGTGAAATGATAATCTTGAAATCGAATAGAGATAAGATGTTGCAGCTCCTCTTTTCCACTCATTTTCATATCATCTGTCGTTTCAATCAATTCTATGACCTTTTTAAAAGATGTTTTCCCTGTTTGATAGACCAAGATAAAATCTGACAGCATCCAAAAAGGTTCAATCAGGCTAATCACATACAATTGAAGAGCAATCACTTGCCCAATTGTCAACTGTCCCGTTTTTATAAAAGCAGCACCAATAAGAAGCACAATAATCGTTGATAAAGCGATAAAGACAGAAGAGAGCGGTGCGTAAAGATACTGAATGCCAGCAATTTGATCGCCGACCTTAGATAAAGCTTTCGTGCGCAATTGGAACTGTTCTTTCTGGGTTGCTTTCTTGCTATAAGCACGCGCAACTCGGACTCCCTCTATCGTTTCCAGTACCTCATCATTCAAAGATGCCACTGCTTCACGATTATTTTCGACTAATTTATCTTGTTTTTTTCCAAGAAAATAAATCCATATCATCAATATCATAAGCGGAAGCATAGCCAGTAA
This sequence comes from Streptococcus sp. HMSC36C04, assembly GCF_001839535.1. Lineage (NCBI taxonomy): Bacteria > Bacillati > Bacillota > Bacilli > Lactobacillales > Streptococcaceae > Streptococcus > Streptococcus sp. HMSC36C04. Next base: position 60,495 of record NZ_KV841588.1, on the reverse strand, counting down.
GCTAATTTCCCATGAGATAAAAAACATGGTCGGAATGACAAAGGCAATCATGCCTCCAGCATATAAGAGAATGACAATCCCATAACCAACCATCTCCATCATTCCCTCAACATCTGTTGAAAAACGCGTTAGAATATCGCCAGAACGAAATTTTTCGTAGAAAGGCGTTCTCATAGCTACCAATTTCTCAAAAGCTCTTCTTTGCATGAGAAACTTATAGTCAATAGACGACTGAAATATTTTTAAATGCCAATAGTAAGCCGACAGATAGTTGCAAATTGTCACCAAAGCTAACAAACCAACGTCTCTAATTAAATTCTGCTGTGTCAAAGTATGATGCGACAGATGATCTACCAAACGCTGAATCACCTGTGTTGGAATCAACATGGTAAAATCATACAATAGTAAAACCAGAGCAATGGATAAATATAACCATTTATGCTCTTTTATATATCCAAACAAACTTTTAATCATCCTAATCCTTCCCGAAACGCACAAAAAAGCCCAAGACAGAATAAACCTGTCCTGAGCTTACTTGTTTTATTTATTTTTTCATCAAAAATAAATTACAGTGCTGTGCTAGAAAGGAGTTCTGTCGTATGATATACCTGAGTACTGTTTTGTTTTACATCATTCATGATACATTCTCCTTTCTACTTTTAATTAGTTAATACTTTAACATTAAAAGAAATGCATGTCAAGAATATTTACAAAAAATCCTCCCAAAACTGAGAGGATTTCTACCTAAAAATCAAGATTAACATTTCTCTGCAATAGCGGTTTCGGCTGCGATACGTCCAAAAGTGAAAATATCAGTAAGAGAATTGCCAACTAAACGGTTTCCGGCATGCAATCCGCCAGCTACTTTCAAGCTGCATAGAGACCTTGGATAACTTGTCCTTGTTTATTGATAACATGTGTTTCCGTATCAATCTTAAGCCCACCCATAGTGTGGTGAACGGCTGGTTTTCGAAGAGTGGCATAAAACGGTGCTTTTTCAACCTTGAGATCGAAAGCTTCCTTTTCAAATTCAGGATCATAGCCCGCATCAACATAAATATTATAAGCTGTGATCGTCTTGATAAAGACCTGTAGCTCCATTTGTCGCTGTTAAGCCAACTCTTCCAAACTATCTGATCGGTAAATCATTCCATGTGCTACCTGCGCATCAATCTTTTCTTGACTGGTATTATAAGCCGTTTCTTTGATATTTTCGTCTGCAATCAGATAGAAAAGACCGCCATTGTCAATCGCTGCTTGGTCCAATTTATCTCGACTACCGTACTCATCTACAAAACGTTTTCCTTAAGTATTGACCATGATGAAGTTAGCCGGAGGCGCCTGTAATCGGGTCAGATACCAGCATTATTTTCCGGCATTATTTGATAGAAGTCCAAACCGACTAGGTCTGTGCCAACGCTTTGACCTAAGAGAATACCATCACCTATAATAGCTGATGAATTTGATGTCTTAATATCGTCACCAATGCAAAAAAGCCCATTAAAATTGGGCTTTTTCCTGTTCATCATGCTAATTGCCGGGATCGAACCGGCGACCTCATCCTTACCATGGATGCGCTCTGCCAACTGAGCTAAATCAGCAGTACCCATCTACTATATCATGCAGACAGATTCTTGTCAATAGATTTGAAAAATGTTTTCATCATAAGAGAAAGAACTTTTTGTTAGAACGTCCCAAAAAGAACCTAATCACCATTAAAATTTCCTATAAATATCACGTTCACATCAATATTTTTTAAAATAATCTTCCTTTGTCAAACGATAATAAGCTCTCTGAGAAATTCGACCTTCCTCGTGCTCATCGAGTGCTGCGTATGGGTCAATATGGGAAAACTTCATACCAGCCTTTTCCATAACTCGTCCTGAAGCGGGATTTTCAACATCATGGAGAGCTACTAACATATTCATATCCAAACTTTCAAAAGCCAGTCGAATTATTTCTTTCAATGTTTCCGTTGCCAAGCCCTGATTCCAGTAATTCTTATGAATCACATAGCCGATAGCTGCCTTTTTGAGGACCGGATCCAGCTTGTGTAGGTCAATGCTGCCAATCAGTTTACCACTTTCCTTCAGCTCAATCCCCCAATTTCCAAGTGGTCGACCCATAAACAAACGAGCAATAATATTTTTAGTTTCTTCCAAATCTTTATTAGGTAAAAAAGTATAGCGAGTATTTTCTTCATCAGAAGAATATTCAAACATAGCCTCAGCGTCATCTAAGGTCACAGGTCGTAGGAGCAGGCGCTCTGTTTCCAAAGTTCGGTTTTCAGCTAGCTTTAGATAAATACTTTCCATTTTGCACGAACCTCCTATGTTGCCTCATAGCATAACATAAATACTCACTGAAATCAATGTTTCTAATTTTTCCTTGATTTTTAAAACGTTTTCATATACAATAAAAACATCTCAAAAAAGGAGTAAATCTATGTTAATCGGTATTCCAAAAGAAATTAAAAACAATGAGAATCGTGTTGCTTTAACACCAGCTGGCGTTCACAGTCTCGTCCAAAAAGGTCATCAGGTTTTGGTTGAAACCAAAGCTGGTCTTGGTTCTGGATTTACAGACGCTGACTACAAAGCACAGGGAGCGACAATTGTTACAACTGCAGCCGAAGCTTGGACAGCTGATCTAGTTGTCAAAGTCAAAGAACCCTTAGCTGCTGAATATGTTTTCTTACGTGACAATCTCTTGCTTTTCACTTATCTGCACATGGCTGCTGCACCTGAATTAGCTGATGCTATGACGATTAGCAAGACAATAGGAATTGCTTACGAAACCGTTCGTGACCAAGAGGGGCATCTCCCCTTGCTTGTGCCCATGAGTGAAGTGGCAGGACGTATGGCTGTACAGATTGGAGCTCACTTTCTAACCAAACAAGAAGGTGGTTCTGGTGTACTACTGGGCGGTGTGCCAGGTGTTCCTAAAGGAAAAGTCACTATCATTGGAGGGGGCGTTGTTGGAACACACGCAGCTCGCATCGCTTTAGGACTGGGAGCGCAGGTCACTATTCTTGATATCAGCGCTAAACGCCTGTCCGAACTCGAAGACCTTTTTGGCCACCAAATCCAGACCCTTATGTCTAATTCTTTCAATATTGCTGAAAGTGTCAAAGAGGCCGATGTAGTGATTGGAGCAGTATTAATCCCTGGTGCCAAAGCTCCCAAGCTCGTTACTGATGAAATGGTCAGTAAAATGCGACCTGGATCTGTTATTGTGGATGTAGCCGTTGACCAAGGTGGAGTTGTTGCAACTGCTGATCGTGTAACCACTCACGATGAACCTGTCTATGAAAAACATGGCGTGCTTCATTATGCAGTTGCCAACATACCTGGTGCTGTTGCTCGCACATCAACTCTTGCTTTAACAAATGTAACACTTCCTTACATTGAAGCTTTGGCGGACAAAGGGTTTGAACAAGCTATTGCAGATGATTTGGGTCTACAACAAGGAGTTACTACTTATAAAGGATATATTACTAACCGACCTGTCGCAGAAGGGCTTAAGCGTGACTACACCGATATCAATGATTTATTAGTATAAATTTCGAAAAGGATGGCTTCGCCAAGTCCTACCCACCACCTCAAAGTAATGCTTTGTATAATCACCTACCATTGCTTTTATTATAAGAACAATTTGAGTCTGAGAAAAATAGTGTCTTAGACTCTTTTTATATAAAAATTGAGTCTGTATAATAAAAAACTCTTGGTGTCAATCCCCATCTAAAATGGACAGATAAAAAAGTAACTGTTAAAAGGTATGACTCCTGATATTCCCTAGGAGTCATACCTTTTAATCTTTCTTATGGTCTATCATTATTATACCAGTCTAACTTTTGATTTGGTTGAGCAGTTCCTCTCTGTCTAACGGTGGATGTAACCATAAGGACTTACTTTTGAAGTGTGAGAGGAAATTTTCACACAAAGCATTATTATAACAATCCCCCTTACCTTCCTATACAACTCCTTGAACTCCATTTCCTTCTCCTTCCTTGTTCTTACCTCTTTAGAGTATCATGAACGAAGAAGCTTTGGACTGCTAATCTCTATTCTTTCCTCTATTGGCTCCCTTCTGACCCTCTTGGTAGCCTCCCTGTCGCTTCAGAGTGAAAACAAGCAAAAAGAGAGAACTTCGTCCCTCTCTCGATCTTAGATCTAGTCACCCACTACAGTTGACAATGAGCCTGAAAAAGCCCACTAGATTTCTCTAATGGACTTTCATTGTTCTATCTGATGATAGAATTACACCTTCTTCTTTAACAAGTAAGCAGCTCCACTTAAGGTGAACAGACCTGCAAGTAATGCAAAGAATGAATTTTGACTACCTGTTGAAGGGAGAATTTTCTTCTTCGATTTCTCTGGTGTACTTGGTGGGGTTTGTGGAATTTGTGGCTTCTCTGGTGTATGACGATTCGTGATATTCATACCATCTACCTTCGGTGTGTAACCTTTCGGTACCGCAACTTCTTCCACCGTATAAGTGATTTCCTTACCTGCTTCATATTTGGCAAGTTGTTCAAAACTATATTTCCATCCAGTTGCTTCGCTTGCTGTCGCTACTTTGCCCGTATCTTTACCATTTGCAAGCAATCTTACTTGAATCTCTTTTGGACGAAGACCGTCTTTGTCATTGTCATCTTCCCAAGTCTTTTGACCGCTGACTGAAGTAGTAGCTGGAGTGTAGTTGTTGACAAGATTCATGCCATTTGCTTTAGAGGTATAGCCTTTTGCTACATCTACTTCCTCAACAGAATAAACAATTTCTTTTCCAGTTTTGTAACGATCCAAATCCTTAAAGCTGTATTTCCAATCAGTTGCTTCGCTCGCTGTCGCTACTTTACCTGTGTCTTTGCCATCTGCCAATAAGCGAACTTTGATTTCAGTAGGACGTTTTCTGTCTTGGTTATTACTGTCATTCCAAGTCTTTTGACCGCTAACTGAAGTAGTAGCTGGAATGTAGCTGTTGACAAGATTCATGCCATTTGCTTTAGAGGTATAGCCTTTTGGTACATTTACTTCCTTAACAGAGTAAACAATTTCTTTGCCATCCTTGTAACGATCCAAACCTTCAAAGCTGTATTTCCAATCAGTTGCTTCGCTCGCTGTCGCTACTTTACCTGTGTCTTTGCCATCTGCCAATAAGCGAACTTTGATTTCAGTAGGACGTTTTCTGTCTTGGTTATTACTGTCATTCCAAGTCTTTTGACCTGTCAAGTTTACCTTTTCTGGGGTACGCTTGTTGGTAATTGTGTATTTGCCGTCTTGAGATTTTTCAACTATTGGCTTTTCGTAAGATTCTACGGCAACTTCTTTGACATCATATTCGATTTCTTTACCATTTTCATACTTCGGTAATGGTTTGGATTCAAAAGCCCAACCTTTTTCTTCTGAAGTTTCAACTTCATCAACGATTGTGCCGCCTTTCAGAATTTGAACCTTGACTGTTTTGGTTCGCTTGCCGTCTTGGTTGTTAGCATCTTCCCAGACTTTCTTACCAGAAATGACGATTGTTTCTGGTTCATGGGTGTTTGTGATTTCTTGACCCTTGATAGATGTTTCATATCCTGCTACAGCATCTTCCTTGACAGAATAGACAATTTCTTGACCTGCTTCGTATTTTGGAAGATTAGTAAAGGTATGTTTCCAAACATTGCCATTCGCTGGGTCTGCTTCAGCGACTTTGATATCATATTTCTCAACTTCGGTAGTCACACCACCAACTGTCTTCATCAAGTGAACCGTGATATGGTCTGGACGTTTGCCATCTTGGTTATTATTGTCATTCCAAGTTTTCGTCACTTGATAATCAATCATTTTTGGTGTGTATTTGTTGGTAATATTGAAATCATTGATTTCGCTAGTATATTCAGAAACGACTTCTTCGGTCAGGCTATATTTAATCACCTTGCCTGCTTTGAATTTAGGAAGTTTTGTAAAGACTGTAGACCAAGCGCCGTCAGCTGCCGCTTTCACTTCTTTGGAAGCTACTTTTTCACCGTCAGCCAAGAGGTTGACCGTAATCGATTTCGGACGTTTGCCATCTTGGTTATTGGCATCATCCCAGTTCTTTGTGGCTTTAATGTCAATCGTTTCTGGAGTATATTTGTTCGTGATTGTAAAGCCAGTTGCTGCATCTCCGCTGATTTCACTTGTATAACCAGCTACTGAGCTAACTTCAACTACTTTATAATCAATCGAAGTTCCGCCTTTATCTGCATCTAAATCTGTGAAGCTACCTGCCCAGCCATTAGCTTCTGACAATTCAAGTGTTTTTCCAGTATCCGTGCCATCTGCGAGGAGTTTTACTGTGATAGAAGCTGGGCGTTTGCCATCTTGGTTGTCGGCATCATTCCATACTTTTTTCACTGGAATTTGTGTTTTAGCTGGAGTGTATTTGTTCGTGAATACAAGGTCACTGGCTTGTTTAGAAACGGTTGCTTTTAATTCAGTAGCACTGACTTTTTCAACCCTGACTTCTACTTCGTAAACCGTTGAATCATAAGTTACTCCCGCTTCATTTCCAGAAACTTCTGAAACGGTGTACTTATGTGTACCAACTTGATTTTCGTCGTAAGTCAATGGGGCAAATGAGATATTGCCATTTGCTTCATTAGTGACTGTTTGAAGGACTTTGTCACCTTCTTTTAGAACAAAACTATACTTACCTGCTTCTAGCGCTTTATCTTTTAGAACTTTCTTCGCTCCAAGAGTAACTGATGTAGTACCTGCTGGAGTGTAGGTATTCTCGAATGCTTTTTCATCGTCGTAAGCAACAGTTGCTTTAAGGACACCTTTACCATTGTCCACTACAGTCACTGTGGCTGTGATGGTTTTAGTATCGTACTTGATACCTGTAGCATTACCCGCTTTCTCAGCAATCTTATAAGTATAAGTGCCTGATTCATTGAAGGTCAACTCTTTAAACTTAACTTTTCCGTCCTTGTCATTCTTCTTAGTATCTTGAACCACACCGTTTGAGTCAGTCAAAGTGAATTCAAACTCGTCACCTTGAAGCTGAATCGGTTCATTTGTGTTCTTATTGATCAACGTTTTCGTTGCAGCAACAGGAACTTTCACTTTAGTTGCTTTATAAGTATTTACGAATTTCTGAATTCCACCATTATCAATGACAGAAATGGCTCCAGGAGGAAGCAATGAGTCAGAACTTGCGAAATTCGCAAAAGGAGCTATTAAAGCAGAAATCTGGTTATAAAGAGGGGTTGCAACAAGTTTACCTTGTCCAGGATCATACACAGAAACGGTGACGTGAACACTTCTTGAATCGTGAGTCACACCGTTAATCGTTTGACCAGCATGAGCTTCAACAATAGTGAATTTGTACTGTCCTTCCTTGTCGAAAGGAATATCCTTGAAGACAACATGACCATTGGCATCATTTTTAGCGCGTTGAACTTCGGTTCCTTTCTCATCTTTCAAGATGAATTCAAATTCATCTGCTTGAAGAGGAGTCGGACGATTACCAGTCAATTCTTTATCAACGAAGATATCAGTTTTAGTTGGTAATAATTTATATGTATTTGTGACAGTCGTAGCATCTGTTTGATTGGCTGTGTAGCCGCCTACGGTAGTGACTGGTTTTTCCTGAGCATCTACTTCTTTAACACTATAAGTGTACTTCGTAGCATTTGCATCTGTCGCAGGAAGATTGGTCCATTCAACAGTTCCATCTGTCTTTGGAACTTCTTTCTTCTCAGCATCAGCTACAGCTTCCTCAGTTCCACCTTCTAATGTACGATACAGTTTGAAATAGAATTTTGGACGGGCATCAGCCTTACCACCAGTCCAGACTTTCTTAGCAGTCACATTTGTCTGTGGAGGAAGATAAGTATTGGTGATTTTGGTCATCTCGTCATTGTAAGAGACAACGTAGTTGTGGCTACCTATTTCGACTTTTTCATTTCCTTCCAAAGGCAAAGCTGTCTCATCTTGAAGTTCGCGAACAGAGTAGACTAACTCTGTGGTTCCATCTACATCATACTTAGGTAGTTGATTTTTCCACTCGTAAGTATAAACACCATTGGACTCAGTTACCTCAGGAGTATAGTTCCCTGAGACAGGTTTTGAATCTGCAACAGTTTGTCCTTTCTTGTGGACATACAAGCCAAGTTTGACTTCTTTGTAGTCAGTTTTCTTTCCGCCTACCCAAGTCTTGGTTGCTTTAAAATCAACTGTCACACGTTTATTAGAGATGTTGAGCGGAACACCTTTTCCTTCTTTCAATTCTACTTCAAACTCTTGACTATTAACAATGTAACCCGACTTCGTTTTCTTTTCTTTGACAATGTACTTCCCATCATTGAGAGCCTTTGAAAGAGCAATACCGTTTTCATCCGTTACCACTGTATCAACTACTTTATTAGTCGCTTTATCAATAATGTCAAATTTAACATCTTTCAACTTAACATCTGCATCAGCTTCATCGAATTTAGTAATTTTGATCTTTCCAGCAATATCAGCAGTAACAGTTGCACCTACAGATTTAACCGTCTTTACATTAAACGTTGCTTCTGTTTTGGTTCCAGTACTACCTCCGTATTTTTCCCAAATAAGTTGTGGTTGGTTATCAATCAAGTACTGCGCTGAGTTACTTATCGTTGAAGTATCTGCTGGTGAGGACGTATCATACGTTAAGAAAAAGCTCTTTGTTCCCATATTGGTCGGCATGAGCAACTCAAATCCTCGTTTCCCATTGACAAAGGTCAACAAAGCCTTTTTATCTGAGTCAGCCTTGTATGCCTCCGGATCGGTTGTGATTTCGTATTTATCACCTATATGTTTAAGAGCAGATGAATTCGTATTCGTCGTCTCAAATTCTGCTTCATACATATAGAAAGTATCTTCCACATAGTTAGCGAAGGCTCCCTTTGAAACATCATCCGTAATTTTTACCACATGTCCAGTCATATCTTTCTTAGCGCGATTAATTTTCATTTGAAAATGTGCCCTCGCCTTATTGTTATCGTTATAACCGTACTTTGTAATAGTTTCTCCAATCACTTCAGTCTGTTGATATTTATTCACTTTATACGTGATGGTCTGTTTTTTACCATCTGGTAAAACATAGGTAACCGTTTTCCCCTCTTTTTTGAGCGTTTCAGTTGCTTCTGCAACAAAGTCCCCACGGATATTTTGCTTGTCCTTCACCTTGTCATTGAAGGTAAATACTAGCCGATGGTTGGCACTTTCTACCTTCACAGTTCCCATCTTTGTATTTGAATTTTTATCGATGAGATCCAGACTACTATCTGTCAAACTCAAGTTATCTGGAGCCTTTACGATAAAGTAATCACCATTCTTGATTTCATTAGCTGCCACATTGGGAAATGAGAATTTACCTGAATATTTCAATTTCATCAAAGTATCGTTTGAACCATGAATTCCTTCAGTCTCACTTCCTGTAGATGCGATAGTAATCTTCAAGTCCTCGAAATGGGCTTTATTGGTAACGTCAGCAGCAGAAACCCGCTGGACGTTCCAGAAACCTATAACAGTAAAGACCGTGAATAAAGATAAAAAGAAAATTATCCACTTCTTTGTCTTCATAATAAATTTCTCCTTTTTCTAATTTTTTATAAGCTAATAGTATAAATTTCAATACTATACTACAATTACTATTATACTTCAAATCAGTTAAAAAAAACATATCTTTTAAGGAAGTTTTCTTGACAGATTGTCACCCTTTGATTTATTTTTATTATGATAAGAATAAAGTAATTAAGACTATTTCACGAAACAAAACAATAAAAGTGCTATAAAATTCATACAACGAGTAAGTCCACTGGAGATTATGAACTTTCTGAAAGGCCAAAACAATACTAACATCGTTCTTGAACTCCCATACCCCAACGCTAAGATAGAGACTAGCAACAACCTCTTCAAAGTCATCAAGCGAAATGTTTTTAGCTTTTGAAACTTTGATAAGATAAAAAATGCATTTCCACGTTTTATCCACTGGGGTAATCTTCCACCACCTATCATTTAAATTCGGAGCTATATCTGGTAAATTGGTTTCCTTTTTTAGCCATAACAAAAAAGCCCTTAGCAGGCTTCTTTGTTGCTTTGTTCACATTTGCTTTTTCTTTTTAGGTTTAGGTAGCGGCAGTTGATCATACATAGCTAAAATCAGATCTTCTAGAAACACCTTATTATCAAGGTCTTCCACTAAAATCATTTCTTTGGCACCTTCGTATGGAAACTCAAACGAAGGTTGGTCAATCTTATCTAAGACTGCTTGCACAGGTTTAACTAAAAAGCGATTATCATAAATACCACCAATAATCTTGTCACGGAAGTAAAGAATATACTCCCCCATCATGGAACGATAAGCCACATCATCTAATCCCGATAATTGCTCCAAAACAAATTCCAAATAGTTTTTACTTGATGCCATTTCTAACCTCTTAAGCTCTGTTCAACGATAACACCCGTATAGAGTTCTTGCTTGACCTCACTTCCAATTGGTTTGAAGCCCTGCTTTTTCCAAAAATGCTGAGATTGTGGATTCCCCTTGATATAAGCCAAACGTGCTTTTCGAAAGTTTTTAGCAAAATAGGTTAGCGCTTCTGTCACAATCTGGCTGCCAATACCTTTCCCTTGATAGGTCTGATTAACCATAAATAGACCAATAAAAACTGTCTCCTCATCAGGATAGGCATAGACAAAATCCATAACAGCTACAAGGTTAGAGCGATCCCAAAAGCCAACATAAAACTTATCAGCCTTAGCTTTACCTTCAGGTAGACGAAGCATGTCCTCTTTTATACTTGCCAAATTTGGCTTTGGTGGACAATACTGAAAATATAGAGGATTGCTTTCATATAAAGATAAAATACTTGGAATATCCTTTTCAGTTAGTATTCTACACCTGTAATACTTAGATAGTTGGTCAATCATTTTTTAATTCTTACTTTCTGTGTCCTGTGATTATGACATAGGAAGATGCATTGATAGCCATCAGTCACGTAGCAGATTCTTTTGCAAGCGTACTTCCCCAAAATTAGTCGTGTGCAACTTGTTCAGATTAGTCAAGAGATAGCCCTTCATCATCTTCCGACTCCTTGGCTGGCTCGCCGACGATTTTGGAATTGGTCAAACTTGATTTTTCTTCTTTAGAAAAATGATGATGCGCCATTTCAGTAGAATGTTCATAAGCCTTGATAATTTCAGCTACTACAGGATGGCGGACAACATCTTTTGCAGATAAATAAACAAAATCAATCTGCTTGATTTGTTTCAATTTCTCTGTCGCATCAATGAGACCTGATTTACTGTTCTTCGGCAAGTCAATCTGACTAATATCTCCATTGACAATCATCTTGGAATTAAAACCAAGTCGGGTCAAAAACATCTTCATCTGCATAATGGTCGTATTTTGCGCTTCATCTAAGATGACAAAGGCATCATCCAATGTTCGTCCACGCATATAAGCTAAAGGGGCTATCTCAATGATTTCTCGCTCCATAAGGCGCGTAGTCTGTTCTTTCCCAAGAATTTGGAAGAGTGCATCGTAAACGGGTCTCAGATAAGGATCTACTTTTTCTTTTAGATCTCCTGGCAAGAAACCAAGACTTTCCCCTGCTTCAACCGCCGGACGAGTCAAAATAATCCGCTTGACCTGACCGCGTTTGAGTGCTGTCACTGCCAAGGTCACCGCTAAGAAGGTTTTTCCTGTTCCTGCCGGTCCAATCCCAAAGACAACATCATGATTCTTAATGCTATCAACATAGATTTTTTGCCCTAAGGTCTTGACACGAATGGGCTTGCCATAAGAATCTTTGATAATTTCTTCCTCATACAGAGCCACAAACTTATCAATTTCACCATTTTTAACCATGGTAATAGCCGTCACTACATCTGGCGTCCCAATCGTCATCCCGCGATTCACCAAAACTAGCAGAGCTTGAAGCACCTGGCGAGTCTCCTCACAAGCTGCTTCGCTACCGATAATCTGGACAACCTCCGTCCTTGCATGAATGGTTACCTGTAACTCCTGTTCCATTAAACGCAAGTGACGTTCATTGGAACCAAAAAGATGAAAAGCATCATCCGGATGCTGTAAGGTAATTTCTACTGAATGTTCTTGCAAATAAAGAACCTCTTTCTTCATATTATTTACTATTATTATAGCAAAGTAACTCGGAAAATTCTATCACTTCTCTGAACTAATGATCCTGATAGTCTTCCCAAATCGCATCAAAATCGCTAAGATTAAAGGAAAAGTCAGCATGCTCTTCTAAATAGCGACTGACTTCATCAAAATCATCCGTATGCTTAGGAAAAGTCGGTTCATGAAAAACTAAATCGGCGAGTATTGCCTTGGGCGCTTTGCTTTTGGGATTACGCTCCGTCATCAACCAAGTGTAAAACGATTTTCTCATTTTATCTTTTCTCCTTTCTTACTTTTTAACCAATCCGGTAAATATTTAGTCAATCCTAATGCAGACAATATGATGATTTGCGGTAAAAATTGTATTAAATACCGCGTCTTTCCACCTTCAAAAATGAGCAAAAACAACAAACCTCCAAAAACTGCAAGACTGATACAATTCAATTTATCATTTGCACGATATTTCCACAAGGCAAAAACAAGTCCCAGACTCATCACAATCCAAATAACCTGCTTCACAATCTCATAATACCGATACTCATTCTTATCGACACTCAGAAAATAAGTTCTGATAAACTGCGCCACAGGATTCTTTTTTGTATAAGGATAAAGAGGAGAAATATAGGGCGTTTTTTCATATTCCACATCTCGATACAACCAGCCTAGAGTTCCTTCTGAAACAGTTAATGAATGCTTATAGTAAAGATGATTGAGAAATCCAAAAAATGAATACTCTTTTAAACGTCGTTTGATTTCTTTTTTTACATTTTCTTGCTTAAACATTCCATTATTATACTGTTCTCTCTGATCCACATCAATGTATTGAAGCAAACCCTCTTTCATGTCTTCTTGATCGTGTCCAATAAAAGTCAACCCTAAGTCAATAAAGAGCAGAGGACTTTTAGACAATCCTTTCTCTTGTATCAATGTCACTTCTGTTTGCGTCGCTTTCAGATAGTTTCCGCCGATAGAAGTTACGCCAAACGATAGGAGAAAGGTGAAAAAGATTAGGATAAATTTCTTCCATTCCTTTTTGAACAACAGCAAAATAAAACCTGCCATAATAACAATCAACACAGTTGGTCGTATCAGCACTGCAAGCCCACTTATCAAACCTAATCTGATTGTCTTTATGAAGAGTACCCTCTTATCCTGCCATCGAAGCCCAAGTAAATCAAAAAGTAAGAATATTTGTAAAGCAATGAGCGGAAGAGGCCATATATCCGTGTACATCGAATAAAAATAAGGTGAAAAGCCAACTAGCAACACATACAAACTAAATGTCACATCAGCAGCAGACTCACTCACATATTTTTTCATTCCCTTGTACAAAATGAGTGCCGTTATATCGGCATAAAATATATTTAATCCCTGCAAAATCCATAAAGCTGAGCTTCCAAAGATATTATAAAAAAAGCGCTCATACAAAAAGAGAAACAGATTATTCGGATTGCGTGTCAAATAGCTGGAAATAGAAGATTCTTTTAAGTACTTAAAAGCGCCGTTAAAAACAACTGCTGCATCTCGCCGAATCAACAATTGAGCAGACAAAAGCATTGCTAACTGAAATATAATCACCGCTATCATAATAGCAACTTTGTGCTTCATCAGGTAGTGGTAGCATTTTTTAAAATTTTCTAGATAACGATAAGCCAGAAACGCTAGTATTGTCACTCCAATCAAAGCCAGACTAGAAATTGTCCCTAGATGAATAATCGCAGTAAAAAACCAATGCAAGCACACAAGTAACATGATTTTTTGCAAGATTCCAAAGAAAAAAGAGTACATTTTTAGCATAGGCCCATTATATCAAAATCTAATTTATTCCGCTATTTTAAAAACAACAATCGTCAGATTGCTGCTTAACGTCTAATTACTTGCTACGTCCGTTTTCTTCATTGTCTAAAAGATAATCTTCTAAAACAGTAAAAATTTCTGTAACAACCAAACCAGACTCTGAAAATTCTAATCCTTCTTCTGGCAAGGTTTTACGCCAATAATCCCCAAAAATAGTCTGCCAATCTCTTAAACTACGATTGCCTTCCCCTTCTAAAAAAGCTTCTTCTGCTGTCACTTGATGAAAGGGACGGACAAGAACTTTGTTTGTCACCATAACCAAGGCTCGACTAGGATTCTCCATTCTATCTAGCATGATGGAGACTTCTCCAACTTTAGGTAACGATACCTTGTCTTTTTCATACTCTTCAAACCAAGAACTTGTCGCTTGCTTAGTTCCTCTCAATGTCAAATCATATAAGTCTGGAAATTCATCTGGATGTGCCCAAACTTCTGCCTGAGGATACTTCCTACTTAGTTCTACTAGATTTATTTTCCTTATCCCTCCCAATTTTCTTGATCATGCTTAAATTTCTCAAGTAGTGCCAATCCTTCTGCTGAAACATAGCCTTCTTGTTCCGCCAGATTAATCAATTCAGTATAGTTAGATAAGGTCACTAGTTTCACACCTGCATCCGAAAAATTCTTTTCTGCTCTAGGCAATTCATAAGTGAAAATAGCCACTACTCCAATGACATCTGCACCTTCCCGCTTCGCTGCTGCAACGGCATCCAAAACGGAACCACCAGTTGAAATTAAATCCTCAACCACGACCATTTTTTGACCTGATTTTACCCGACCTTCAATCTGATTTCCAGCACCGTGGTCTTTTGGTTTGCTACGGATATAGGCAAACGGTAAGTTCATCTTATCTGCAATAATTGCACCGTGAGGAATACCTGCTGTCGCTGTTCCAGCAATGACTTCTGCTTCTGGAAATTCAGTCTTGATTTTCTCTACAAAACCATTTTCAATCAAGGTCCGCGTTTCTGGATAGGCTAAGGTCACACGATTGTCTGTATAAATTGGAGACTTGATACCGCTTGCCCAAGTGAAAGGTTCTTCCGGTTTCAAGTAAACAGCCTCAATTTTCAGTAAGTCACGGGCAATATCTTTTGCTAAAGTCATGATTTCTCCTTTACAATAATTCAATAGTGGAAACAAAATATTGTTCCAAAAAATATGTCTTTTCTTTAATATCTTCTATGGTAATATTCTCATTTGTAGAGGTCAGTACCCACTTATCCTCCACATCATCTTGTCGGTGAATAACAGCAATCAATTCTCCTTCAAAAGATTCCAAAGGTTCTCGTATTTTTTCCGAAATGATATAAACATCTTGTTCTTCGCCGTCTCCAGCAAATAAATCCGGAATATAACCATAGTTGATAGGATAACGATTTCCAAAACTATCTTGATAACCTATCGGTCTGTCAATGATTGCTCGATAAATTTTTCTAGCCATTCACCCATTCCGCCTTTATAGCTCGGTAAGCAGCTACTGGATCAGTTGCTCGTGTGATGGGACGTCCAACCACAATGTAATCACTACCAATTTGATGTGCTTCTTGCGGCGTCATAACCCGTTTTTGATCCCCGATTTCAGAACCAGCTGGTCGAATACCTGGAGTGACGCACAGAAAATCTTCTGATGTTGCGGCTTTAATCAGCTTAACCTCCTGAGCCGAACAAACAACTCCGTCCAGTCCAGCTTCCTTAGCTTTGCAGGCATAGTTGACAACAGATTCTGAAACAGTTGTTTGGATATTTTGGCAATCTCTCATATCTTCCTCACTGGTAGAAGTCAACTGGGTCACTGCTACGAGCTTTGCCTGATCGCCTAAAACCTTCTTGGCTTCTCGCATCATTTCCACGCCACCTGCCGCATGAACCGTCACCATATCAATCCCAAAGGTTCTCAAAACTGACATGGCAGAGCGCACTGTATTTGGAATGTCGTGCAATTTCAAATCTAGGAAAATGCTGTGTCCCAAACCTTTCAGATAATGCACAATTTCCGGACCAATGGCATAGAAAAATTCCATACCGATTTTGACATAGAGCTTTTCGTCTTCTGGAAAATGCTCCAAAAACTCCTTGACATCATCAAATGACGGAAAATCAAGGGCAATAATAGGACGTTCTTCACGCATGGGGGATAATCTCCTTATTTTTACTGGTAATCTGGTAATAATCATAAAGAAAAACCTTGCCTGAGAGCAAGGTTACACGAAAATCAGCATTTTATTGCCATTTTAAACCGTATGTACCTTGGAGCCTCTCTGGACTTCTTTAAAGGTTTTATTTCAATTATTTTATAATTTACTTTATCTCTTGTCAAGTAAAATATCAATTAAGCAAGCAAATTTTCCTTGACTTCTGCTCGCAGACTTTCCAAACTTTCAATGCCATACTTATCCATAACTTTAGGTAGGTTCTCAATGATATTAGGACAAGCATGAGGGTCTGTGAAATTTGCCGTACCAACACCAATAGCTGATGCTCCCGCAATAAACATTTCAATGGCTGCTTCTGCTGAATCTACTCCACCCATACCAATGATTGGCAAACTGCTGGATTGGGCTACCTGACGAATTAACTTCAAGGCAACGGGAAAAACAGCAGGACCTGACATACCGCCCGTTCCATTTGCGAGAATCGATTTTCTACTTTTCAAATCAAATCGCATACCAACTAAGGTGTTAATCATGGTAAAGCCTGTTGCTCCTGCAGCTTCTACAGCTTTAGAAATTTCGGTAATGTCTGCTACACTTGGCGTTAATTTGACATATACCGGCACACTAGAAGCTTCAACTGCTGCTTTCGTAGCATTGTAAGCCAAATCTGGCACCTGCCCAATCAATAATCCTCCATTGCCATAATCCACATTAGGACAGGAAATATTGAGTTCAATTGCTTTAACGTTTGGTGCTTGAGAAATTTTTCCTGCGACAAAAGCATATTCTTCATTAGAAAATCCAGCAACATTAGCAATAATCGGCAGATTAGGATAATGTTGAGCCAGCCAAGGAAGCTTTTCT
This sequence comes from Streptococcus sp. HMSC36C04, assembly GCF_001839535.1. Classification (NCBI taxonomy): domain Bacteria; kingdom Bacillati; phylum Bacillota; class Bacilli; order Lactobacillales; family Streptococcaceae; genus Streptococcus; species Streptococcus sp. HMSC36C04. The sequence continues at coordinate 43,474 of NZ_KV841588.1, read as the reverse complement.
GCTAACACCACATCTACACCAGGATTTTGCAAACCAATAGCATTGAGCATACCAGCTGGTGTTTCCGCCACGCGCGGTGTCGGATTGCCAAAACGAGGATTCTGCGTGCTTGCTTTAATCATGATCGAGCCAAGCACATCTAGGTCATAATATTTGGCATATTCCTGACCAAAACCAAAACAGCCCGAAGCTGGAATAATTGGATTTTTCAGTTCCAATCCCGGAAGAGAAACTGCTAAACGATTTTTCGACATGTTCACCTCCTACACCAAGACTGTGCCAGTCTCAAAAACTGGACCGTCTTCACAGACACGCTTATTGACTGATTGATCCTCACCAGCCACATGAAGTACGCAAGCATAGCAAGCCCCCATTCCACAAGCCATTCGTGACTCCATAGAAATGTAAGCTCGTGGATGACTACGAAATGTTTCATCAACATATTTGAGCATACCAGGGGCACCGCAAGCATAAACCGCAGTAAAACTTTCTGGCAACTCATTCACAACAGAGGAAACATAGCCTTTGCGACCATAAGAGCCGTCATCTGTTGTTACGATGACACGACCGTATTTTTTCATCTCTTCTTCCAAAATAACGGCGGCTTTTGTTGCAAATCCAAGAACTGAAGTGACCTTGACCCCTTTGCTATGTAATTCTTTTGCTACCTGCAGCAAGGGCGGAACACCAATACCGCCTCCTATGATTAAGGCTGTATCTTCAATGTCCAAACCAGATAAATCAAACCCATTTCCTTGAGGACCCATGACATCCAACTGAAAACCCTTCTGCAATTTAGAAAAAATTTCTGTGCCTGCCCCTTCTATCCTGTAAATAATCCGACAAATTTTTCTCTCTTTATCAATCTCTGAAATTGAAATAGGTCGCCGTAGAAGCTTTGTATCATCTGGGACTCGAATATGTAGAAACTGACCAGCCTTCATCTGGCTAACCATTTGCCCTTGTAAATCCATAGAAAAAATTCGCGGAGCAATTTCCTCTTGATGCACAATGCTCATCTTCTCCAACATGATTTTTCCAAATCTTGCCTTACACGAGCTATTTACCATTTCTACCTCATTTCTTTATTAAAAAAGACCCTGCATATACACGCAAGGCTTCACGAAAATGGAGAGCAGATTTTCTCACTCTTCTTTCACCTGAAACCTTGGAAGCCTCGCTGGACTTTCTTAAAGGTTAAATTTAATATATTTTACAACTTAACAAGTGTTTTGTCAATGCTAATGTGATAAAATAGATTCATGAGAATTCAGCAATTACATTATATTATTAAAATCGTCGAAACTGGCAGCATGAACGAGGCTGCCAAGCAACTCTTTATTACCCAACCTAGTCTGTCCAATGCAGTGCGCGATTTGGAAAATGAAATGGGCATTGAGATTTTCATCCGCAACCCCAAGGGCATTACCCTGACCAAGGACGGGATGGAATTCCTCTCCTATGCTCGTCAGGTGGTGGAGCAAACCCAGCTGCTGGAAGAACGTTATAAAAATCCCGTTGCTAACCGAGAACTTTTCAGCGTTTCCTCCCAACACTACGCCTTTGTAGTCAATGCTTTCGTATCTCTGCTCAAAAAGAGTGACATGGAAAAGTACGAGCTCTTCCTGCGGGAAACCCGAACTTGGGAAATCATTGATGACGTCAAAAATTTCCGTAGTGAAATTGGTGTTCTGTTTCTCAACAGCTATAACCGCGATGTCCTCTCCAAAATGCTAGATGACAATCACTTGCTTGCCACTCATCTCTTTACCGCACAGCCCCATATCTTTGTCAGCAAGAGCAATCCTCTAGCAAAGAAAAAACTGGTTCAACTAGCTGATCTAGAAGATTTTCCTTATCTGAGCTATGACCAAGGAACTCACAACTCTTTCTACTTTTCAGAAGAAATCCTATCCCAAGAACACCATAAAAAATCCATCGTTGTCAGTGACCGAGCAACCCTTTTCAATCTTTTGATTGGTCTTGACGGTTACACTATCGCAACTGGTATTCTCAACAGCAACCTCAACGGTGACAATATTGTTTCCATTCCGCTAGATATTGATGACCCTATTGAGCTGGTTTATATTAAACATGAAAAAGCTAGCTTGTCTAAAATGGGTGATAAATTCATTGAATACTTGTTAGAAGAAGTTCAATTTGATAAGTAAACCATAATCATCTTATGTGTGATAAACAACGAAATTTTTATGCTATATTTTCTCCCATCGCTTTACAATAGGCTTGAACACCTTTATTGTATCGCGTTGGGAGTTTTTTCTAGCATTTTCATTTTTATGTGTAGCGAGAAACTGTTATCCTATCATTTAAAATAGAATAAAATTACGCAATTAAAAACAGCATAAACTTTCTTACGATAGGTTTGTGCTGTTTTCTTTAATACATAGGTCTGTCGCCGTCTGTTCCTGACTTTGAAATACCTAGACTAGCATAGTTGTATAAAGACGGTTCTTTTATGATACAAACAATCAAATCCGCAATACTTGCTCTTGAGATGATTGTTTCTTCTAATCTTTTAATTGATTATATTCCTCGTCTGAAACAGCTTCACACCATTCGTTTGACAAATCTTCCCCAGGAACACCAAACGCTATATGGCTGAACCAAGAATCTTTTTTCGCACCGTGCCAGTGCTTTACATTCGCAGGGATAATCACTACAGAACCTTCAGATAAGCTGACTGCTTCTTTACCTTCTTCTTGATACCAACCTTCACCAGCCGTACAAATCAGAATTCGTCCACCGCCCTTGCTAGCGTGGTGAATATGCCAATTATTTCGACAGCCAGGCTCAAAAGTGACATTATGAAGGGCGATTACACCATCTTTTGTTGCACCGAGGGAATTTAAATACGATTGACCGATAAAGTATTGAGCATAAGCATCATTTGATGCACCAAGTCCGAAATGATTTGCCTTATCAAAGGCTTCTTTTGTTTGATATTTCATTTTTCTACTTCCTTTGTGATAAATTTACTGTTGTGCATTTACAACTTCGTTGATACAACTAAGTGCATTTAGAGTACGCGGATAACCGATATAAGGGATACAAGCAGAGATGACTGCAATTAACAACGTTTTATCATTTCCTAAGCGAAGATTGGCTGCAATGTGCCCTTTTAGCTGCGGTTCACAGCCTCCTTGAGAATAAAGATAGCAAAATGTCAGCAATTCACGCTCAGCATAATCAAGGCTAGAGCGAGTATAATAATCACCAAAACAATTATCTACCAACCATTTGTTAATATGGCGTACATCCGGCTCTCCCTTTGTCGCAAAACCTTTCATCTGCTCGCCAAAAATTGCAATCTGAGCTTCTTCTCCAGCTTCTAAGCGAGTTTGATTTTTCGTATTTTTTTGACTAGCCAAAGGAAGAGAAATTCCTTGATTGGTAAAAATCGTATTCGTCGGTGCGAAAAAGGCATAAACACGACTAAGACCTAGATAAGCAATCGCTTGATATAACAATTCTTTGACTTCCACGGCTTTCACCCCATTATCCAAAGCAACGGGAAGAATCTCTTTATAAGCTTCAAGCCCTTGACTGCCAACTAAAACAGCTAAAGTGGCTAGGTAATATCTTCTTTCATCTAATGAGAAGGGGAGGTCTTTCGGCACTTCCTGAAAAGCGAATTGTTTAAAGAGTGCAACAAATTCTGGATCCGTTTCAGATAAGCCTAGCAAATCCGGAAAAGAGACTTTATTATCAATATCCATGACATTTCCTCGCTTTCTTCTTTACATTTCTTATTGTACCGCTTTGCTTTTGACAAATCAATTTGAATTGCAAGAAAAATCAGATAAGAAAAACTTATCTGAAATAACGTTTAGCAATTTCTAAAAAATCTTCTGTGTAAGGATGAGCATGCTCCAAATGATAAAAAAGAAAATAGTCTCGCTCTATCGGTTGCTGATTCTGCAAAAGAGGAAATTCGCAATATTCGCAATAAAGGTTTGAAGTTGCCTTAGTAGTCATTTTTTCAAAAGGAAAATAAGCAGTAGAAACCATGAGTTGCAATGCTGCTTCTTCTGGAGAATAAGCAAAATTAAATTCCGACTGAAAACCAAGATTGTCTCGATAATAATCAGATTCTATCTTTTCCTGTCCTTTCACAGCTAATAACAAAGCTGGATAGACCTGCAAGTCTTTCATCTGAACAGATTTTAATTGGGATAAGGGATGAGCATGTCCAACTCTGATATAAAGAGGGAAAGAAGTTAAGCAAATATTCGCATAATTGCCAGAAAATGATTTTCGCTGGTCGCTAATGGTCATATCCAACTTTTGCTGGCGCAGTGCCGTGCCAATCTCTTCATGACTTCCTACCATGATTTCCAACTGAACACTTGGAAAACGCTCTTTGAATTCAGCTAAAATCTGGGGCAGTACGCTTTCTTTCATTCTCCACAATAGACCTATCCGCATGGAAACTGGCTGTGTTCCTATCAAAACTTGTGTATCAGCTACCAAGCCATTATAATCTTCTAGCAACCGTTGACTTTTTTGATAAAAAATTTCTCAGCTCTCGTTAAATGAAATCCGCGATTTTTGCGTTCAAAAAGGATCACACCAAGCTCCTCTTCCAGCGACTTCATCTGTTGGGACATGACCGATTGCGAAATAAAATTTTCTTCTGCTGCTTCTGTAAAACTCCTGTACGAACAATATCCTGAAAATACGACAGCTGTTTAAAATTCATCCCATTTCCTCCTATACTTGCCTGATTTCATTATATCATGAAATGTAAAAAGCCTGTCATTCAAATGAACAGACTTTCATTAAAACTTAATACACTACGCTTCTTTTGCGACTAATTCTTCTCCTAACAGTGAGTAACGTTCTGCTTTTAAATTCTTAATCGTCCACAAAGCAGAAAAGCTAATCAAATAAAGAGAAGCTAGGAAAATCATGACCATTGAAACGCTCGAGATATCTAAAATTTTACCAATAATCACAGATGAAAATCCTCCAATTGCTCGGCCAACGTTTAAGATGACATTATTAGCTGTGGAGCGAATATGAGCTGGATACAATCTCGTAATCATCGCGCCATAACCCGCAAACATACCGTTTACAAAAAAGCCGACAATCGCACCACCGACAATCATGGCTGGCATTGAATTGGCGAATTGGAAGAGGTAAACACACATGGAAGAAGATAGAAGAAAGATTGAATAAACAAATCTTGGTCCCCATTTATCAAGGATTTGACCGAAAGTGAGCATTCCCAGACACATTCCCAAAATCGTTGAGACCATCCAAAGTGAGGAATCTTTTACAGAAATATGCAGGCTTGTTTGGATAATGGTTGGAAGCCAGTTCATCATACCAAAGTAACCCGCAATTTGCACCGTTGTCATGACCATAAGCGCTACTGTCTGAGCTGTTAGAGCTGGTGTTTTAAACAATTCACTCATTTTAACAGACTGGCATCCTTCTGCTTTTAATTTCACATTGCCATTATCTCGGATATGATCATCGTCAATCGCTAATATCATCCACAAAACCAAAGCAATAGGCGCAAGTCCAAAGAGGAAAAGCCCTTTCCAGCCAAGTGCCGGCGCTAACCAACCTGCTAAAAGTGCTGAAGTAATAGAACCGATTTGCCCTGCAATTCCATTCAGAGATGAAATGCGCCCCATTTTTCCAATAGGAACAATACCTGCCATAATCGCGATGGCAACTCCATACTCTCCACCAACGCCTATCCCAGCGATAAAACGCATGAGATATAGATAATAAATATTTTGTGTAAAGTAAATCAACCCTGTTGCTAATGAAAAAATAACAATCGTCCACTTGAAAACTTTAAACTTGTGATAGCGATCTGCCAGTATACCAAAGAGAAGGCCTCCAACCAACATTCCTAGATTGGTAATTGTTGCAATCCAGCCTCCTTGCGCTCCAGTAACACCTAATTCTGAAATAATAGATGACATCGAAAAAGCTAAGAACATGACGTTTAAGTCGTCCGTTCCTGATGCAACAATCGCAGCAACCAGTGCTCGCTTATTATTTTTGTCTAAAGACATGCACATTCTCCTTAATCGTAGCTCACAGACTACATTTATTAATTGAATACAGCCTAAAAATCAAAAAGCTCAGGAAGTCCTGAGCCAAAAGTTTACAGTAAAATAGTAGATTAGCGCACTAATCCATTTTAACGATTACTTTTATGCCTCACGGGACATGATTAAAGTTGTATTTAATTGTATTAAGTATAAGATAGATAAATAGATTTGTCAAGAGATTTTAAAAAAAGAACTTAATATCATGACAAAAAGAATACTGCTCTAAATTGCTTCTGTCATAAAGCTACGACTTTCTAAGACCTTTAGTATGGCATCAGCTGTATCAAGTGCTGTAAATAGCGGAACTCCATGCTCAATGGCTGATTGACGGATAGCCTGACCGTGCTTATCAGCCGTTCGCTTCGTTCCGACTGTATTGATAATCGCCTGAACCTTGCCTTTGCGAACAAAGGCAGGAATGTCATTGTTATCGGCTGTACCAATTTTTTCAACCAATTGTGTCGAAACACCATTTTCTTTAAAGAATTTCGCTGTGCCCTGTGTTGCTAAAATACTATATCCAATCGCTGCAAAACGCTTCGCTAATGCGAGGGCTTCTTCCTTATTTTCATCCGCAATCGTAAAGACAACATTGCCAAAGTTTGGAAGATGTAGATCAGAGGCTTCAAAAGCCTTGTATAAAGCTTTTTCAAGAGTTGCATCTGTTCCCATAACCTCACCTGTCGATTTCATTTCAGGACCAAGAAGGCTATCTACCTTGGCCAACTTGGTGAAGGAAAAGACCGGTGCTTTAACATGTACATTTTGACTTTCTGGATAAAGACCATCTTCATACCCTAGCTCCGCTAAAGTTTGACCTAAAATTAGCCTAGTTGCCACCTGTGCCATAGGGATATCCGTCACTTTAGACAAGAATGGCACCGTCCGGCTAGCACGAGGATTGACCTCAATGACATAAACCTTCTCATCTTTGATGACAAACTGAATGTTCATCATACCGATACAGTGAAGTCCGATAGCCAATTTCTTAGTATAATCGGCGATAGTCCGCTGAACTTGAGCAGATAAGGTTTGCGGAGGATAAACAGCCATAGAATCACCTGAGTGAACTCCAGCCCGTTCAATATGTTCCATAATCCCTGGAATTAAGACCTGATGTCCGTCTGAAATGGCATCTACCTCACATTCCTTGCCAACAATGTAAGAGTCTACCAACACCGGATGATCGGGACTAGCCTTGACAGCAGTCCGCATATAGGAGCGAAGGTCTGCTTCGTTCTCTACAATCTCCATAGCACGACCGCCCAGAACATAAGAAGGACGCACCAAGACTGGGAAGCCAATCTTGCTGGCTGCTGCCACCGCTTCTTCTTCATTCGTCGCTGTCTGACCTGGTGGCTGCGGAATATTCAAATCCTTAAGAGCCTGTTCAAACAAATCACGGTCTTCTGCACGGTCAAGGTCAGCTACCTGAGTACCTAAAATTTTCACGCCAGCTTTTGACAATGGCTCAGCTAGATTGATAGCGGTTTGTCCACCAAATTGGACGATGACTCCCTTTGGCTGCTCCAGTTCAATGACATTCATGACATCTTCAAAAGTCAAGGGTTCAAAGTAAAGCTTGTCAGAAACCGAAAAATCTGTTGAGACCGTTTCAGGATTACTATTCATAATGATTGCTTCATAGCCAGCTGCTTGAATGGCCTTGACAGAATGCACAGTAGCATAGTCAAATTCTACTCCTTGACCAATTCGAATAGGTCCAGAGCCCAACACTAGAACAGACTCTTTTTCTGACTTGATTGATTCATTTTCAAAAGCATAAGTAGAATAAAAATATGGCGTGCTTGATTCAAACTCAGCTGCACAGGTGTCAACCATTTTATAGACTGGAAGAATCCGCTCTTCTTTACGAAATTGACGTATTTCTTCTGCTGTCATTTTCCAAAGCCGAGCTAACTTAGTATCTGCAAAGCCGTTTTGCTTAGCCTGTCTAAGCAGATTTGCATCTCCAACATGAGTCATTAACTCCTGCTCTAATTCATGAATGTGAAGCAATTTATCCAGAAAGAACAAATCAATCTTGGTTAGTTTTGCAATTTCTTCGATATCATAGCCACGGCGAATGGCTTCAGATATATAGAAAAGACGATCATCCTGAGCTTTGACGACTTTTTCTAGTAAATCATCATCTGCCACTTGATTTAGTTCTGGCATTTCATTATGATCAACACCAATTTCCAGAGAACGACAGGCTTTAAGAAGACTTTCCTCAATGTTACGCCCAATAGCCATGACCTCACCGGTAGCTTTCATCTGCGTTCCCAGATGACGTTCTCCATGTTCAAATTTATCAAAAGGAAAACGTGGAATTTTAGCTACAACATAATCCAGAGCCGGTTCAAACATGGCATAAGTTGTGCCTGTGACCGGATTAATAACTTCATCTAGTGTCAAGCCAATGGCGATTTTTGCAGCCAATTTAGCAATAGGATAACCCGTTGCTTTAGAAGCTAAGGCAGATGAACGAGACACGCGCGGATTGACTTCAATGACATAGTAATTAAAGCTATGTGGATCCAATGCCAACTGCACATTACAGCCTCCTTCGATTTTTAGAGCACGGATAATTTTCAAGCTAGCATCCCGCAACATTTGATTTTCATAATCCGAAATAGTTTGCGTTGGCGCAAAGACAATGGAATCACCTGTGTGTACACCGACTGGATCAAAGTTTTCCATATTGCAGACCACCAAAGCATTGTCAGCTGCATCGCGCATAACTTCGTACTCAATTTCTTTGAAACCAGCAATAGAGCGCTCAATCAAACACTGAGTCACCGGAGATAATTTCAGACCATTTTCAGCAATCTCTCGCAATTCTTCCTCATTGGCACACATTCCGCCGCCAGTTCCCCCTAAAGTAAAGGCTGGGCGAACAATTACTGGGTAGCCTATTTTCGCTGCAAAGTCTACCGCTTCTTCGACTGTATTTACAATTTCGGATTCTGGAATAGGCTGTTCCAACTCTTCCATGAGCTGCTTAAACAAATCACGATCCTCAGCTTGATCAATAGCCGACAGCTTAGTTCCTAAAAGTTCGACACCTAGCTCATCCAAGATACCTTTTTTGGATAATTCCATTGCCATATTGAGTCCTGTTTGCCCACCCAATGTCGGCAGAAGTGCATCTGGTCGCTCTTTCCGTAAGATTCTAGTGACAAATTCCAGCGTGATTGGTTCAATATAAACCTTGTCAGCAATTTCCTTGTCTGTCATAATCGTTGCAGGATTGGAATTAACTAAAACGACTGTGTAGCCTTCTTCTTTCAAAGACAAGCAAGCCTGCGTTCCTGCATAATCAAACTCAGCAGCCTGTCCAATGACAATGGGACCAGAGCCAATCACCATAATTTTCTGAATATCTGTACGTTTTGGCATGTTTTTCTCCTATTCCTAATCCATTGATTACAATGAACTATGCTGTTGTTTAAAAGCATCAATCATTTCCATAAACTCATCAAAGAGATAACTGGCATCATGTGGTCCTGGTGCAGCATCAGGATGAAACTGCACTGAAAAAGCAGGGAAAAACCGATGTCGCACACCCTCAATAGACTTGTCATTGATTTCCTCATGCGTAATCAGCAACTCGCTCGGAAAATTTTCCCGACTAACAGCATAACCATGATTTTGGCTGGTAAAATCAATTCGCCCTGTCGCAATCTCTCTGACAGCATGATTAAAACCACGGTGACCGAATTTCATTTTATAAGTCTGAGCTCCATTTGCCTTACTAAAAAGTTGATGTCCCATGCAGATACCAAAAAGAGGAATTTTACCTTGAATCCCTCGAATCATGTCTAGCACTTGCGGTACATCATCTGGATTACCTGGACCGTTGGATAACATGACACCGTCAGGGTGAAGGTGAAGAATATCTGCTGCACTTGTATCATAGGGAACAACTGTCACATTACAATTGCGTGCCGCTAATTCACGAAGAATCGAATGTTTCAATCCAAAATCAACTAACACAATACTAGGACCTGAACCCGGTGCTGGATACGGTGTCTTTGTTGAAACTTGTTTGATATTATCGGTCGGCAAAACGGTCGCCTTCAACTGATCTTGCAGATGCACCATTTGGTCGCCTACATTGGCTATTGTTGCTTTCATCGTTCCATGCTGTCGAATGATTTTCGTCAATGCCCGTGTATCAATACCAGCAATTCCTGGAATTTTCTTGACTTTTAAAAACTCGTCCAAAGTCATCTGATTACGCCAATTGCTCGCTCGGCGTGCCCACTCATAAACGACCACTCCTTTACAAGTAGGAGTGATCGATTCGTAGTCATCACGGTTAATTCCATAATTTCCGATTAACGGATAAGTAAAGGTTAAGATTTGTCCATTATAAGACTGATCTGTAATAGATTCTTGATAGCCGGTCATACCTGTATTAAAGACGATTTCTCCAGTCACATCCATATCAGCACCGAAGGCCTCTCCTTCAAATACTGTACCATCTTCCAGAATTAACAAGCGTTTTTCCATTTTCCCCTCCGTTTGTTCTTACAGCAATACCTTAGTGTCTATTGCTCTTTTCGTCCATTTAGGACAGACTCGATAATTGCCATCCGAACAAATACACCATTTGTCATTTGTTCTACAATACGAGATTTAGGAGCTTCCACTAAGTGGTCTGCAATTTCCACATCACGATTTACTGGAGCCGGATGCATGATGATGGCTGTATCTTTCAGCTTATCATATCGTTCCTGAGTTAAGCCATGCAATCTATGATAATTTTCTTTTGAAAAGAGTGAATCGTCATCATGACGCTCGTGCTGCACGCGCAGAAGCATTAAGACGTCCACTTGGTCAACGACTTCATCAAGTGTGACAAATTGCCCATAAACTGCAAATTCTTCACTTCTCCATACCTCTGGACCTGCAAAATAAAGTTCTGCACCCAGACGCTTCAAGATTTGCATATTTGACTTCGCCACTCGTGAATGATCTAAGTCGCCTGCAATCGCAATCTTCAAGCCATCAAAATGCCCAAACTCTTGATAAATGGTCATCAAATCTAGCAAACTTTGACTCGGATGTTGTCCAGAGCCATCACCACCATTCACAATTGAAGTTGTAATCGTTGGACTTTCGACTAATTCCTTGTAATAGTCCACTTCTGGATGACGAATGACACAGACATCCACTCCGAGTGCTGACATGGTTAAAATCGTATCATATAAGGTCTCTCCTTTGTTGATAGAGCTGGTCTTTGAATCAAAATCCAACAGGTCACAACCTAGCTTTAATTCCGCTACTTCAAAGGCTTTATGTGTTCGCGTAGAGGGCTCAAAGAAGAGATTAGCGATAATATGTTGTTCATCATAATGAGCTTTCGCTCCATTTTTAAATTCAATGCCACGTTTGATTAAACTTAAGACTTCCTCATTGGTAAGAGTTTCCATAGAGACAACATTTTTAAGAGCGATTTGATTAGATGACATGGTGTATTTCTCCTTTTATTAGATACGGCGTTTCTTTCAATAAAGTTAAGAATTCAAACTAATTTTTAGGTTCTGGCAAGATAAGATAGAGCACAATTCCAAGAACCGTTGACAAGGCAACCCCTGAAATTTGCAGACCTGAAAGTTGCAAGGTTAAGCCGCCAATCCCAGCGACTAAGATCACACTAGCAATCAACAGATTTTTCTTATTGTCAAAGTCCGTTTGCTTTTCAATTAAAATTTTCAAACCACTAGAAGCGATGACTCCAAAGAGCGCAATAGAAATACCGCCTAGAACTGGAGTTGGAATGGATTGCAAGAGGGCAGAAACTTTCCCAACAAAACTCATCACAATCGCAAGTACTGCTGCACCTGCAATAACATAAACGCTATAGATTTTATTGAGAGCCATCACACCGATATTTTCACCGTAACTCGTTACTGGTGGCGCACCGAAAATCCCAGCGATAACTTGTGCAAGACCATCTCCGGCAAGAGTTTTATCCAATCCTGGGTCTTTAAAGAAATCTTTTCCGGTCAAGCTATTCAATACCATAACATGACCAAAGTGCTCTGTCATAGTTACAAATGCAATTGGAGCCATTGTTAAAATCGCACTTGGATAAAATTTTACATTATAGTCTAAGAAAGGAAGGTGCATAGGTGGGACATGGAACCATGAAGCTTGAGAGACTTTTGCAAAGGAAATAATTTCTTCTCCTGTTACCACTCCAAGAATGAGCGCGAAGACATATCCGACAATCAAGCCTAACAGCACTGGAATAATTCCAACAATCTTTTTACCATAGATATTAAAGAGGATGACTGCAAAGAGAGTAACAATCCCAATAATGAAATAAGTTAAATTGTATTTACCATCTTTTAACATGACATCATTTACAGCTGTGCTTGCTAGGCTTAGTCCGATGACCATAATGATTGGTCCTACAACAACTGGCGGCAAAATCTTATCAATCCAAGCATTCCCAGCGAACTTCACAATAAGAGCTACAATGAAGTAAACCAAACCACCTGTAATGGCACCTTGAGCGACTGCTGCGATACCGTCTGTTTTCATCAACATTTGCATAGCTGCAATATAAGCGAAACTAGACCCCATATAAGCTGGCACTTTGTACTTGGTAACTGTTAAGTGTGCCAAGGTTCCTAGACCGCTTGAAAACAAGGCAACTGCTGGGTCGATTCCAACCAGAATTGGAACAAGAACCGTTGCTCCAAACATGGCAAACAAATGCTGAAAGGACAATCCTACAAGCAAACCAGGTTTTGGCATATCGTGTACATCATATTTCACATCTTGACTCATTTTCTTATAACTCCTCCGCAATCAAGACACGGTCTTGACCATCCTGTTCTATCATTTCCACAATAATTTCTTCTGTTCGACTAGTTGGAATGTTTTTGCCCACATAATCTGCTCGAATCGGCAACTCACGATGCCCACGGTCTACTAAAACAGCCAAGCTCACGCGTGATGGACGTCCCAAGCTAACTAGATTATCAATAGCAGCACGAATGGTGCGTCCTGTATAGAGGACATCATCTACCAAGATGACTTCGCGGTCTGTAATATCAACAGGAACATGTGTTGTATCTTCTTCCACTTTAAAATCATCGCGGAATGGTTTGGTATCCAACTCACCGATAGGTACATTGATCTTTTCAAGTTGCGCTAATCGTTCTTGAATCCGCTGTGCAATGTAAACACCCCGTGTTTTTATACCAATCAAGACAATCTTGTCTAGCTCTTTGTTGCGCTCAATGATTTCATAAGTGATCCGTGTAATGGCACGTTTCATTGTCAAACCATCAACAACTTCTTTTGTTTTCATGGAAAACCTCCTGTATAAAAAGTTAAAAGAAAAAGTCTCCTTCACAAGGAGACTTCAGAAAATCTAGGTAAGCATAGAGAAACTGCTAACAGCCTCACTGTACTATACCATCTTATACTTTGACTCCTTGTCTGCCTCACGGGACAGATTTAAAGGATTATTTAATTTTTATTACTATATCACACTTTTTGAAAATTTTCAAGAGAAAACCGTAAAGTTTTAATGGAAATTTTCAAATTGATTCCGCCTATAATATATAATCCCCATTTCTTTGCATTTTCTACAACTCATTTGCGATTTTATTGATTTTCCTCAAGCGATGATTGACACCACTTTTCGTCAAAGGCTTACTAAGACTTTCTGCCAACTGCTGGATAGAATAATCCGGATGATTGACACGCAGATAAGCTACCTCTTGCAAATCAACCGGCAAGCTCTCTAAACCAACTGTGCCAATGATTTTGCTAATGTTATGAATGGTTTTCATGCTAGCTGTCACCGTTCGAGCAATATTCGCCGTTTCCGCATTATTCGTTCGATTCAGATCATTTCTAGCCTCTCGCAAGAGCTTGACCGACTCAAACTCAGTCATTGCTTTCATAGCCCCAATCACAATCAAAAAGTCCATAATGTCCTCAGCTCGCTGCAGATAGGTTACTGAGCCTTTTTTGCGCTCAATTGTCTTGGCATCCAATAAAAACTTTCGCATCAAAGCGGCTAAATCTTCCGCATGGTCAGAATAGACCGACAAGATTTCCAGTTGATATTTCCCAGAATCTGGATCACGCATACTGCCCGTGGATAAAAAGGCTCCTCGTAAATACGATCGGCTCGCTTCATCATCTGATAAAATAGCTTGGTCAATGCCTGCTTCAATCCCAAAAAAGGAGTCTGCCAAGTGTAAATCAGCTAAAATTTGTTCCACACCTTCGTCTAAAAAAACAGTATAAACACGATTTTTCCGAAGATTCGCTTTTTGATGATGACGAATATCCGATTTGACTTGATAAAAAGCTGCCAACAATTCATAAATGTGACGAGCGATTTTTGCATTTTCTGTCGTAACAGATAATGTTAAGCCTTGACTAGAAATTCCTAAACTGCCTGACATCTTAATGATAGCCGATAATTCCGTTTTATCTTTTTTGCCTAGGCCAAGCAGTTCTTCTTTCACTTTAATGGTAAAACTCATTTGCGCACCTGTATAATCTGCATAAGTTCATCGACGACTGATTCACCATCATGAAAAGCTCCGCCATTTTCCAAGCGAAGAAAATTAGACGAAATGACACGAGGTACTTGCTCTTTCAAACCTTTAAAATCATGCTCAACCTGCACCAAATACTCATCAAATTTATTAGAATTCATATACTCTTGAGGAACTTCCTCAATATTCACCAAAACAGTATCAATAAATCGTTTTCCTAAATGTCGATGCAAAACAGCCACGTGGTCACTATCTGTGAAATGCTCGGTTTCACCACGCTGGGTCATAATATTGCAGACATAAGCGATTTCCGCCTTTGTTTCTAAAAGAGCTTGTCCAATTTCTTCAATCATCATATTGGGTAAGATGGAGGTAAACAATGACCCTGGTCCCAAAACAACCATATCACTTTCTAAAATCGTCTCTACCACTTTGCGACTAGCCACCGGCTTCTGGTCATTATAGGTATTGGTGACATAAACTCGTTCAATCATACCTTGGTGTTCTGCGAGATGACTTTCTCCAGCGACTTCGCTTCCATCAGTAAATACAGCATGAAGCGTTAAAGGTATATCACAAGACGGATAAATTTTGCCAGTTGTGTGGAAAAACTTAGTCAATAGCTGCATAGCGTTGTAAGTCGACCCTTGCATTTCTGAAATACCTGCAATAATCAAGTTCCCCAGTGGATGTCCAGCTAAAGCACCGTCTTCATCTGCAAAGCGATATTGAAAAACTTTTTCATAAAAGCGCGGCATGTCCGATAAAGCCACCAAAACATTTCGCAAATCACCGGGCGGTGTCAATTGTTGAATGTTTTTTCGCAATTCCCCCGAACTTCCACCGTCATCAGCGACCGTCACAATAGCAGCAATGTCTACATCTTTCTTACGCAAACTGTTCAAAATGACTGAAATCCCTGTACCACCACCGATAACGGCTATCTTTGGTCTCCTCATGAACGATTCACCGTTTCCTTTCTGCGGTCTTTGTCTCGATGTGATGAGTGAACGGTCCATTCGCTTGCCAAATCATCTGCTAGACGTTGTGCAAAAGCTACGCTTCTGTGTTGACCGCCTGTACAACCAACCGCAATTGTTAAAACAGATTTCCCCTCTTTTTTATAGCCGGGTAAAATCGGTTTGATAAGAGCCACTAAGTGCTGATAAAATTCTTCTGACTCCGTATGATTCATCACATAATCATAAACTGGTTTATCAAGCCCTGTTTGATTGCGAAGTTCTGGTTGGTAATATGGGTTTGGCAAAAAACGTACATCAAAAACAAGGTCGGCATCTAGCGGAATACCATATTTAAAGCCAAAACTCACCACTTCAATGCGAAACGATTGGAGTTTCGTTGGATCTGAAAAATGTTCAGAAATGGTTTTACGCAACCCGCGCGGTGTTAATTCGGTCGTATCTACCACGTTTTGACTCATGTTTTTCAACGGTGCTAGTAACTCACGTTCTAGCTTGATACCGTCTAAAATACGACCGTCTGCTGCTAAGGGGTGGCTACGCCGCGTTTCCTTGTAACGTGCAACTAATTCTGTATCTGCCGCATCTAAAAACAAAATCTTAAAATCAAGTCCAGCGTTACTTTCAATCTCATCTAGAACTTTCTGAATCTCAGAAAAGAATGAACGACTACGCATATCTACAACCATAGCAATCTTGTCGTTGTCTTGTGTCGTTTCGATTAACTGCAAAAATTTAGGAACCAGCGTGGGGGGCATATTATCAATCGTAAAATAGCCCAAATCTTCAAAAGACTGGATGGCCACGGTCTTTCCCGCTCCACTCATTCCCGTCACGATAACCAAATGAATTTGTTTGTCTGACATATCTCCTCCTTGATAAAACAATTAATTTTCAGTATATTAAAACATTTCCAATTCCTTTTTATTATAACACACCCAGTACAATTCGGATAGTAAAAAAGAGAGAACAAAAGCAATGGCTATCTGTACTCTCTCGAATTTATACTACTATGTTTTAATGATTACCAAACCAAAGCGCAATTTCCCGTTTGGCAGACTCTTCAGAATCTGAACCATGAACAACATTTCGAATCGTTTCACCAGCTTCAGCTGCTTGTGCAAAATCTCCGCGAATAGTTCCTGGTAGAGCTTCTTCCGGACGAGTAGCGCCCATCATGTGACGCCAACCTGAAATCACTTGGCTTCCCGATAAAACACCGATAATCACAGGCCCGCTTGTCATATAATCACGGATTGAAGGATAAAAATCTTTCGTTAATAGGGCTTCATAATGCTGATCAATTAACTCATTTGAAACATTGGTTCTCATTTCCAAACGTTCGATTTTGTAACCACGTTGTTCTACGCGCTTCAGTACTTCTCCAACCAAGCCACGTTTTACGCCGTCTGGTTTTATAATAAAAAATGTTTGTTCCATGATTGATACGCTCCTCTTTTGTTACCTTTATTTTATCATAAATGAAAGAAAGTTGAAAGTCCTTTCAAAAATCTTCTTTCACAAATGACTTATTAAGGTCAAAGATGTTAAAAACATGAAGATTGCAAAAATCCAGAACCAAACAGAACGAAAAGCTTGCCTATAGGTTCCTGAAAATGAACGATTTTCTTGTACATACATTTTTATGTCTATTTTGTTTTTTAGCAGGAAAATTACTGCGATACTTGCACCAATTAGCAGGATAAATAAGTGTAAAAGACCACCTATATCGTCCGGCAAAAACGAATACAAATAAGTTAAACCATCTCCGATGACCAAGTTATTAAAAACGTGAAAAACCATTGCCCAGAGAATTGAATACTCCAAGGTCACATAAGAGAAGACAATTCCAACAAAAGCTGCAAAAAAGAACTGCGGGATATTCCCATGAAATAAACCAAATATGAGGGAAGACATCAGAATCGCAAAGACTTTTCCATATTTTTCAAATGTTCGTAAGCCCGCCCCGCGAAAAATCAACTCTTCTGAAACAGGACCGAAAAAACCTGCATACAAAAACATAGAAACACTATCTGAACCTGCCGAAGCTGATTCGACAGCTTTAAGCATAGTAAAACCAAATAAATTAAAGATTGTTTCAAAAATCTGATTAAATAAGACGAACCCTAATTGACCCAGAAGTAAAAAAGATAAAACTAGTCCAAACGTTTTTGGAGTCATGACTCTTTTCTGCGTTCGTAAATCAGACTTAAATAATTTACCATCCCGATACAACCAAAAGATAAAAACTCCTGCACAGACAGCAATTAGATAATAACTACCATCGCGTGACATAAAACTTTCCGTTGCTTTTTGGATTCTCTCAAGATTTCCGGAATAACGAATCGCTTGAAACAAGGTTACAATCGTTTGATAAATCAGACCAATCATTGCCATTACGACCACATACAGTAGACATAAAGCAGAGAACAAACCAATATCTTTTCGTACTTGCTGATTGACTAGCATCAGTTTCCCTCCTTCTTCAAATAGCTTTTTCGACTCCACAGGTATAGCCCCACAGCAAAACCTTCATAAAGAACAAAAAACAAAAGAAAGGCGTGGAGGAAAAATTCTTCTGGCAATATCCAAATAACAGGATCTTTAGCAGGGTCAAATAACCAAGTATTATCCCCAGCAAATAAAATCTGATGAAAGAGAGTGAAAAACGCATCAAAGCCAATCCCCAGCGCCACACCAGCAATTACAATAGGCAACCAAATAATAGCTAAAATCGCCTTTGAAAAGACAGATAGATAGCTTTTTTTTATAATGTTTTTTACAAACAAATAAACCGCTGGTAAGGTTGCTAGAAAAACAACTTGCGCCAAATGAAAAAGATATTTCACGACTTGAAAATGGTGCAGGCCTGCTGCTGATGAGCGAAAATCAGGCATGGAGAGCTTTTGCTGAAATGGATTGGTTAGGTAATTCATCAAAATATTGAAATTGTGCTGAATGGTTGCAGATTTGAGGTAAACTTGATTTTCTAAATGCAACCAAGAAATTTCCAAAGGATAAAACAGCCAAGTCAGATAAATGGTCAACAAAATGGCTGTTGCTAAAAAGCAGAGCATACTCAGCCAAAAGGTCAGTTTAGTGCGCATCAAAATCCCACTCCGCTAGGCTAGAAAGTACATAATCTGGTTGGATTGGCAAGCCTGGCACTTCTTCTGGTTTCGTAAAGCCAGTTGTCACCAGAAGCGTAGGGATACCATTGTCAATCCCAGCCCGAATGTCCGTCAGGTAATTATCCCCAACCATTATCACTTCCTCGCGTGGTAGTCCTAGATGCTCAACCGCCTTTTCCATGATAATTGCATTTGGCTTCCCGATATAAACAGGTTTCACACGAGTTGCTACTTCAATGAGAGTAATAATCGATCCTGCTCCAGGCATGAGACCGCGCTCTGTCGGAATATTAAGATCTGGATTGGTTCCTACGAAATGAGCTCCCTTTTGAATAGCTAAAGTAGCAATTGACAATTTTTCATAGTCCACTTCCCAGTCCAATCCAACAACTACATAATCTGGGTTATCAGTATCTTCGACATAGCCAGCTTCTGCAATGGCTTGCTTAAGTCCGACATCACCGATAACATAGACTTTCTTGCCTAGATTTTTATCATTTAAGTAGTCAACCGTTGCTAAAGTCGCTGTATAAATCGTTTCAATCGGCGTTTCAACATTGAATTGTTCCGCTAGCATTGTTTGAACAGTCTCAGGAGTACGTGTTGTATTGTTCGTCACAAATAAATATGGAATGTTGCGTCGTTGTAATTCATGGACAAAAGCTTCACCCGTAGGAATACGGTCTTTTCCTTTATAAATCGTTCCGTCTAAATCAATTAAATATCCTTTGTAGGTCATACTTCTCTTTCTATTGTTTCTCTTATGAAATTTCTTGCCAAGTTACCATAGCTTGTGCATTGGTATCACCATCGCTGGAAATCTGATGATTGCTCTCTAATCCATTCAAATCATAGCTAGAGGTAATCTGCCCACCAGGTCGTACTTCCTTGACATACTTGAGGTGAACTTTTTTGGGAACGTATTTCATGAGAAAATCAGCTCCCATAACTTCAAAAATCCAGTCCAAATACTTGCTGTTGTTGACATGACCATTCATGTCTAAATCATAAAACCGAACATGATAATCTTTACTGGTCGAATCTTTCAGTTCTGGATATTTTGGACCACGAATCAACTTTTTAGAAAATTCTGCTTCATAAGGTGCGACAATCTTTGGCTCTACAGCATGCACTTTTCGACTGTCTCTGTCCATAAGAACAAAGGTAGCCATCATTTCAATCACGGCAACATCATTTTCATCAAAAACGGTAAAACGACGATAACAAAAGAGACGATTATAGGAAAGCGCTTCTGTTTCAATCGTCATTTCTTCACCAAATTTAGGCAGCCGTACCACATCGATATCATAGTCAGTAATAATCCAGACCAGATTGTATTTCTCCAGCATATACTGGTCGCTAATCCCCAAGTCAATAGACTGCAAACCTGATACCTGTAAGGACAGCAAAATGACAGCAGGCAACTTGATATGACCATTCATATCCGCCATGTCAAACGGAATTTTCATTTTCGTTTGATAAGTTAAACCCATAATTTACTCCAATATAAATTTCTCTGCGACCGTATCACCCAAAAATAGACCCTTTTTAGTCATACGAACGATTTCTTTGTCAGGTACTAAGAGTCCTTGCTCAATAAGTTCAGTTACTACATGACCGTACTGCTGCTCAAAAGAAATGCCAAATTTTTCTTCAAAACGCTTTTTAGAAACACCTGACTTTTTGCGCAAGCCCAGAAACATTTCTTCTTCCATCATCTCTTGCTTACTCAGATGTTCTTCATTCACACGCGCATTGCCTTTTTCAACCGCCTCTAAATAATGACGAATCGGACCATGATTCTTGTAGCGAACCCCATTGACATAACCAGAAGCCCCTGCCCCAATACCAAAATATTCCGCATTATCCCAGTACATGAGATTGTGTTGACTCTCAAAACCTGGTTTAGAAAAGTTAGAAATCTCATAGTGTTCAAACCCAGCTTTTTCCAACTCCTCAATGATATACTCAAACATCTCTGCTTCCAAGTCCTCCTTCGGTAAAGGCAGCTTTCCACGCCGCATCCGGTTCATAAAAACCGTGTGATTTTCTAGAATTAAGCTATAAAGACTCATGTGAGGGATATCTAGTGCAATGGCCTTGGCCACATTTTCCCGCACGTTGTCCATGGTCTGCTTGGGCAGTGCATAGATCAAATCAATAGAGATATTATCAAAACCAGCGAACTTCAGATTAGTGATATTTTCATAAATATCTTTCTCTAAATGGCTACGCCCAATTTGCTTGAGCATGCGATTGTCAAAAGTCTGAACACCCAAAGACACTCGGTTAACAGCCGAATCTTTTAAAACAGCAATCTTATCCGGATCCAAATCTCCTGGATTAGCTTCAATAGTCAGTTCTTCTAACAATGACAAATCCAGCTTTTTCGTCAGCTCTGCCAATAAAAACTCCAGCTGCTTCGCTGAAAGAGCTGTCGGTGTCCCACCACCGATATAAAGCGTCTGTAAATGCTTTATATCATAAGAAGTATATTCTTGAAGCAAGTGCTCTAAGTAGGCGTCAACTGGCTGATTTTTGATAAAGACCTTAGAGAAATCACAATAATAACAAATTTGAGTACAAAACGGAATGTGTACATAGGCAGAAGTTGGTTTGGTATACATAGCATTTATTATAGCATAAATTTAGTATATAGATGTTTCAAAGCACACACTAAAATACATAGATCTCTTATCAATATATTCTTGCTAAGCAATAAAAACATAGTAAATATTCAAAAATTTTCAGCTTAATTTTCTACTTCAGTTTGAACTTTTTTCAAATAATAATTTGTCAGTAAAAATGCCATCATTGCAAGAGCAATCAGAAAAGTACCTGCTAACAAATAGCCCACTAAATCTGGTGATACAAGAATGAAATAAGCGCTTATTGCAATAATGATTATGTAAATAATCATAGCAACAATTCCTAAAATCATCTTTAGTGAATTATTTTCACGATTAAATAATTCCGTCACATTTGACCAATTGGTCACTTGTAGGCGTTTATCACGATGATATCCCCATGCACTCCATGCTAAACAGGTCAATGTCCAAGCTACAATCATCAAGACAATAGCAACTGGTTGCACGCCGACAACAAAGGAAAAAATTGTCAATAAAATGAATGGTAAAATGGATTGAATGACAAATAAATTCCAAAACTTAAGTTTAAGATAACGTGCCATATCAAAAGGTAATACTTTCAAATAATCATAATTTTCACGTTCAAGTGAAATGCCAATTCCTGTTAAATTTGCTCCACCTGTATTTAAACTTGCTACAAATGTTGCTATTAACATCAATGGAAAAGCAAATCTTGTTGTCAAATAAGGAGAAATCATTTCACGATACTGCATAAAACTAGCCATTAACGGAATTAAAATAAAATAAGGTAACACACTAGGCATCAAAAGAGTTTGTAATAAGACGGAGCCATCACTGATTAGGTTTAATTGATAGCGCAACACAAACTGCGGAAAGTTCCTAAGTCCATTCATCTTGAAAATTTTCGTTCGTTTTTGTCTATTGACCGTTGCTGTTGTGGTCATTGCAGCTTCATAAAATTCTGGTAAAACCTTTCGCTTAACAATTATAAATAATATAACAGCTACGACTATCCATGTTCCCATTCCAAGCAACGAATTCAAAGCAAAAGGTTGCATACTGAAAGCATGAAAAATAGTCATTGGCGGAAAATAAGCAGGTTGATCTTGCAATATTGCGTTTTTAACGTTAGAGTTATTTTGCAAATTCACCAATAAAATCGCACCAAAAGCCATTATTGTAGCAAGAGCCAGTAAAATATTAGAGGCAAGCTTTTTATATTTCCTAAAAATAGTTGTTTTCGTAATAAAATGAACACCAACCAAAAGAAGGAAAATAAGTGTCGAAAACAGTACTCCTAACGAAATAAGCAGAATAGGGATTGCAAGCCAGATTGGTTGACCTGATTGCATTTGCAAACCAATAAAGTAAATAACAATGGGAAACACTCCCATTAAAGTAGTTAAAAGAACAGAAAATCCTTTCCCAACCATAATTTCGCTCTCACTAAAGGCATAAGGTCGGTAAGCTTGCAAGTCTTTACTTTCATAAAAAACATTGTAAAAGGAAAGAAATCCCTGTGCAAAGATGAAAAGATAAAAGATGCTGACAAAATTCGAAAACAGCCCTGGATTTTGAGCAAGCGGTAAAAAAGCACCCTGTACACCAAATATACAAGCATACAAAATTCCAACGTAGAGATAGTTCATCACTAGATTTCTAGCAACATTTCCTTTTTTCTTTGGATTTTTTTGCTGTTTTTTACGATAACTAGAAAGCCTAGTTGATTGCGTCGTATAAATGATATTTGCATGAATGAGGGATCGAATCGCTTTAAGACGCATCAGGACTCACCTCTTCTCTACGACCAGCCAAACTGAGGTAAATACTTTCTAATGATTTTTCAGGATGTTGACCTTTCAATTCCTCAATCGTACCGTAAAACAACAATTCTCCCTTTTTGAGAATGGCAATACGGTCACACAATTGCTCTGCCACTTCTAAAACATGGGTTGAGAACAAAACAGTATTCCCTTTATCTGCATGCTCTCGCATCATTTGCTTAAGGTCAAAAGCCGCCTGCGGATCCAAACCAGTTAAAGGCTCATCCAACACCCAGATATCTGGATCAGACAAAAGAGCACCAATGACAAATACTTTTTGTCGCATTCCATGTGAAAACGATTCAATAACTTCATAGCGATGAGCTGTAAAATCAAATAATTCCAGTAGATCCGTTAAACGTTTCTCATAATCTGAAGGACTCATATCATAAGAAGTTCCAACCAATTCCCAGAATTCATTTGCTGTCAGACGTAAAAACAAATCTGGCGAATCAGCTACATAACCAATTTTCTTCTTGATTTCCAACCGATTAGCTGCTAATTCCTTGCCATCCACAAAAATCTGACCATGCGTTGGATTAATCACACTAACCAATGATTTAATCGTTGTTGATTTTCCAGCACCATTGTGTCCAATTAATCCTACAATTTCTCCACTCTGAAGCGTTAAATTCAGATGATTCAACGCTATCTTGTCATCGTACACTTTTGTAACATCCTTAAATTCAATCATAAATTCTCCTATCTACTGAATGTTTTCAGCATGATGAAAATAAAAGTAAAAACTCTTTTTCTTTATTCAAACATATATATTCATTAACAATTTATCATTAGTTTTCCAAAAAAACAAAATAATGCCTCTTTAACTAGTATCTGCCAACTCCAAAATTTTCTGAAAGGTTTTCCCATTGCGAATAGTCAAAGACTTGTAAAAGCTAGATTTGAGTAGCTTCTTGTAGTAGTTGGACTTGAGATAGTCAGCCTGATCGCTATTTCTGTAAAAGAAGGCTGTCTGACCGAAATGCAGCAGCTCCTTGTCATTTGCCCAGCTGCCAGCCAGCTCTTGAACACTCTCCCTGTCTGTCTCCGACAGATAAAAGAGAACATCTCGCCGAAAGGCTGTTTCATCCTGCCACCAAGTAGGCAGATTGGCTGTTTCTTTTTGAAGCATGGCAGAGCTGACAAGGACAAAAGGCAGAGGAAAATCGTAAGACCGACTGAAATAAGCCGTCAAAATCTCCCGAATCCTCTCCTCCTGCTCCTCGCTATCAAAGAAAAGATTGCCACTATTGATGTAGGAAACAGGATTTTCAAAACCCAACCTAGCCAAATCCTTCTTCAAATCAGCCATAACGACCTTGTTTTTCCCGCCAACATTGATGCCGCGGAGTAAAAGTGCATAACGCATGTGTGCTCCTTTCAGCAATTAAATTTCACATCATAAAGTTCTTATCTAGCCCTAACTCATCTATTAACTTGTTTGTCGCTTCAGAAATCCTCTTTTCTTGCGAGTCGAAATCATTCAACTTCATTATAAACCAATATTTCGGACTAATGACAGCTGAAGTAACATCATATTTAATTTGTGTAGCAAGTAGTACATAGATAGCCATCATCCGATATTCATTTTGAGTAATTCTTTTAACCGCAGCCTCATAGTTTTCTTTTTGCATTAACGATACTATCTTTATAGACTCTTTTGAACCGTATGAGTAGATTGTATTAATTATCTCTTTAAAGATTTTCAAATTTTCTTCTTGTTTCTTTTCTTTGAGTTTAGCGTTTTTTAAAGAATTGATTTCAATCATTTCATCAAAAAGCGCTAAAACTTTATAAGGAATTTTGGACATGTTCTCCAGTGCTAATGTATCTCTATTACGCTTAAGTTCATTCTGGAAACTCTGCTTCATTGAAAAATAAGTTACAATAAAACCAACAATTGAAATAACACTAGAAATCATTACACTGATAACTGTTATTAAAGAAGCTTCACTCATTCTTCTATTTATCCTTTCAATCCATCGCCTTTATCTCTAAAATCATATCCCGAATCTGTGCCGCCAGTTCGAAGTCCAGAAGTCCGGCAGCTTCTTGCATTTGTCCCTCTAGTTTCTTAATCATATCTTTACGTTCCTGCTTGTTAAGACTTTCAATATCTACCACTTCTCCCTTGTCTGGTAGAGCAGATTTTGTCACACTGATTAGGTCACGGATTTCTTTCTGGATTGTTTGCGGTACAATACCATGTTCTTCGTTATAAGCCATTTGAATCTGACGACGGCGGGCAGTTTCATCCATAGCTTTTTGCATGGAATCTGTGATTGTGTCAGCATACATGATGACGTGGCCTTCACTATTACGGGCAGCCCGACCAATGGTTTGGATCAAACCACGCTCATTACGTAAGAAACCTTCCTTGTCTGCATCAAGAATGGCAACCAGACTAACCTCTGGCACATCAATTCCCTCACGCAACAGGTTAATTCCGACTAAAACATCAAAGACACCTAACCGCAGGTCGCGGATAATTTCTGTCCGCTCTAAGGTCTTGATATCTGAGTGCATGTATTTGACCTTAACTCCCATTTCTTTAAAGTAATCCGTCAGATCTTCTGCCATCTTTTTAGTCAACGTTGTGATAAAGGTCCGCTCATTCTTTTCAACACGCGCATTGATTTCGCCTAAAAGATCATCTATTTGACCCATAGTCGGACGCACTTCGACTTCTGGATCCAGCAGACCAGTTGGTCGAATAATCTGCTCAATCACTGTATCCGTCTGCTCCCGCTCATAGTCGCCCGGTGTCGCAGATACATAGACAATCTGGTGCACATGACTTTCAAATTCTTCCCGACGCAGCGGGCGGTTATCCAAGGCAGAAGGCAAGCGAAATCCATAATTAACCAACATTTCCTTCCGTGAGCGGTCACCATTATACATACCCTTGATTTGCCCCATCGTCATATGACTTTCGTCCACCATGATTAAAAAATCATCAGGGAAGAAATCTAGTAAAGTGTAAGGTGGCTCACCTTCGCTCCGTCCGTCCATATGGCGAGAATAATTCTCTACGCCATTCGTGTAGCCCATTTCGCGCAGCATTTCAATATCATAGTCAGTTCTTTGTTTCAGCCGCTGAGCTTCTAAAAGTTTCCCTTCCTTTTCAAAAAAGGCTAGTTGTTCTTCTAATTCCGCTTGAATCTTGCCAATAGCAATCTCCATATTTTCGTCATTTGTCATAAAGTGAGTAGCTGGGAAAATTGCTAAATGATCCACTTCACCCAAAACTTGTCCCGTCAACGCTTCTACTTCTCGAATACGGTCAATTTCATCACCAAAAAACTCTACTCGAAAAGCATGCTCATCACGAGAAGCCGGAAAAATTTCTACTACATCACCACGCACCCGGAATTTCCCCCGCTGAAAATCAATATCATTACGCTCAAACTGGATATCCACCAAATCATTGAGAAGTTTATCCCGTGAAATCTCTAAACCCGGCCGCAGACTGACAACGCTATCGGAGTATTCCTTAGGCGAACCCAAACCATAAATGCAGCTGACTGACGCCACTACAATCACATCGTTGCGTTCCAAGAGAGCCGAAGTTGCTGAGTGACGAAGCTTGTCAATCTCATCATTGACAGAGCTGTCCTTCTCAATATAGGTATCACTGGAAGGCACATAGGCTTCCGGTTGATAGTAATCATAGTAAGACACAAAGTATTCGACCGCATTGTCAGGGAAAAATTCCTTAAATTCCCCATAAAGCTGACCTGCCAGAGTTTTATTATGAGCGATGACTAAGGTCGGTTTATTAACCTTTTGAATAACCTGACTCATAGTATAGGTCTTCCCAGTTCCTGTCGCTCCCATGAGAATCTGAGCTTTCTCACCACCCTCTATATTATCCACTAATTGCTCAATCGCCTGTGGTTGATCTCCTGAGGGCTCATACTTAGAAACCAGTTTAAATTTATTGTCCGTAATTCTATTTATCATTATTCTTTTCCTCTATACAATCTTCTCTTATTTTATCATATTTCTAAAAATATCACTGACTTAGGATAATAAGAAGCCCACCTAGTAAAACTAAGTGAGATTTGATTTTCTAAATTGTAATGCTGCTGGTAATTTATCTTCTTTTTTAAGAGACCAATACAGATAGAAAATGCTGAGAATTAACACCAGACTGGTGAAAATAGATCCTTCTGCTCCAAAAGCCCCACCCGAAAGCCAATCTACGTTGGATTTCGTATTGTAAGCAAAGACGGAAGTTTCTGCTCCCTGACCACTGACCTGAATACCATAAATGTTACCTTGAACAAAATTCCAAGCACCGTGAATACCAGCCAGCCCCCACATATTGTCAGTTTTTAGCATGTAAAAACAAGCAAAAGCACCATCGAGAATAATATTGACAATCGAAAGAAGCGTCACACCAGGATTTAGTAAATGGAGAGCACCAAATAGGCTAGCAGAGATTAAAATACCGACCAAAATATTTGACTTGGCAGTAACTGTCGGAAATAGCCAACCACGCGTCACCAGTTCTTCTGTTCCTCCTTGTAACATCCAAAACGGAATCAGGGCGATGATAAAGAGAAATGGCTCCAAACTAAGATGGTTGAGTTCTAACCTACCTACACCTGTCATCAAAAGTAAGACAACTATGAGAGAAAACTGTGCCGCTCCAATCAAAAAACCTTTTCCTAATTCTTTAAACCAATTTTCCTTAAAAAAACCAAGACTTGAAAAAGGTCTTTTTTCAACGCATTTCACCCAAAGAAAGAGAGCCAAAGAAATAAAGAAAAAGAGGAAGAGTTGAATGAAAATCATATAATGCGATATCAGTTCTTGTATCATTACAAAGCCTGCCCCAGAATGAACAAGGCCAAACACAAGACCCAGCAGTATCGAAATTGGAACCAATGCAAGCCCGCCGACAATTTCACCTCCATAAACAAAAACAATCGAGAGAATAACTGCCAACCAAATAGGTGGAATGTAACGGGACTGTTTCACATTATCAAGCATACGAGATTGAAACATAAAATCTCCTTTCCTTTTTTTGATTATTATATCATATTTATTTTACGCAAATCAAAAAAGAAATTTTCGTCTATGTTATAAAATCTAACATAAAAATACAAAATATTTGTATTTTAAAGATATTTTTGGTATAATTTAAAAATATTCTTTAAAGGAGAGACTCATGAAGAAAAAAATTATAGCTTTTTTGTTAGCTTTACTACCACTCTTTGCTGTAACAAGCATTCATGCCGATACAATCAAAGTGGTATCTGATACAGCTTACGCACCTTTTGAATTTAAAGATTCCGATCAAACTTATAAAGGTATTGACGTAGATATCATCAATAAAGTTGCTGAACTAAAAGGTTGGGACATCAATATGACTTTCCCTGGCTTTGACGCAGCCGTTAACGCTGTTCAGTCTGGTCAAGCAGATGCTATCATGGCTGGCATGACAAAGACCAAAGATCGCGAAAAAGTCTTCACTATGTCTGATACTTATTATGATACAAAAGTTGTCATTGCAACGACTAAAGCCAATACAATCAGCAGTTATTCCCAATTAAAAGGGAAAACTGTTGGGGTTAAAAACGGAACTGCCTCTCAACGCTTTCTAGAAAAAATCAAAAACAAATACAAATTTACTATCAAAACATTTGACACAACTGATTTGACTTACAACAGCTTGAATTCTGGTTCGATTGATGCCATGATGGACGACCAACCAGTCATTGAGTATGCTATTAAACAAGGTCAAAATTTAAAAATCTCTATAAAAGGAGAAGCTGTTGGTAGTTTTGCTTTTGGTGTCAAAAAGGGAAGCAAGTATGAATATCTGATAACAGAATTTAACGAAGCACTTGCTCAAATGAAAAAAGATGGTTCTCTTGACAAAATCATCACAAAATGGACAAGTTCTACAACTACGAAAACAACTAGTTCTACTCCAGAAACCACTACTCCTGCTGGTCAAAAAGCTACTCCTGTAAAATCAACATATACCATTGCGAGTGACTCTTCCTTTGCACCATTCGTCTTCCAAGACAGCAACAATAAATATACTGGGATTGACATGGATTTGATAAAAGCCATTGCCAAAGACCAAGGTTTCACAATTGAAATCACAAATCCCGGATTTGATGCCGCTTTAAATGCTGTACAATCTGGACAAGCTGATGGAATGATTGCAGGAATGTCTGTGACAGATGCTCGTAAAGAGACCTTTGATTTCTCAGAACCATATTATACTGCAAATGCAATCCTTGCTGTTAAAGAATCTAGCACAATTGCTTCATATAAAGACTTGAAAGGCAAAACAGTCGGCGTAAAAAATGGTACTGCTTCGCAAACCTTCTTAACAGAAAATCAAAACAAGTATGGCTATAAAATCAAGACATTCGCTGACGCTTCTTCTATGTATGACAGTTTAAACTCTGGCTCTGTGGACGCCGTTATGGACGATGAACCTGTTGTCAAATATTCCATTAGTCAAGGTCAAAAACTAAAAACTCCAATCAAGGGAACCCCTATCGGAGATACTGCTTTTGCAGTGAAAAAAGGTAGTAATCCTGAATTGATCCAAATGTTTAACAATGGTTTGGCAAATATTAAAAAGAACGGTCAATATCAAAAAATTCTTGATAAATATTTGAAAAAGACCAGCTCTGCTTCTAGCTCTTCAGACAGTACAGTTGATGAAACAACCATTTGGGGGCTTCTCCAAAACAACTATAAACAATTGTTAAGCGGACTTGGTATCACCATTGCTCTTGCGCTTCTGTCATTTGCTATTGCTATGGTCATCGGCATCATCTTTGGAATGTTTAGCGTGAGTCCCGTCAAAGCCCTCCGCGTCATCTCAGAAATCTTCGTGGATGTCATCCGTGGAATCCCACTTATGATTCTCGCAGCCTTTATCTTCTGGGGCATTCCAAATCTCATTGAATCAATGACAGGGCATCAAAGTCCGATTAACGATTTTGTAGCTGGTACAATTGCTCTTTCTCTCAATGCAGGTGCTTATATTGCAGAAATTGTCCGTGGTGGGATTCAAGCTGTTCCAACTGGACAAATGGAAGCCAGTCGAAGTCTTGGTATTTCTTACTCAAAAACCATGAGAAAGATTATTTTGCCACAAGCAACAAAAATCATGTTACCAAACTTCGTCAATCAGTTTGTTATTGCTTTGAAAGATACTACAATCGTCTCTGCTATCGGTCTTGTTGAACTTTTCCAAACAGGTAAAATCATCATTGCTCGTAACTATCAAAGCTTCAAAATGTATGCTATCCTAGCAGTCTTTTACTTGATTATCATCACTCTTTTAACGAGACTTGCAAAACGCTTAGAAAAGAGGATTAAATAATGGCTAAATTAAAAATTGATGTCAATGATTTGCATAAATACTATGGGGAAAATGAAGTCCTAAAAGGAATCACAACAAAATTCTATGAAGGAGATGTGGTCTGCATCATCGGCCCCTCTGGCTCTGGAAAATCAACTTTTCTACGTAGCCTAAACCTGCTTGAAGAAGTTACAAGCGGCTCTATTACCGTGGACGGTTTCGACCTAACTGACAAAAAAACAGATGTCGACTTGGTTCGTGAAAATATCGGCATGGTTTTCCAACACTTCAATCTCTTCCCTCACATGACAGTTTTGGAAAATATCACCTTTGCTCCTGTCGAGCACAAGCGAATGACACAAGCCGAAGCAGAAAAGCTTGGTATGGAGCTATTAGAAAAAGTCGGGCTCTCTGATAAAGCTGATGCCATGCCAGACAGTCTCTCAGGTGGACAAAAACAACGTGTGGCGATTGCACGTGGACTTGCTATGAATCCTGATATTATGCTCTTTGACGAACCTACTTCCGCTCTTGACCCCGAAATGGTCGGAGATGTTCTCAATGTTATGAAAGAATTGGCCAAGCAAGGCATGACCATGATTATCGTGACTCATGAAATGGGATTTGCTCGTCAAGTAGCCAACCGTGTCATCTTTACAGCTGACGGAGAATTCTTAGAAGACGGCAAACCCGACCAAATCTTTGACAATCCACAACACCCACGCCTCAAAGACTTCTTGGACAAAGTCTTGAATGTGTAATACTACTTTAGAGGATGGGACAAAAGTCCAACCTCAAATATAAAAAGCGAACAAAACTAGTTTTCTGGTAATCAGAATTCTGCTTTATTCGCTTTTCGCATTTAATTATAGATTAGAAGGGCTTAATAATTAAGATTTTTAAAAATTGAAATCTTTTTGTCCCAAATTCTTTTTTGTATTTATATTCAATTTATTGTTGGTGACAAACTTTTTTCTCGATACTCTTTTGACATTTAACGCCTTTTTTGCTACACTAAAATCAGTAAAATTTGGAGGTAAGGAGTCTATGTACAAGAAATCTATTGCTTAAAGGAAACTTTATCTAGTAGATTTTTTGTTATGCTCTTGCCTATTTTTCATAAAAGAAAATTTTTTCAAACTTCTCAATGATAAATATAGTCGTTGCAAACTACTCTGTTTTGCAATGTTTGTTGGCAATCCAAAAACAAGAACAGCTCTACTAGATAAATAGGGCTGTTTTTCTTAGCTCTAAAATGACAATGAACATCAAAAGGAGACTTGTATGCTACAAATTCGACATTTAACTATTACCCATTTAAAAGATTTGAAAGACTTAGTTAGCGATTTATCACTTACTGTCAATGCAGGCGATAAAGCCGGCATTATCGGAGAAGAAGGAAATGGAAAATCAACCCTTCTAAAACTACTTATGGATGAAAGATTTGTTTCAGATTATATTAGCTATACCGGAGAGATTCAGAAAAGCTATAGTCATTATGCTTATTTGCCGCAAACTTTGCCTGAAAATGAAAGAAGGCTCTCCCTCAACGACTACTTCTTTGGCGATTTGAACGTAGACTTAGATTACAGCAAACTTTACCGCTTTGCTCAAGAATTACATTTTGATAGCGAACGTTTTACTAGTCAGCAAACAATAGCCACTTTATCCGGTGGTGAAACATTAAAAGTGCAGCTTTTAAAAATCCTCTCTACAAATTGGGACATTCTCTTTTTAGATGAACCTTCTAATGATTTAGACATCGATACTATGATTTGGCTGGAGAATTTTTTGCAAAATACACCTCAAACAGTCATGTTTGTTTCACATGATGAAAGTCTTTTAAGTCATGCAGCAACAAAAATCGTGCATTTGGAATTGGTTAAGAAAAAGCAAAAAGCTCGGACGACCGTACAGAATCTTGATTATGAAAATTACAGCCAGCAAAGACAGATCGCATTTGAAAAGCAAACTAAAGATGCAAAAAAAGAACGAGAAGAATATCAAAAAACAATGGAAAAACATCGCCGTGTCAAACAAAGTGTGGAGCACGTGCTGCGCAACACTCATGATAGCACGGCTGGGAGATTAGTGGCTAAAAAAATGAAAAATGTCCTCTCGCAAGGCAAACGATTTGAGAGAGAAGCGTCTGAACTGACAGAATTGCCAATACAGGCAGATGCTATCAATCTGAAATTTCCTGCTATCACTCCTCTGCCATCTACAAAAAGAGTAGTCACTCTCGAGCAAATGTGTTTGAAGGTAGGAGAGCGCACTTTAGCCCAAAATATAAATTTTGAACTCTTAGGGCAGGAAAAGATTGGGATTATTGGTAAAAATGGTGTCGGTAAATCTACTTTTCTCAAAGAACTGCGACATCTACTGAAAGAAAAGAGAGGCATTACACTAGGATATATGCCTCAAAACTATCCTGATAGTTTAAACGAAGTCGATTCTCCAATAGATTTTCTAACATCCACAAGAGAGGGTATTGAGCGAGAAAAAATCCTCACCCACCTAGCCAGTCTGCAATTCACGCGCAATGAAGTGCAACATTCTATTTCCCAGCTATCTGGTGGACAAAAAGCTAAATTACTGCTTCTAAAAATGGTATTAGATCAAGCAAATGTCTTGTTGCTAGATGAGCCGACACGCAACTTTTCTCCCACTTCTCAGCCACAAGTACGAAAACTTTTTACAGATTATAACGGCGCTATCATTACCGTTTCACATGACCGCACCTTTCTCAAAGAAGTTTGTCAGAAAATCTATCGCTTGACTGAGACAGGAATAGAGCTGGTCCGCAAAGAACAGCTATAAGTTTGTTCTCCTAGTCGATCTTAAACAGCCAAGTTCCCTTGAGCTGTCTGCATTTGGTAATAAACGCCTTGTGCTTGCATCAGCTCTTGATGACTGCCATATTCCACAATATCTCCGTCAACCAACACTAAAATGATATCTGCATTCTGAATGGTAGACAAGCGATGAGCAATGATAAAACTGGTTCGCCCTACCATGAGCTTATTAAAAGCCTCTTGAATGAGTACTTCAGTCCGCGTATCAATAGAGGAGGTTGCTTCATCCAAAATCAGGATTTTAGGAACCGCTAGAAAAACACGCGCAATGGTCAATAACTGCCGTTGTCCTTGTGACAAAGAATCTCCTGCATCTGCTAGATAAGTATCATAGCCATGTGGCAATTGCTGAATAAAGAAATGAGCATTAGCAGCTTTAGCTGCTGCAATTACTTCTTCTCGGCTAGCCTCTGGTCGCCCAAAAGCAATATTTTCATGAATTGTCCCCGTCTTCAGCCATGTTTCTTGTAAAACCATACCAAACTGCTGGCGAAATGAAACTCTGGTGTAATCTGTAATATCTCTGTCGTCTAACTTAATCTTACCCGCATCTACATTATAAAAACGCATGAGGAGATTGATTAAAGTCGATTTTCCAGCACCAGTTGGCCCGACAATAGCAACTTTGCTTCCTGCTGGAACGGTCATGTTTAAATCGTGAATCAAGGGTTTATCTTTTTCATAACCAAAACGGACGTGCTCAAAATGAACCGCACCCTGTACTGCTTCACTCGTGAGTTCTTCTTTTCCAGTTTCTACAACTTCTTTTTCATCTAAAATCATGTACAGGCGCTCTGCACAAGCAAGGGCACTTTGTAATTCAGCCATAACAGACGAAATATCGTTGAATGGTTTGGTGTATTGGTTGACATAATTTAAGAATGTCACTAATTGTCCAACTGTGAAACTAGAGCCATTAATGATACGAACCGCACCAAATCCAACAACAATGGCATAAATAAGAGCATTCACGAAGCGCGTCGCTGGATTGACAGTAGAGGAATAAAAGATAGCATCCTGAGAATAGTCCGCATAGTTCTCATTGCCCTTTGTAAAATCCGTAATGAATTGCTCTTGGGCATTGAAACTGTGAATCAAACTTTCTTGAGAGAAACTTTCTTCAATGAGCTGCGTCTGCAGCCCTCGAGCTGTTGTTTGTTTTTGAAACAGCTTGTAACTTTTACGGGCAATAAAACGCGCAATCAGCATAGATAAGGGAGTTAAAAGCAAGACTAATATCATCATGAAAAAGTCAATCCTTGCCATTGTTACAATCGTTACAAGAATAGTCAACACGCCTACAAAAAACTGATTGAAGACCATGAGCAGACCATTATTTAACTGCTCCACGTCCGTCGTCAAGCGACTCACTAAATCACCACTCCCTTGATGATCAAGATAAGCCAAGGGAAGTCGATGAATTTTTTGAATAACTGCGTCCCGAAGTTTCTGACTATAACTATAAATCAACTGATTATAGATTAAAGGATTGAGCCATTGAATCGCTGTATTGGCAACAATCACCATACCCATTTTCGAGAGAATTGGAAGCAAATGCTGACTTGCATCAGGAAGTAGAACACTATCAACTGCATTCCCAATCAAAATTGGCAAATAAATGGTCAAAGCAACCTGAACAATTGTTCCAATTGTAGCTAGTAGGAAAAGCCAGCGCTGTTGCAACAAATCACTTGCAAGGCGTTTCAGACCACTTTTAGAATACCTCGTTTTCATGCTTTTCCTCCTTACTATGTTGTGAGAGATGAATTTCTCGATAAATAGCGCTCGTTTGAAGCAAATCTTCATGTTTGCCAAGAGCGACCTGCCGACCCTTGTCCAAGACAAGTATCTGATCAGCTGCACGCAAGCTATTGGTTCGCTGTGAAATTAAAATCAAACTTGTGTTCTTTAACTGCTCTTTAATCGCTTGCAATAGTTTAGCTTCTGTTAAATAATCAAGTGCCGAAGTGGAATCATCCAGCACCAGAAAAGGTGCTTTTTGTAAAATAGCGCGCGCAATCGTCAACCGTTGGCGTTGACCACCGGAAAAATTCCGACCAAAAGCTTCTACTACTGCATCTAGCTGACCTTCTTTTTCCTGTACAAAGTCACTAGCCTGCGCAATATCAAGAGCCCACCAAAGTTGTTCATCCGTCACCTTGTCTTCCAAACCCAGCAATAAATTTGAGCGAATCGTTCCGCGGAACAATTCTGCTTTTTGTGGCACCAAACTCATCCAAGTGCGCCATTCTTTAAGATTTCGAGGGCTTCGACCATTTTTGAAAATAGCCAACTGACCAGTATCAATCGTATACAAATGCGCTAAGAGCTGCACCAAGGTTGATTTTCCTGAGCCTGTTCCACCAATCACTCCCAAAGTCTGACCAGATAGTACGTCAAACGAAATATTTTCCAAAGCTGGACTAGCAGCTTGTGGATAGGTAAAGGTAACATTTTCGGCAGAAATAGATTGAGCACCAACAGAATGCCGTATTGACAGTTCTGCTAGTACATCTTCCTCTTCCTGTTCAAAAACCTCTTGGATTCGTCCAGCGCTGATGTAACTTTGGTTCAAAGAAGTGACGAGCATAGCTAGTTTCAACAGTTCTATCAAAATTTGCAAAAGGTAATTGACTAAAGCGACTAATTTCCCTTGCGTCAGCAAATCCTGTCCAATAACTAGATTCCCATGCCAAATAACCATGACTAACGTGCTATTTACCACTAAAAAAGTCAACGGGCTCATCAAGCTAGACCAAACTCCTGTTTTTATCTGCCAGGTCTTATAAATTTCATTGGTATCTCTAAACTCATGAATTTCTTTATTTGTTTGCCCAAAGGCACAGATAACACGCATACCTTGCAGTTGCTGGCGTGTCATATTGACAATTTTATCTGTAATCTGGCGAATTTTAGCGTAAAGCGGATTCACCAAGCGTGACATGATATAGATAATGCCCGTTAGGATGACAACCATGAGTAAAAACCAGACTGTAATACTTGGACTAATCAAAAATGCCATGATTATTGAGCCAAAAACAATAATCGGCGCGCGCAAAAAAAGACGAAGAAATTGATTGATACCAGTCTGAATTTGATAAGTATCACTTGTTAAACGAGTGACCAGACTAGATGTCGTCAAGCTATCTCGACTAGCTTTTGGCAAACGCATGATTTTTTGATATAAATCTTTAGTTAATTGACGTGTAAATCCTACCGCTGCTTTTGAAGAATAATATTGAGCAATAACCGCCACAACAACACCAAATGATGCTAGGACAACCAACAAAAAGACCATGGTATAAAGATGCACACTATCTTTTTTAGGGATTGTTTGGTCCACAATTGTTGCAATCAAAATTGGCACCAATAGTTCAAAACTAGCTTCTAATAATTTAAAAAGTGGCCCCAACAAGGATTCCTTGATATAACCTTTAAAATATTTAAATAAATCTTTCATGAAATCTCTTTTCCTACACAAAACTAGTTCTATTTTATCATAATCTAGCCTTCTCTGTGATTTGTTAGCGGATACAATTATTTTTATAGGAGAATTTTTGTTAGATGAATTCCAGATAAAAAGGAGAAGAACGATGTCGCTCTCTCCTACTAAATTTCTTTCAAATAAAATATTATTGATGACGATTTGCCCAAGCAACATCCAAATCTAACACTTCTTGTGTTGTGTATTGTTGGCGATAAGGATTGTAGACTTTGTTAGTTGTTGCAACATTGGTTGCTTGCACATTTGGTA
This sequence comes from Streptococcus sp. HMSC36C04, assembly GCF_001839535.1. Lineage (NCBI taxonomy): Bacteria > Bacillati > Bacillota > Bacilli > Lactobacillales > Streptococcaceae > Streptococcus > Streptococcus sp. HMSC36C04. The sequence goes on along the minus strand of NZ_KV841588.1, from coordinate 6,351 downwards.
CATCGTATTGTGTCAAATTATATTGTTGAATCAAATTATTCAACTTAACATTATAGCTTGTATCCGTTGCATAGACACCTGTTAAAGCAGCAGTCGCATTCATATAGCTAGTCGTATTACTCTTCCAAGCATAAGTGTAGCGGCTATGTTTTAAAATCGCCACATAGTCTTGTAAAGATTCAACATAACTTGGATAGGATCTAAATTCTGCATTGACATTATAACTATTTCCTTGTCCATCATCTTCTAGTGTAGGCATTGTGGCTGACTGACCAGCATACTGTCCTTTGATGCCAAATAAATTATGATGAGGAGCGGCTGACAAAGCGGAACGTCCAGAATTGCTTTCCAGAATGGCTTGTGCAATCATAACCGAAGCATACAAATCATTCTCTTGTCCCAATTGACGAGCAGTCTCACCAATTTGTGAAATAAACACTTCTGTTTGGGTCAACGGACGTTGGTAAGTCTCGTCATTGGCACTAGCTGGGTGAACTTGCTTGGACAAAACTGCACTAACCAATAAAGCAGCGGTCACCAAAGCTAGAACTGTTAAAATTCCTTTTTTCAATTTTTTCTTTCTCATAGCTTATTTCTCCAGTATAATATATTTTGATTATAACATAAAATTCCCAGTTCTTAGTTACAATTTAGTGACAGATTCATTATAAAAAACCGAGAAAATGATTCTCAGTTTTTCTTCAATTCCTAAATTTTTTCCAAAATCGCATCCCAAGCTGCATCTAAACCATCTTTATTAACAGATGAAAAAATAATAAAATCATCATTTTTATCAAAATCTAACTTTTTCTTAATGACTGATTCATACTTGTTCCATTTGCCGCGTGGAACTTTGTCAGCTTTCGTGGCTACGACAATGACTGGTATTTCATAATATTTGAGAAATTCGTACATTTGTACGTCGTCTGTACTTGGCTCATGGCGAACGTCCACTAGACTGACAACTGCTCTAAGATTTTCCCTGCTCGTCAGATATTCCTCGATCATCTTGCCCCACTTCGCTCGTTCTGTTTTAGAAACTTTAGCATAACCATAGCCTGGGACATCCACAAAGCGGAGCTTATCATCAATGTTGAAAAAATTAAGCAGTTGCGTTTTTCCTGGTTTACCAGAAGTTCGAGCTAAATTTTTTCGATTTAACAATGTATTGATAAAGGAAGATTTTCCAACATTGGATCGTCCTGCAAGGGCAATTTCAGGAATCTCGTCTTGCGGATAATGAGATTTGTTGGCTGCACTTAGCAAAATTTCTGCATTGTGTGTGTTAATTTCCATTGCACACCTCTTTATGCTGTTTCTAAAATCGGCTTATCCGTTCCGTCAACTGCTTCCTTGGTAATCCGTACCAGCTTCACATTTTCTTGACTTGGAACTTCAAACATGACATCCATCATAGTTTCCTCGATAATCGAACGTAATCCACGCGCACCTGTCTTGCGTTCAATGGCCTTGTTAGCGATTTCCTGAAGAGCATCATCATCAAACTCCAATTTGACATCATCATAAGAAAGAAGAGTCTGATATTGCTTCACTAAAGCATTCTTTGGTTCGCGAAGGATTCGCACCAAATCATCAACTGTTAAAGGCTCAAGCGCTGCAAACACAGGCAAACGACCAATCAATTCAGGAATCAAGCCAAATTTTTGAATATCTTCAGAGATGATTTCTTGCATATAAGAACTAGTTTCATCAATGGCCTTGTTGTTTTGACCAAAACCGATAATTTTTTCGCCTAGACGTTGTTTGACAATTTCTTCAATACCGTCAAATGCACCACCAACGATAAAGAGAATATTTTTCGTATCTACTTGAATCATCTCTTGTTGAGGATGCTTGCGACCGCCTTGCGGAGGTACGCTGGCTACAGTTCCTTCAATAATCTTGAGGAGTGCTTGCTGAACACCTTCACCAGACACATCACGAGTAATAGAGACATTTTCGCTTTTCTTCGCAATTTTGTCAATCTCATCTACATAGATGATACCACGTTCAGCACGCTCAATATTGAAATCTGCTGCTTGCAAGAGTTTCAAGAGAATATTTTCAACATCTTCTCCGACATACCCAGCTTCTGTCAAAGCTGTCGCATCTGCAATCGCAAAAGGAACATTCAGACTTTTTGCTAAAGTTTGAGCGAGGAAGGTCTTGCCAGAACCAGTTGGACCAATCATAAGGATATTGGATTTCTGCAATTCGACATCTTCCTCATCTTCACGATTATCATGAAAATTGATGCGTTTATAGTGATTGTAGACAGCCACAGCCAAAGCACGCTTAGCACGGTCTTGTCCAATCACATAGTGATTCAAAATATTGAGTAGTTCTTGTGGTTTTGGCACTTCTGACAAGTCTGCTAGCACTTCTTCTGCTAGTTCCTCTCTGATGATTTCTTGTGCTAATTCCACACATTCATTACAAATAAAGGCATTATTTCCTGCGATAATCTTTTGCACTTCTTCTTGGCTTTTACCACAAAAAGAACAATAAACCATCATTTCGTTCGTACGATTTGTAGGCATTTTTCACTCCAATTCTATTCGTTGTTTATTCTGTTTCTCATTTAAATAAGGTCATATAAAAAGCATGAATACTATTCACTAAATTTGTAAAAGCATTCAGCCAAAAGAGCACTGACAATCCATACCGTTTTTTACGAAAAGCTTGCGTTGCCGCCATAACACAAACGACACACAAAAGAGCCGTAAAAAATCCGAAAATACTACGTTCCATTACGACTCCTTTCTCTGAAAAGTTGTGACAGTAAAGTCATACTCATTCTTTTCATCTTTGGCATGAAACTGATGAGACAACTCCTGAAATTTCGTCATATCAAAATCTTTCGGGAAATAAGTATCACCTTGTACACTAGCATGAATACGGGTAATAACTAATTCATCTATTAAGGGCTCGAACGCAGAAAAAATCTGACCGCCGCCGATAATATAAAGAGTTTTTTCCTGAGTCTCATACCATTTCATAACCGAGTCAACATCATGAAACACCAGAACTCGCTCATTCTCTGCTTGATATGATTTGTCTCTCGTCAAAATAATTGTCGTGCGATTGGGCAATACTCTGCGGTTCATCCCATCAAATGTCACTCGCCCCATTAAAATAGCCTGCCCAGTTGTCATTTCTTTAAAATGCTTGAGATCAGCTGGTAAATGCCAGGGCAATGTGTTGTTTCGCCCAATCAAGCCATTCTCATCTTGCGCCCAAATAGCTACAATTTTCTTTATCATTTCCTCATCCTTTGAATTGATATTTCTATTTTATCAAATTTCACAAAAAAAGGCTGACTTTAACTATCAAATCAACACTAATTTATATCGCACAAGAAATCCATTCTTTTATGATGTCTGGTGAAAATAGTTAGATACAGCCCTTTATTTTTTAGATTTTGAAAATCTGAAAATTACTTCATTCTCAAATCGCTAAATCAAATTTCAACTGCGGCTTAACAGGATCATAATCAACTAATTCAAAATATTCTGCTTTAATATCAAAAAAGTTGGTTCCGTCTGGAACATTTAAAACCAAGCGTGGCGTACAGTTAGTTGGTTCACGTCGAAGTAATTCTTCAGCTTGTTCAAATTGATTATCATAAATATGCAAATTGTTGACAAAATAAAATAATTTACCAACTTTCCAGCCAAAATGCTTGGCAATCATCATTTGCAATGCTACATACTGCATGGCATTGATGTGATGAGCTACCAACATATCATTTGAGCGTTGTGTCAGAGTTACATCCAGATAAATGTCACCGTCTACACGGCGTACGTCAAACATGGTCTGAAAAGCACAAGGCAATAGACCTTCTGTTTCCTCAAATGCTTCGTAATCCCAAAGCGAGATAATATTTCGTCGATTCCAAGGATTGATTTCTAGCTGTTTCAAGATTTTATTGATAATATCATGTTTCTTAACAACAGCGCCATAGCGTAAGCCAATCGTGCGAGTATCTCCCACTTCCCAATCATTCCAATAATGAACATTGTACTTTTCTTCTAAAATATCTAAGCTATTGGATTGGTCTTGGTAAATCCAGAGCACCTCTTTGATTGCTGATTTGATAGCAATTGGGCGAAGCGTTGTAATAGGAAATTCTCCCTTGCTCAAGTCGTATTCAGCAAAAGAACCGGTGATATACTTAGAGTTAGCCACTTTCCCGTTTTTATAACGAGGGCGAGCATTTTCAGAAAAAACACCTTCAGTCAAGATTTTTCGAATATTTTCTTTAAAAATAGTATCTGCTTTTGTCATGATTTCCCTTTTCTAATATTGCTTTTTCTAGTATAACACAAAATAAAAATCTCCTACAAGTCAAAACCTCGCAGGAGAACATGCTTTAATATCGAATTTTTTGAGCTCCATAAATCGAATGCTGACGATATAGAGAAAACGCCACCGCACACACTATGAAAAAATAGGGGAAATTAGTAAAGCCAAATACTTCACAGCCGATTAGAATAGGTCCTAAAAAAGTAGATGTTGCACTTCCAAAAACAGCAGCATAACCTAGTGCAGCAACCAAACCAACTGGAAGTCCAAATAAACCCGCTAGCAACACACCTAAGCTTGCACCAATTGCAAAAAGCGGTGTCACTTCTCCGCCTTGAAAGCCAGCAGCTAATGTCAAAACTGTCAGAAGTAATTTGAAGAGCCAATCATATACATAGACGGGCTGACCAGCAAAACTGGCTGCAATCAAATTTGTTCCAAGCCCTGAGTATCGTCCTTTATCCAACAGTAAAAAAACAATGCTCAAGACAACTCCCATCACCACAATCCGTTTGTAGGGATTTGGAAAAATAATTGCTGCTTTCTTTTTGCTCCATGAGAGAGCATAAGCAAATAAATTGCCGCAAAGTCCAAATAGAACTCCGAGAAACACTAATTTGATAAGAAGCGTCGGTGACAATACCAGATGCACAGAAATTGGTTGTACAAACTTTTCAAGCCCTAACGCATGCGATGTCCAAGAAGCAACAAAGGAAGCAATCATTGCAGGATACAGAGCCGTCAGTTGCATGGTTCCTACAACCAAGACTTCCATTGCAAACAAAATTGCCGCCAGCGGTGTTTGAAACAGTCCAGCAAAACCAGCAGCCATTCCTGCGACTAAAAAGATTTTTGAAGTGTTGGGGATAGAAAATTTCTTGCCAAACCGATGAGAAACTGTTGCTCCTAATTGTACTGCTACTCCTTCTCGACCAGCTGAGCCACCAAAAAGGTGCGTCATCCAAGTTGTCAATATAACCAAAGGAATTAAGCGCTTTGGGATATGTTCCTCTACACCATGTCCTACATCAAAAATCAAGGTCATCCCTTTGCTACTGCTTCCACCATACTTTTGATAAAGAAATACAATCCCTAATCCCGCAACAGCTAAAAAAGGAATCAAATAGAGTGGATACATAGAACGAATATCGCTTAAAAAGATAAGGGTTCGCCCAAATATCGCATCAATAATCCCAACTACTAGACCTATAAAAATGGATAACACTGTAATAGCCACTGTTCGCTTTCCAATATCAAGCCATTCTACGCTATCTACCTTTTTCATTTTATCGCCCTCATTATTAGACGTGTTGGTCTTGATAAGCACGCGAATGTTTCAAAATATCAGAAAAAGTCTGAACAATGCTTTCTTCGTACTGTTTTTCATGTACACTATTTGCAATTTTCTCTAAAATTACTTGTTCTCGCTGAGTGTCTAATACAGCTTTTCCAGTCTGACGTTTATAGAGAGCAACTTGACTCACCAAAGCCATTCTTTTCTCTAGTAAGGCAATCAAATCTGCATCTATTTGATCAATTTCTTTTCTAATTTCTACTAAATCCATGATTTCCTCCTAATTGCTTTCTATCTTAACAAAATTTTTCACAATATGCTAGTAATCGTCAGGTTTTGAATCTCAAGTCCTAATTTTCTCAATTTTAGCAGAAAAATAACACTCAAATTGAGAAAAGTTCAAATAAAGCCTATTCTTTCAGCTCTAAAACGAAAAGTTAATGTGAGAGTCGTTTTTATACAGATAAAGATCTATTGGGATTACAAGTGCTATAACTTCATAGGAAAGTGTGGGGCAAATTTGACACAAGATTGTTTTTTATGATGAATAATTGACTAAAATATAATAAAAAGTTGATGTAAAGCCAAAAAAACAGAAGTACACATTAGTAGAACTTCTGATTTTTAATTTGAGAACCTTTCTATATATTATATTCTCAGTTTGCATTTTTATGAGAGTGATGATGATAGAATTATGAGAATATATCTCAGGTTTTACCTATTTAAAATTTTTTTAATTATTTGAATAGTTT
>NZ_KV841587.1:167627-218141 GCF_001839535.1 Streptococcus sp. HMSC36C04 | reverse complement strand
GACTGAAAAACATTGAATTGCTTGACAAATGGTAGAAAAAAGACCACCTCTTTGGTGGCCCTTATAGGGAGATTATTATGAAAAAGTTTAGGATTTCTATCAAACAAAGTTAGGAGGTCTTCATTTGATGATGTTATTATAAAATGATTTTCTTAAATGAAGCTTAAGCTGCATTTTAAATTTACAATTTCTGCAAAAGATACTGGAAAAGTTCTAGATTTCCTTTTTCTTCATTGACTAAAAACTCTGGGTGCCATTGAAGCCCGATGATCCGACTATCATCTAGCGACTCAATCGCTTCAATGGTTTTATCCCTAGGATCAAAAGCTGTTGCGCGAAAATTCGGCGCCAAATCTTTAATACTTTGTCGGTGGACAGAGTTAATCTGACTAGCACGACCGAATAGTTCTTCAACAATGCTGCCTTTCTCAGTTTGAATAGAGTGAGAAGTTCCAAAAGGTAAGCCCTGCCAATGGTTGTCAATATGCTGATTCAGCGTTCCACCAAAAGCAACATTGACTAGCTGCAAACCTCGACAAATCGCCATAATTGGTTTTTCCTGTCGAATAGTTTCTGCTAACAGAGCCAGCTCAAACTCGTCTCGCACCATATTGTAATCATCACTCTCAATCGTCTGCTTTTCTCCGTAAAAAGTGGGGTGCACATGTTGTCCGCCAGACAAAATCAATTTATCAATACTTTCAACATAATCCCTCACCAAATTTTTGTCACCAACAGGGATAATCATAGGCAATCCGCCAGCGATTCTGATACTCTCAGCAAATTTACTAGAAACGGACGAGTGAATATTTTTACCTTCCTTATCAACAGGACAAAGATTAGCGGTCACTCCAACTATCGGTCTGCTCATACGATTCCCTCCTCATTGATATACACAAGCTTACCACTTCCTCAGCTAGTCGTCCAATTGATTTTTTTAAAGGTCGTGATAAATAGTTTTTATACTAGCCGCAACTCCTGCCTCATTACACTCTTTTTATGCACTTTAATCAGACTTTATTCTTATAAAATAATAACTTATAAAAACAAGCTGCTACTAAACAAGAAATTTATCGCTTTCTATGGTAAAATGAAATTAGAAAACTCTATAAGGAGAAGAACATGGAAAAACAAACAGTTGCTGTTTTAGGCCCTGGTTCATGGGGTACTGCCTTGGCACAAGTATTAAATGACAACGGACATGAAGTTCGTATTTGGGGCAATATTGCCGAACAAATTACTGAAATCAACGAGCACCACACTAACAAACGGTATTTTAAAGATATTGTTCTTGATGAAAAGATCACAGCGTATTACGACTTAAAAGAAACCCTTGATGGCGTGGATGCTATCCTTTTCGTCGTTCCAACCAAGGTTACACGTCTTGTAGCCAAACAAGTCGCCGAGGTGCTTGATCATCCAGTTAAAGTCATGCACGCTTCAAAAGGTCTGGAGCCTGATACCCATAAGCGACTTTCCATGATTTTAGAGGAAGAATTGCCTGAACAATTCCGTAGCGAAATCGTCGTCGTCTCTGGTCCCAGCCATGCTGAGGAAACTATCGTTCGCGACATTACTCTCATCACAGCAGCTTCAAAAGATTTAAAAACAGCTAAATATGTCCAAAATCTTTTCAGCAATCACTACTTCCGCTTGTATACTAATACAGATGTCATCGGTGTGGAAACGGCTGGAGCCCTAAAAAACATCATTGCGGTCGGAGCAGGGGCTCTTCACGGTCTCGGTTATGGTGACAATGCAAAAGCCGCTATTATCACGCGTGGCTTAGCAGAAATCACCCGTCTCGGCGTCAAACTTGGTGCCAGCCCCTTGACATATAGCGGGTTATCAGGAGTAGGAGATTTAATTGTCACAGGGACCTCCGTTCACTCACGCAATTGGCGCGCTGGTGACGCTCTTGGTCGCGGTGAAAAGCTAGAAGATATCGAAGCTAACATGGGCATGGTTATCGAAGGCATTTCCACTACCAAAGCGGCCTATGAACTCGCACAAGAGTTAGACGTCTACATGCCTATCACCCAAGCCATTTATCATGTCATTTATGAAAACCTTAACATAAAAGATGCCATTTATGATATAATGAATAATGAATTCAAAGCTGAGAACGAATGGTCGTGATTAGCCACATTAAATAAGGAGTCGTTCTATGACAAAAGTAAGAAAAGCAGTCATTCCTGCTGCTGGACTTGGAACTCGTTTCCTACCAGCCACAAAAGCACTCGCAAAAGAAATGCTGCCTATTGTTGACAAACCAACTATTCAATTTATCGTTGAAGAAGCGTTAAAATCCGGTATCAAAGACATTCTGGTTGTAACAGGTAAATCCAAACGCTCTATTGAAGACCACTTTGATTCAAATTTTGAATTGGAGTACAACCTCAAAGAAAAAGGTAAATCTGATCTTTTAAAACTCGTAGATGAAACGACTGGTATCGGTCTTCATTTCATTCGTCAAAGCCATCCACGAGGGCTTGGCGATGCTGTTTTGCAAGCTAAGGCTTTCGTTGGTAACGAACCTTTCGTTGTCATGCTAGGCGATGACCTAATGGACATTACAAATGACAAAGCAGTACCACTTACCAAACAATTGATGAACGATTACGAGGAAACACACGCTTCAACTATTGCTGTCATGAAAGTGCCACACGACGAAGTTTCTTCTTATGGCGTTATTGATCCACAAGGTGAAGGAGTAAATGGACTCTACAGCGTTGAAACTTTCGTTGAAAAGCCAAAACCAGAAGACGCACCAAGTGATCTCGCCATTATCGGACGCTACCTACTGACGCCTGAAATCTTCTCCATCTTGGAAACACAAAAGCCAGGTGCCGGAAATGAAATCCAGCTGACAGATGCTATTGATACTCTCAACAAAACACAAAGAGTATTCGCTCGTGAATTCACAGGTGACCGTTATGATGTCGGCGACAAATTTGGCTTTATGAAAACATCTATTGACTATGCCCTCAAACATCCTCAAGTCAAAGACGATATGAAACAATACATTATTGAGTTAGGCAAGAAATTAGACAAAAAAGAAAACTAACAGATAGCTGTGATGGGTGGCACCTATTCCTAATCAATTGTTCCAAGGAACTCTAATTGATTAAAATCAAAAGTGCTTTTCCAATCACTACATTTGTTGGGAAAACAATAACTTGTAAAAGGCAGGGAAAATATCATCCCTGCCTTACTTTTTGATACCCAAAATTCTTAATGAAGTAGATAATTGCTCAAAGCACTAACTTGAGGTTATAGATAGAGTTTGCAAAGTAAGTCTCAATACTGCTTTTGGCAGACTCGGAAAAAGCCCCTTTGGAAATGAAAATAATAACCGCAAATCTACTTTACAACAAACTCTCATTGTACCCAATCTAAATAAAAAACTCATTAAAATCCTGAATGGTCTGTTTTAGGTCTTAAACGGTCATTTTTAACTAAAACTCCGCCTTAGTGATTTCCTAAGACAGAGTTATTTCTATAAATTTAAAAGATGAATCGCAAACCAGCCACCAATACCACACCAAAAATCACAGTTACCACTAAGTTACGATAGCGAAAAGCAATATAAATTGTTGGAAAAACAGCTATTAAATCTAGCCATTTAAAGGTTGGCAACTGTCCTATCTTCCCATTTGTAAGGCTGGATAAAATCAATGCAAAAATAATAGAGACTGGTAAATACTGTAAAAATCGTTCTACAACTTTAGGTAAGCCGCGATATTTTACCAAGATAAAAGGAGTCACCCGCGCTAGCCACGTCACCAAGGCTGAGAGAAGAATGGCGACAAATATATAATTATTTATCATCTAGCATTACCCCCGCAGCACAGCCTAATAAGGTCGACATTAAAACAGCTAAAGACGAAGAAACAAGCATGCTTAAAGCATAGAACGATAACGCTACCACAGACAACATCACTAATAGTTTTTGAAATTTTGTTTTGTGTAACATCACTAAAAATTGGGAAGAAAAAATCCCAATAAACATACCCACCAGCGCAAAATCCAAGCCAAACATTTCTGGATTTGGCAAAAGGCTTCCTAATGTCGTTCCGACTACAGATCCGACGAACCAAGCGAGATAGCTCGTAATGTTATTGCCGTACATCCATTGAAGCGAAATATATTTTGTATGGACGTGCTCACTTAGTAAAACGCCGTATGTTTCATCTGTCAAGAGTATTCCGATACCAATATTTTGCAAGAGACTTGCATGCCGAAAAAAAGTAGATGTATGAAGACCTAGCAAAAATAGACGCAAATTGATTAAAAAAACTGTCAGAGCAATAGCTGTTACCGGGGCGTGAATCGCAAGAAGTGCTAGCATAGCAAACTGAGCACTTCCTGCATAGACTAAACTGCTCATGAGTGTCATTTCAAGAGGACTGACATAAGAAGCACCAATAATTCCACAAGCTAGTCCAATACTAACATACCCAAGAGCCGTTGGCATCGCTGCCTTAGCCCCATCCCTAAAACTTTTTCCTATCATATTTATTCTTCCATTGTGTCAAATGCCAGACTTGGCTTAGCATTCAAGCTCAATGTTGCAAGATTCCCTTTATTCCACTCACTGACGCTCGCATAAGCAATCATTCCTGCATTGTCCCCACAGAGACGCAAAGGTGGTATGATTACCTTGATATCTGTCATTTCAGCTGCTAAACGTTCACGTAAACCTTGATTAGCAGCAACACCGCCCGCAACGACTAAGGTCTTAACAGGATATTTCTCCAAAGCTTTTTTTGTTTTTGCCATGAGAATATCTAAAACAGCAGCTTGAAAACTAGTAGCCAAATTTTCTTTCGACAAACTTTCACCCCTTTGCTCCGCATTGTGACAGAGATTGATAAAGGCAGACTTCAACCCAGAAAAGGAAAATTCCAAATTATCCTCTTTGATCATCGCCCTCGGAAAATCATAAATATCTTGTCCTTTATGGGCCAATTCATCTATCTCACGCCCTGCTGGATAAGTCAAGCCCATCACGCGACCAACTTTATCATAAGCTTCTCCAACTGCATCATCGCGTGTTTCCCCGACAATCTGATAATCACCGGCTTCGCTGACATAAACCAACTCAGTATGCCCCCCGCTGACTAATAACGCTAAAAGAGGGTATTCTAATTTCTCAACACTTTGAGCCGCCATAAGATGACCTGCCATATGATTGACAGGAATAAGCGGTAAATGATGTGCCCACGCAAAAGACTTAGCAGCTGCCAGTCCGACTAAGAGGGCGCCTACGAGCCCTGGTCCATAAGTTACTGCTACTGCGGTTACCTCTTTTTCTGTAATACCGGCTTTCGCAAGAGCTTCCTCAATGCAAGCCGTGATAACTTCCACATGGTGACGGCTAGCCACTTCCGGTACCACGCCACCAAAACGTTTATGGCTCTCAATCTGGCTGGCAATAACATTGGATAAGAGTTCATCGCCATTCTTTAAAACCGCTACGCTAGTCTCATCGCAGGAGGTCTCAAAAGCTAAAATATATTTATCATTCATTGTTTTCTCTTTTCATTACGATCGCATTTTCCACTGGCTCATGATAGTAATTCTTGCGCCGAGCGATTTCTATAAATTTCTCTTTTTGGTAAAATAGCAGAGCTGCTTTGTTGGATTCTCTCACTTCGAGAAAAATATCTTTTTCAATCGGTAGATATTCAAACAAAGCGGTCGCAATTTTCTTTCCTTGATAGGCTTTCTTAACCGCAATTTGTAAAACTTCTGCTTCAAAGTCCGACTCTTGAAAAGCCAGAAACCCGATTAAATTTTGAGCTTGCAAAGCCAAAACATAAACTGACAAAGGATTTTGTAAATCTTTCTCAATCTGCTCTATATTCCAAGGACTGACAGCATACACATCTTTCAATACTTGGTAAATTTGCTCCGCTAAATTAGCAACCTGCTTTTTTTCATCTTTTTTAATCTCAATCATAAACGCTTGATGTAAGAATCTTTTGTTTCTTGATGATTTTTCAGCCAATTCTCTTCTGCTTCCACTCGCTTGAGGTAATTCGGCACGAAATCATGAACAGAGCGAGCTGGTAGTTGCAGACCAATTTTAGCAAGGAGCACAGCGCTTGGCAGAGTTGCTTTGATAAGAGCTTCTGGCAAAGCGGATTGAATCTGCTCCGCAAAATTTTTCACCTCTCCTACAAAAGTTACCTGAGAAGCAGACTTGGCTTTTTCTAAAACTTCTTCAAAAGATAAATGAGCTTCCGGCTGAGTTGCTCTGCCATTTTCATAAAAACCAGCATAGACATTGTTTCGTCTAGCATCCATGAGAGGAATGACCAAGCCGTCAATGTCCTCTGGCACCAGAATCCGCAAGCTAGAAACTCCCACCAAATCTATTTTAAGCGTATGTGCTAACGTTTTGGCCGTTGCCACAGCAATTCGCAAACCTGTATAACTACCAGGACCTTCTGCAACTACAATGCGACCTAAGTCACTTGGTTTCAAATCCAAACTTTCCATTAAAAAATCAATAGCCGGCATCAATGTAACGCTATGATTTTTCTTAATATTTATCGTCATCTCAGCAAGCAACTTATTATCTTCTAAAATCGCAATTGCTAAGGCTTTGCTGGATGTGTCAAAAGCTAAAACTTTCATTCTTATCTTTCCTTTGTGATAATCTACTTTCTATTATACTACAAAAAATACGGATTTCCTTAATATGATTTCCAAAAAAACAAGACCTTTTGAAAATCGCTTTCCTAGATTTTCTCACTTCTTTCTTTTACTAAATAACCTTTTTATGATATAATAATTATAATTGTAACGTATCAAAATCAATTTATTACCCGGAAAATCAAATAGATGAAGACCGCCCTTGAAAATAAGGTGGCTATTTTCTGGTAGATTGATCATGAATGAGAAAGGAATTGAAATGATTTACAAAGTTTTTTATCAAGAAACAAAAGAACGCAATCCACGTCGGGAAAACACGCATTCTCTCTACTTGGATATTGACGCCAAAAACGAATTAGAAGGACGCATCAAAGCCCGGAAACTCGTCGAAGAAAAAACACCTTACAATGTTGAATTGATTACACTTTTGTCTGACAAACATTTAGAATACGAAAAAGAATCAGGCAACTTTACAATTACGGAGCTCTAAACCATGTCATATACTTTAAAATCCGAAGAAGTCGGTGTATTTGCCATTGGTGGTTTAGGAGAAATCGGGAAAAATACCTACGGGATTGAATACCAAGATGAGATTATCATCGTTGATGCAGGGATTAAATTTCCTGAAGATGACCTCTTAGGGATTGATTATGTCATTCCTGACTATTCTTATATCGTAGAAAATATTGACCGTATCAAAGGAGTGTTGATTACTCACGGTCATGAAGACCACATCGGAGGGATTCCCTTCCTTCTCAAGCAAGCAAATGTTCCTATTTATGCTGGACCACTTGCCCTTGCACTGATTCGTGGTAAATTAGAAGAGCACGGACTTTTACGTGACGCTAAACTCTACGAAATCAATCAAAATACCGAACTTCAATTTAAAAATTTAAAAGCAACCTTCTTCCGCACAACTCACTCCATCCCAGAGCCTTTGGGAATTGTCATCCACACACCTCAAGGGAAAATTGTTTGTACGGGTGACTTCAAGTTTGACTTTACACCTGTTGGCGAGCCAGCAGATTTACATCGAATGGCAGCACTTGGTGAAGATGGTGTTTTAGCACTTCTTTCTGACTCCACCAATGCAGAAATTCCAACTTTCACAAATTCCGAAAAAGTCGTTGGTCAGTCTATTATGAAAATCATTGAAGGCATTCATGGGCGGATTATTTTTGCCTCCTTTGCCTCAAATATCTTCCGTCTCCAACAAGCTGCGGATGCTGCGGTTAAAACTGGCCGAAAAATTGCTGTTTTTGGACGTTCAATGGAAAAAGCCATTGTCAACGGAATTGAACTAGGGTATATTAAAACCCCAAAAGGAACGTTCATTGAACCAAATGAAATCAAAGATTATCCCGCAAATGAAATTCTAATCATGTGTACAGGAAGTCAGGGAGAACCGATGGCAGCTCTTTCACGCATTGCGAATGGAACCCATCGTCAAGTCCAACTCCAACCAGGTGATACAGTGATTTTCTCTTCTAGTCCTATCCCTGGAAATACCACCAGTGTCAATAAGCTCATCAACACCATTTCAGAAGCTGGCGTTGATGTTATCCATGGAAAAATCAATAACATCCATACATCTGGACACGGTGGACAACAAGAGCAAAAATTGATGCTCCGTTTGATAAAACCTAAGTATTTCATGCCAGTCCATGGTGAATACCGCATGCAAAAAGTTCATGCTGGACTTGCAATGGATACAGGCATCCCTAAAAAGAATATCTTTATCATGAGTAATGGAGACGTCCTTGCTTTAACTGCCAATTCGGCTCGCATCGCAGGAAGTTTCAATGCCCAAGATATTTATGTTGACGGTAATCGTATCGGAGAAATCGGTGCTGCAGTCCTCCGCGACAGACGTGACCTTTCCGAAGATGGCGTTGTCCTTGCAGTAGCTACCGTTGACTTTAAATCAAAAATGATTTTGGCTGGTCCTGATATTCTTAGTCGCGGTTTTATCTATATGCGTGAATCAGGCGATCTCATTCGTCACAGCCAGCGTATTCTTTTCAATGCGATACGTATTGCATTGAAAAATAAAGATGCCAGCATCCAGTCAGTCAACGGAGCTATTGTAAATGCTCTTCGACCATTCTTATATGAAAATACCGAACGCGATCCTATTATCATCCCAATGATTTTAACACCAGATGAATAAATCTAGCAATATAATCCTTACATACTAAAAAAAACAACTTGATTTGGGTAAAGTCAAGTTGTTTTTATTGTAGCTTGGTCATAACGACCAAACGAGTGGAAACTCTGGAGTTTTATCAACATTCTAATTTGATTTTTATACATATTCAACTCCCAACTTCCACAAGTATAAGCTGAGGAGCGAATGACAACAAAAAAGAGAGGCGAACCTCTCTTCTCTATACTGATGAATTATTTAGCAATTTTTGCAAAGTATTCAAGAGTACGTACAAGTTGTGCAGTGTATGACATTTCGTTATCGTACCAAGATACAACTTTCACCAATTGTTTTCCGTCAACATCAAGAACTTTAGTTTGAGTTGCATCAAACAATGAACCAAATGACATACCTACGATATCTGAAGATACGATTGGATCTTCTGTGTAACCGTATGATTCGTTAGCTGCTGCTTTCATAGCTGCATTTACTTCATCAACAGTTACATTCTTTTCAAGAACAGCAACCAATTCAGTAACTGATCCAGTTGGAGTTGGAACACGTTGGGCTGAACCATCAAGTTTACCGTTCAATTCTGGGATAACAAGACCGATAGCTTTAGCAGCACCAGTTGAGTTAGGAACGATGTTTGCAGCACCAGCACGAGCACGGCGAAGATCACCTTTACGATGTGGACCGTCAAGGATCATTTGGTCACCAGTGTAAGCGTGGATTGTTGTCATCAAACCTTCAACGATACCGAAGTTGTCTTGAAGTGCTTTAGCCATTGGAGCCAAGCAGTTTGTAGTACATGAAGCACCTGAAATAACTGTTTCAGTACCATCAAGAACATCGTGGTTAGTGTTAAATACGATTGTTTTAACATCGTTTCCGCCAGGAGCAGTGATAACAACTTTCTTAGCTCCACCTTTAAGGTGTTTTTCAGCTGCATCTTTCTTAGCAAAGAAACCAGTTGCTTCCAAAACGATTTCTACACCGTCAGTAGCCCAGTCGATTTGTTCTGGGTCACGTTCAGCAGAAACTTTAACGAATTTACCGTTAACTTCGAATCCACCTTCTTTAACTTCCACAGTACCGTCGAAACGACCTTGAGTTGTGTCATATTTCAACAAATGTGCAAGCATAACTGGATCTGTAAGGTCGTTGATACGAGTAACTTCAACACCTTCTACGTTTTGGATACGACGGAATGCAAGACGACCGATACGACCGAAACCGTTAATACCAACTTTAACTACCATTCGTGATTTCCTCCTTATGAAAATCAAAAAATTTTTATGTGAAAAGAGTAACTTGAGTTGCTACAAATCACCTTTCAACATATCTATTATATACTTTATCCCTTAAAATTGCAACTGATTTCAGCATTATTAACAAGGAATATCATTTCTTTCACAGATTTTCACTTCTCTTTCATTTCCGGAAGCTAAGTGGGAGATATGCAAAAAGAGAGTGAGACAGAAATCAGTAGTTTCGTAGAAACTTGATTTCATCGTCCCACCTCTGTACGGTTGAGTAGGGCTGTACAAGTTGATTTATCAACGTATTAGAGTCCACTCAGCAGTGATTAATTGGCACTAAAGTGCCTAATTAATTGTGCATGGGAAACTCTACATTGACTAAGGTGAATAGAGCTTCTCCAAACTACTGCGTTTTATAATTCTGACTATATAAACAAAGGAAGCTGAGTACATTGTCCCAGCTTCCTTTGTTTATAAAAAACGCCCGCAATTGCGGTGCGGACGTATGGGCTTGACTTGATTAAGCCTCACCTTTGTTTTTCTTAATAATTTCTTCTTGTACTGACTTCGGTACATCTTCGTAGTGGTCAAATACCATCATGAAAGTACCGCGTCCTTGTGATGCTGAACGAAGAACTGTTGCATAACCGAACATTTCAGCAAGTGGAACATAGGCACGCACGATTTGGCTGTTACCATGAGCTTCCATACCATCAACACGCCCACGACGAGCTGTTACGTGTCCCATAACGTCACCGAGGTTTTCTTCTGGTACAGTAATGGTAACAAGCATCATTGGTTCAAGAATGGTTGGTTGCGCAGTCTTAGCAGCTTCTTTAAGAGCAAGAGAGGCAGCAACTTTGAAGGCTGTTTCTGATGAGTCGACATCGTGGTATGAACCATCATACAGTTTTGCCTTCACGTCAACGATTGGGTAACCAGCAAGAACACCGTTTGCCATTGACTCAATCAAACCTTTTTCTACGGCTGGGATAAATTCACGTGGTACGACACCACCAACAATAGCATTTTCAAATTCGAAACCTTT
Source organism: Streptococcus sp. HMSC36C04 (assembly GCF_001839535.1). Taxonomy (NCBI): domain Bacteria; kingdom Bacillati; phylum Bacillota; class Bacilli; order Lactobacillales; family Streptococcaceae; genus Streptococcus; species Streptococcus sp. HMSC36C04. Next base: position 207,022 of record NZ_KV841587.1, on the reverse strand, counting down.
ACCTTCTTCGTTTGGAGTAAATTCAATCCAAACATCACCGAATTGACCTTTACCACCTGATTGGCGTTTGAAGAATCCACGTGCTGATGTTTGTGCACGGAAAGTTTCACGATAAGATACTTGAGGAGCACCTACGTTTGCTTCAACTTTGAATTCACGACGCATACGGTCTACAAGGACATCCAAGTGAAGTTCACCCATACCAGAGATAACTGTTTCACCAGTTTCAACGTTAGTTTCAACGCGGAAAGTTGGGTCTTCTTCAGCCAATTTTTGAAGGGCAATACCCATCTTATCTTGGTCAGCTTTTGACTTAGGTTCAACCATCAATTGGATAACTGGTTCTGGAACTTCGATAGATTCAAGGATAATTTTTGCCTTTTCATCTGTCAATGAGTCACCAGTTGTAGTATCTTTCAAACCAACAGCTGCAGCGATGTCACCAGAGTAAACTGTTTCAATTTCATTCCGGTGGTTTGCGTGCATTTGCAGGATACGTCCAATACGTTCGCGTTTACCTTTAGAAGTATTCAAAACGTATGAACCTGAGTTCAAGACACCTGAGTACACACGGAAGAAAGTCAAACGACCAACAAATGGGTCTGTCATAATCTTGAAAGCAAGTGCTGCAAACGGTTCGTCATCAGATGCAGGACGAGTTTCTTCTTCTTCAGTATCTGGATTTACACCCTTGATAGCTGGAATGTCAAGTGGGCTTGGAAGGTAGTCAATAACTGCATCAAGCATCATTTGAACACCTTTGTTTTTGAAGGCAGAACCAGCAAGAACTGGGAAGAATTCAACATTGATAGTTGCTTTACGGATGGCAGCTTTTAGTTCTGCTTCAGTAATTTCTTCCCCTTCAAGGTATTTCATCATCAAATCTTCATCAGTTTCAGCAACTGCTTCGACTAATTTTTCACGCCATTCTTGAGCTTGTTCAAGATAATCAGCTGGAATATCTTCTTCAAGAATATCTGTTCCAAGGTCATTTGTATAGATTTCAGCTTTCATGCGAACCAAGTCAATGATACCACGGAAATCATCTTCTGCACCGATTGGCAATTGAATTGGATGAGCATTTGCTTGAAGGCGATCGTGAAGTGTGCTTACTGAGTAAAGGAAGTCTGCACCGATTTTATCCATTTTGTTAGCAAATACGATACGTGGAACGCCATATTCAGTTGCTTGACGCCAAACTGTTTCCGTTTGAGGTTCAACACCTGATTGTGAGTCAAGGACAGTTACGGCACCATCCAATACACGAAGAGAACGTTGTACTTCAATTGTGAAGTCCACGTGCCCTGGTGTGTCAATAATGTTGACACGGTAATCCTTCCATTGTGCTGTTGTTGCAGCAGATGTAATAGTAATACCACGTTCTTGTTCTTGTTCCATCCAGTCCATTTGTGAAGCACCTTCGTGTGTTTCACCAATTTTATGGATTTTACCGGTATAGTAAAGAATACGTTCAGTCGTTGTTGTTTTACCAGCATCGACGTGAGCCATGATACCGATGTTACGAGTTTTTTCAAGTGAAAATTCGCGAGCCATTTGGTTGTTTCTCCTATTATTTTATTTACAGTTTATTATAACATATTTTAAGAAAAGCGAGTAGGCAAATCCTACCCGCTTGTTGATTACTCATGCTAATTAGTAAGAGTATTAAGCCTTTGAAAGAGCTTTTGCAATTCTCTAAAAAGAGAAGCAATCTTACCAGCGGAAGTGAGCAAAAGCACGGTTAGCTTCAGCCATACGGTGAGTATCTTCACGTTTTTTAACAGCTGCACCAGTATTGTTAGCTGCATCCATGATTTCTTTTGCAAGGCGATCTTGCATAGTGTGTTCTCCACGTGAACGTGAAATAGTTACCAACCAACGAAGTCCAAGAGTTGTACGACGTTCTGGACGAACTTCAACTGGGACTTGGTAGTTAGAACCACCGACACGGCGAGCACGTACTTCAAGTACAGGCATGATGTTTTCCATAGCTGCTTCAAATACTTCAAGTGCATCATTTCCAGTAGCTTCTTTGATTTGCTCAAAAGCACCATATACGATTGAAGCTGCTGTACCACGTTTACCATCAAGCATAACGCGGTTGATAAGACGTGTCACTAATTTTGAATTGTAGAGCGGATCTGGCAATACTTCGCGCTTAGGCGCACGGTTTTTACGACTCATTGATCTTTATCCCCTTTCCTTATGCTTTTGGTTTTTTCGTACCGTATTTAGAACGGCCTTGTTTACGATCAGTTACACCTGCAGTATCAAGTGCACCACGAACAATATGGTAACGTACCCCTGGAAGGTCTTTTACACGTCCACCACGAAGAAGCACAACGCTGTGTTCTTGCAAGTTATGTCCGATACCTGGGATATATGCAGTTACTTCGATCAGATTGCTCAAACGTACACGAGCAAACTTACGAAGAGCTGAGTTCGGTTTTTTAGGTGTCATAGTACCAACACGAGTTGCTACACCACGTTTTTGTGGTGAGTTTTCACGAGTAGGTACACGCTTCAAACTATTATAACCAACGTTTAAAGCTGGTGATTTAGATTTTTCTACTTTTGATTTACGCGGTTTGCGAACCAATTGGTTAATTGTAGGCATCTACATTTCTCCTGTATTTTTTTAATTTTGGTGATGATACACTTGGTGACAGCTATCATCTACGTGTACTTTTGCAACATTTGTCAGCACGTCTCTGTACACTTTTGAGAGACCAAAAGTAAAAAGTACCGTCTATTAGTATAACACGACGGTACTTTCTTTGTCAATATATTTTTTATAGTTTTCCTATTGAAATCCCAGCTATTGTCCAGTAGTATTTGTGGCTGGGACACTTGCTCCGTTTCCGTTAGTCGTTGGAGTTTGAGCTGAATTGGTTTCAGCTTGTCCTGTGGTAGCTGAAGTTGCTGGAGCTTGATAGGTTTGAGGATAAGTTTGTTGGTACGTTTGCCCTGCATCTGTTTGAGGCGTCACAGCGTTTTGATTTGCTGTAGCAGCTGCTTCGCTGGCTGCACGCGCCGCAATCGCGTCACTAACTGCCTTAATCCGTTGTTGAAGTTGAGCTTTTTGAGCTTCGTCTTTCAACTTGTCCACTTTTTCTTGAGCAGGCGTTACATTAGCCGTCGTCTGCTCCGCTTCCAGTTTTTTAACAGCCTCTTCTGCCTCTTGTGCAATTTTGGCTTGCTCTTTTTTCTCTTTTTCTGCTTTCGATTCTGAAGATTTTGATGTTGAAATGGTTCGCCTTACAGTCGGAGCAGCTGCACGCATCGCGTCATCTTGCTTTTTAACGAAAAATAATCCAGCAGCAAGAATAAGCGCCAAAGCTGTAACAATCGAAATTCTTAGCCACAAAGAGCTTTGATCCAATTTATCCAATATATTTTTCAAATTCTCACCTCATCTATTTGTCAAAAATATTCCCAACTTCTACGCTAATTTTGTTGGACTTCACATCAATAGCTGTCACTTTCAACAATGATTTGTAATCCAAATGTTCACGCTCCGTTTGTGCATTTTCCGCAAAGACTGCTACACCAGCTAACTCTGAATCAAATTCTCGTAAAAGACTAATCATACCATTGACTGTCCCGCCACCTTTTAAGAAATCATCTACGATTAAAACACGGCTTCCAGCTTTCAGGCTGCGTTTCGACAAGAACATCTTTTCAATACGGTCACCGCTCGAACCTGACACATAATTGACGCTAACCGTCGAGCCCTCTGTGATTTTCAAGTCGCGACGGACAATGACAAATGGAACATTTAACACATTTGCCACTGCATTTGCCAACGGCACTCCTTTTGTGGCAACAGTCATTACGGCATCAATTTTTTGATTTCGAAACGTCTTGGCAATAATGCGCCCAATGTTGTTTAAAATAGAAGGCGTACTCAGCAAATCCGATAAGTAAATGTAGCCACCGGGTAAAATTCGATTGCTTTCAGACAATTTCGTGCGGAGGTCTTCCACCATTGCTCTAGCTTCTTTATCCGAGATAGAGGGAGTAAAAATAACGCCTCCTCCTGCTCCTGTAATGGTTTCGATGTGCCCAATTTCCATTTCTTCAAAAGCACGTTTGATAATGACAATATCTTCGGAAATGGAAGATTTTGCGGACTCATACTTTTCAGCAAATGTATTGAGACTTGTTAATTCGTACGGATGATTGATTAGGTAGTTAGAAATAACTACCATGCGTTCACTTCTTCTTAATTTCATTTTTTCACCAATTTATTTTATTTTCTTCATTATATCATAATCAGTCCAAAAAACGAACATTATTTTTGCAATAACATTCGTTTTTCGTTTTTTACTTATCAAAATTAGGCTTATAGAAAGAGCGGTTGTCCATAGCAAAAATTCGATTGGTCATCTCACCCTCGCCAACCAAGGCTAGAGCCGAAGTCATCATCATCATTTCCGCATCTAAATTATCAATCATGTGGATAATTTCAGCTTCCATGATTTTCGGACGCACTGGACTACCGTATTCCAACAGGCCGTGATGACTTAGCAAAACATGACGGAGAATAATGACCTCTTCTCTAGTGTCGTCAATTTTTAATTCTGCCAACACCTTTGTTATTTCTTCATCAATCAAAGCGATGTGTCCGATGAGATTGCCTCGAACAGTGTATTCTGTTTGCTCTGGGCCTGTCAATTCCAGCACCTTTGCTAAATCATGGAGCATAATTCCTGCATAAAGTAAACTCTTATTTAGTTGCGGGTAAATCTCACCAATAGCATTTGCTAGCCGCACCATAGTCGCAGTATGAAAAGCAAGTCCTGCCTCAAAAGCGTGGTGATTGGTTTTCGCTGCTGGATAGGAGTAAAATTCTTTATCGTATTTAGCATACAAAGCCCGTACCACACGCTGCCAAACTGGATTTTCAATTTTAAAAATCATTTGCGAGAGATAGTCACGTAACTCCTGGACATCAACCGGTGGTTTTTCCTTAAAATCAGCTGGATTGTTTGGCTCACCAACTTTTGGCAGACGTAGTGTAATTTGATTCACTTGCGGAGTATTGTTATATACTTCTCTGCGCCCTTGCATATGGATGACTTTTCCAGCAGTAAATTCTTCCACATTGTGCGGTTGTGCATCCCACAATTTCCCTTCAATCGTTCCAGTGTCATCTTGAAAGGTGAATGCCAAATAGTTTTTCCCTGCCCTTGTTTGACGAAGTTCAGCAGATTTGATGAGGTAAAACCCCTCAAACAGCTCGTCTTTTTTCATTTGGTTAATCTTCATATTCTTCCTCTTCATCTTGGAAATCTAGTAGACCGTTGAAGTCCGACTTATCCGAAATTTCAATATGGCGCAAAGTTCGCTCGATAGCATTGGTTCTGCGCGTCAGCAATTCATCAATATTGCCAGAAGCATGTTGCAGATGTTTTTGTGCCTTGAGCAAAATGCCACCAAATTTATTAAATTCTGATTTGACATTGCCCAAAACCTTACTGATGTCATCTGCACTTCGTTGAATGTTGAGCGTTTTAAAACCAACCGAAAGCGAATTGAGTAGGGCAGACAACGTAGACGGTCCTGCGACCACAATCTGCTCGTCTCGACGCAAACTGTCAAAGAATTCCGGATTGCGAACGACTTCTGAATAAAGCCCTTCCGTTGGTAAAAACATCACGCCAAAGTTTGTTGTTGCAGGAGGCGCTAAGTATTTCTTATTGATGTCCTTGGCAAAACGTTTGACGCTCGCTAGCAAAGACTTGCGATACAAATCAATCTCTTCTTTGTTTCCTGATTCATAAGCATCCTCTAATCGATAGTAGTCAGCAAGCGGAAACTTGGAATCAATCGGCAAATAGATATATTCTTTTTCCACTTGCCCCGGTAATTTAATCGCGTACTCTACGCGTTCACTAGAGCCTGCAACTGTCGCAAATTCGCGTTCGTACTGGCTCGGTGTCATAATATCTTCAATAATCTGACCGAGTTGCAATTCACCTAAAATTCCACGCGTTTTGGTATTGGAGAGCACTTTATTTAGAGTGCCCACATCACGCGCTACATGTTGCATCTCGCCTAGACCACGATTGACTGACTCCAACTGTTTAGAAACCGTTTCAAAGGAGGTTTGCAACCGCGTCTGCAGCGTTTTCTCTAATTTTTCTTCCACTGTTTGGCGCATTTGTTCTAAACGACGGTCATTTGACTCCTGAATCTGACGCATTCGTTCGTCTGTCTTATCACGATTTTTAGTTAGATTCTCGCTTATCTCTAACCGCATTTCCGTTAAATTTCGATGTAAATCCGTACGCACCTCACCCAAACGATCTCCCAGAGCCAATTCCAGTTGTTGCTGTGCTAGAAGGCGTTGCTGCCGCTCCTGCTCAAAACGGTAATCCAACTGATCAGATAATTGATCGGCTTGATCTTCAAAAATCTTCTTCGCTTGGTCTGTCTGTTGCTGATTCTTTTGCCACAAAAGAAAGGTCACAATAAGATCTCCCAGCAATAAGAGGATAATTATAAACTCCATACTAACTCCTGTCTTTGCTATAAATGACAATAACATAACCTGATTGGCACTCTAAAAAAACGGGTTCATCTATAAATTCGTTAGAAGCATACACTTTTTTGAAAAAATAATTGGATTCGTTTAAAGGATATTTGGCTCCTTCAATCGTTAACTGACTATTGCTCACAGGCATAAAGGCTAGATAATTCATACCAGCTACTGGCTTTATCTCGTGACGCCCTTGAGGACAATAGCTGAGCTCATTTTGCGCACTACAAAGCCGAATTTGTTGCATATAAGGCGTGATTTCTGGATCGCTCGGCAAGAAAATATTTGCCAAAGTATGATCCAAGCGCCCACCAAAAGCACCAAAAATCGTTAGTTGCGCCTGTGGATAACGTGCAAAAACAGCTTTGACAGCCAACTCTAAATCCGTATCATCTTTTTCAGATTGTGCTTGAAGTACCTCTTTAGATTGAGAATAAATCAAAGCCAACTCTTTCTCCGAAACGGAATCAAAATCACCGACCGCTAGGTCTGGACAAATACCTTGTTCAATGAGAAGTAGACTCCCCCTATCTACTCCGATAAAGAGGTCGAAATCCATTTGAAAGCTATCTATCGTCCCACCAGCAAAGAGAGCAATTTTAGTCATGCAATGCTTCTTTCAAAGTTTGAACCTGATGAGCGACATCACCTTTGAACACATAACTACCTGCCACAAAGACATTAGCACCGGCCTCTTTGGCAATGCGAATGGTTTCACCATCAATACCACCGTCTACTTCAATATCAAAGTCTAGTTGGTTCACTTCTCTCAAAACGACTAATTCGCGTACTTTATCCATTGTTTCTGGTAGAAAAGCTTGTCCACCGAAGCCCGGATTGACAGTCATTACTAAGACTTGGTCAACCAGATTAAGTACGTTTTTCACCGCTTCAACAGGCGTTCCCGGATTGATAACAACACTTGCCTTGACACCAGCTGTCCGAATCTTTTGCAAAGCTCCGTGAATATGTGGTGTTGCTTCAGCATGGATGCTGATAATATCTGCACCCGCACGAGCAAAATCTTCAATATGGTGTTCTGGATTGGAGACCATAAGATGACAATCAAATACCAATCTACTGTGTGGTCGCATGCTCGCAACCACACCTGCGCCGAAGCTGATATTGGGAACAAAATGTCCGTCCATAATATCAATATGAGCGTACTCTGCCCCTGTGGCTTCTAATTTTTTCAATTCTGATTCAAAGTTTGCATAGTCTGCACTTAAAATAGACGGTGCAATTTTATAAGATTTCATTTAGCTTCCTCCTCATTTAGGTTGCTTTTTAACTGCTTTTTTATAGATTTCACGACGATGTTCAATTTCACTCAAAAATTGCAAGTAATCTTCAAATCGAAAGGCTGCAATTGTTCCATTTTCAACGGCAGGTTTCACCGCACAGTTTGGCTCATGCGTATGGGTACAGGTTCGGAATTTACAGCTGCGACTGACTTCAGCAATTTCAGGAAATGCTCGGTTTAAATCCTCCGCATTGTCCACTTCGTAATCCAAGGAAGAAAACCCCGGCGTATCCGCAATTTTTCCTCCATTAAGATTGTAAAAACTGACAGCTCGTGTCGTATGACGACCGCGACCAAGGCTTTCTGAAATCTCCCCTGTTTCCAATTTCAGATCCGGTGCAATTTTATTAAGCAAAGTGGACTTACCAACTCCTGTCTGCCCCATAAAGACCGTCTTTTTTCTGATTAAAAACTGCAATAGTTCTTCTACTGTTTTGGCAGTATCATAACCAATAGCTTGGTAAACCTCAAGGAAAACATCTAGCTCCTTGTCGTCCTCCAACAAATCCAATTTACTGATATAAATAATCGGATGAATGGCTTTCTGCTCCAAAAGAACTAAGAACCGATCCAAAAGATTGGGATTAAAATCTGGCTCTTTGGCACTCATTATCACGACAGCCTGATCGATATTAACAATAGGTGGGCGTACCAGACTGTTTTTTCGCTCTGCTATTTTTAAAATGTATCCTTCAGAATCTTTCTCAGCAGAAAATTCGACCTCATCTCCCACATAGGGAGTTTGACCTTTCTTGCGAAAATTCCCTCTTGCTCTGGTCTGATACACCTTGCCTTCTGACTCTACATAATAGAAGCCAGCCAAGGCTTTCACAATTGTTCCTTTCAAATGAACTCCTTTAACCTTAATAAGTTCATTATATCAAAAAAACAAGTATTTTGCTTTTTAGTGCAAAAAAATGATGAAAAACGTTGCCAATGTGGTATAATAGATACCGAGCGGAAATGGCGGAACGGCAGACGCGCATGCTTCAGGCGCATGTGTCCATTCGGACGTGAGGGTTCAAATCCCTTTTTCCGCATTTTTATTTTGTTAGGTGTTTTGGTATTGCAGCTTATGCTGCGCTTTGCTTTCTCTCCTAAAACGAAATACCCTATTTTGAATGCTTCTATCGAGCCCATTCAAAAATTCCTTATTCTAAATTTTGGAAAGGTGGCCCAGCTTGGTACGGCACCGGACTCGAAATCCGGCAAATGGATTTTATTCATGCGCGGGTTCAAATCCCGTCCTTTCCTTATAAAGAACCTCACTAAAATGAACTTAGTGAGGCTTTTTGTTTACAATATTATCCAACTTATCTGAATCCCTCGTCATATAAGCTGTCTGCTAAATGCGCAAATTCTTGCAAATCAAGCGCTTCTCCTCGTACACTTGGAGATAACTCAGCATTGTCCAAAGCGGACTCTAGCTTTGTTTTGACTTCATTAGACTTCCCAAAATAACTGGTCAGATTATTCCAGAGGGTTTTCCGGCGGTGGGTAAAACTAGCTTTTGAGACTTTGAAGAAGAAGGCTTCATCCTTGACCCCAACTGCTGGCTGGTCTCTGCGGACCATCTTGAGGATAGCCGAATCCACATTTGGAGCGGGAACAAAGACCGTCCGTGGTACGATAAAAGCAACCTTTGCGGTCATATAATACTGCACCGCTATTGACAAACTGCCATAAGATTTACTATTGGGCTGCGCCGAGATACGATCAGCCACTTCTCGCTGCATCATCACGACAAATTCACTAAAAGGAATGCCACTCTCAATCAAGTGCATGAGGATAGGAGTAGTAATATAGTAGGGCAGGTTGGCCACCACTTTGATAGGAAGATTTGGATTAGCAAATTCCTTGATTCGGGCTTGCAAGTCTGACTTAAGAATATCTTCATTGACCACGCGCACATTGTCAAAATCCCGCAGAGTATCTGCCAAAATCGGCACCAAGCGATCATCAATTTCAAAAGCCATAACTTCGGCTGTATTTTCCGCCAAAAACTCAGTCAGTGCCCCGATGCCTGGTCCGATTTCGATAACATTAACATTCTCATCAATCTCAGCTGTGTCCACAATTTTTTGTAAAATATTGGTATCAGTCAAGAAATTCTGACCGAACGATTTTTTAAAAGTAAAGCCATGACGCTCAAGCACAGCCCGCGTCACACTATAATCCGCAATTCTCATAAATCTCTTTTCTATCTGTTATCTGAATAAAATATATAAAATTCGCATAATTCCCAGCACAAGCAAAATCCAAAATGCCGGATGAATACGGCGTTTAGTTTCTGTTGAAGTAGATTCAGTCACATCAGTCATTTGCTTGTTTTTTTGATTTTTACCTTTCTTCAACTCATCTTGGTAGGCAACCGAATTTAGAATATTATCTACTGGCAACATGTCTGAAGCATAATCATCTGGGAAACCCATAGCTATCCCAAGCAAATCTTTATCTGTTAAAGAAAAATCCAAATCTTTCGGTTGATTTTGCTGAATAGCACGGACATTTTTTAAAAGTTTGTCAGAAGCAATAGGCAACTCGTCCATAGAAATAATTTCTAAAACGTCAAATCCTAGCGTATCACCCTCTTTGATATTTGCAGTAATGTAACACACAAAGTCATCGTACAGTTGCAAAGTTTGTGGAGCATGCTGCTCTAAAAAGGAGCGATTGCGACGAGCATTCTGATGAAAGTTTTCAACAGAAAGAGTAATCCCCATATCCTGTGTCCGATAAAATTCTTCTGTTTTTCCTTTATCTTCTTTTTCAAGCTCTTCTGCTTTTTGCCATAGAGCAATGGCTGTTTGCAACTCTTCTTCACCCCAAAACAGTTGCCAGAAATAAGGAATCATATAAATTCCCTCTGCTAAAACACGTGCCTCATCTCCGTTTTTTAAATAAATATAGCTTCTATTTGCCATCTCGCTTCCTTTCGTATTTTTTTCATTCCATCTCAACATCTGTCAATCCAATCTCAAATAATTCTAGTCGTTTGAGCAATTGTTTCTCATTTGGATAGCCCATGCAGAATTCTTCAACTCAGAATCCACAACATTTTTGGACATCAACTTCATATGAAACCAGTAGTACATAATGTTTCATTAGTGACATCAGTCATCATCACTGTCAAGCACTTCAAACACAATCTTTTGTAAATATCAAAATTGACATATTATCGCCAGCTAAATCCCCCTTACCACTCATCATGCTTAAAAAACATACTAAACGCTATAATATTCGACTATCATTCTCCGGTTTTCTCTGTTGTTAGTTGCGTCAAAATTCGGTAGAGTTTCTCTTGTGCCTCTTGATCATAAACCGAGCGATTGGCTTTGACCTCTTGGCATTTTTCATTGTATAAAAAGCCGTTATAGCTGTTTCCCGTGGCGAGAGCGACATAGGTTTGTGCCATTTCTTCAGGCGAAATTGAGAATCGAGATTTCAGTTTGTATAGGTTTTTCATAAAGGAAGAAAGGTGACTATAACGCTTCATATCTACCTTAACACTAGGTACTCTGATAGCCTGAATTGTAACGTCTTTGTACCTTGCTCTCATCGCTAAGGTCAGCATCAGAAGCGCTAATTTGTTCTGGTAATAAGTTTTTGAAGGGCTGTAAGATTGTTCGCCCTTTAGATTATCAAAATTCAATTTAATAAAAGGATAGGCTTGTAAACCTTGCGATGAAATATTGAGAATGCGACCACTCTCGGACTCTTTCAATAAGGAAATAAAAGACTGGGATAGCAAAAAAGGAGTTACAACATTGGTCGCAAACTGCTTTTCCAATCCATCTTTGGTTAAAACTGGTTGCTTAATTGATAAATCAAAGTCAGCAGCATTATTTATCAAGACATCAAGCGCTCCTTGAGTCTGGATATAATTTTCAATAGCTGTTTTGGTACTCGTTAAGTCAGAAAGATCTGCTAATAGGTAGCTGACATGAGAATTACCAGTTTCACTAATGATTGTCTCACAGGCGCTCTCAGCTCTCTCTTTACTACGACAAAAAATCGTTACCTGCCAGCCTTTATCAGCTAGCTGTTTAGCTGCTTGATAACCTATCCCGCTATTTCCACCTGTTATGATACATTTTTTCATACTATTCCTTTACTTTTCACTTTCTTGATAATGCGCCATCACGCTCTCAACTTTTGCTAAATTTATTCCAAATAATTCCAAGCGTTTAAGCAACTGTTTCCCATTTGAATAGCCAATGCGGAGTTCTTCTCCTAAAAATTCACGACGTTTGCGGCTGTCATTGCCTGCCAGAAATCCTAAGCGAATCAAATCTGAATGTGTGATATCAAAATCAGTCTTTTTTTCAAAATTTTTAGTTACCTGAGAAAGAGCGGCTTTTAAATCTTCATAAGAAGCATGCTCGATCCCCAATGACTTCCCTTTATTTTTAGACTTAGGAGCGGCCTCATCACGCCTTAAAAAAGCATGTTGAACACTAGGAATAGCGGTCATAATCATTCTACGAATCCGCTCGCCATTGACATCTGGATCGGTAAAAACGATCACTCCATGCAAGTTATGGAGATGTTTGATGCGTTGAATGTCTTTTTGACAAATCGCAGACCCTCTCGTTTCATAAGTTTCTACGTCAAAGTATCTTTTAAGGTTAGCTGTATCATCTCGACCTTCTACAACGATGACTTGAGAAATTTTTTCTTTCATCAATCTTCTTTCAAATTAAATATTCGCAGCGCATTTTCATAGGTCGCTTGCGCAACTTCTCCGACAGTCAAACTACGAAGTTCTGCAATCTTGTCTACAACATAGCGAGTATAAGCCGTCCGGTTTTCACGACCACGTTTTGGAACAGGAGCTAAGTAAGGTGCATCAGTTTCAACTAGGATTTTATCCAAAGGGAGGTTTTGCGCAGCTTCCTGCACATCTACAGCCTTCTTAAACGTGACCACACCCGAAAATGAAATCATCATACCAAGCTGGATAAAACGCTCTGCCATTTCCAAAGAACCTGAATAAGAGTGCATAATGCCGCCACGAGGACCAACACCTTCACTTTTAATAATCTCATATGTGTCGTCCAAGGCATCACGAGTGTGCACTACAAAAGGCAAGTCAAGATCTTTTGATAATTGAATCTGCCGCCGAAAAACTCGCTCTTGCATCTCTTTCGGTGCTGTCATCCAATGATAATCCAATCCAATTTCACCAAGGGCAATAACTTTGGGAGCATGCAAATGACTGACAAGCATGTCCTCCACTTCCTGCGTGTAAGAACCTGCCTCCGTCGGATGCCAGCCAATCGTACTGTAAAGCTCATCATATTGACGAGACAGCGCTAGCGACTTTTCAATGGTTTCTGCATCAAAACCCACAATATTCATCTTGGTAACACCTAACTCGCGTGCAAAAACAATTTCTTCAGCTTCTTTGCCTGCAAAATTGTCCACGTTGAGGTGTGTATGTGTGTCAAAAATGTTCATCATTCATTCCTCTTTATATCAGTTTCTATTATATCAAAATCTCTGAGCAAATGCAGATTGTCCCTTTGTTCTCCAACAAAAAAACCAGCGGTCTCGAGTTTCCGTTGGTTCTTCATCTTGTATTCGTTTGGATTATGCAGCCAAAACTTTGCGTCCTTTACGACGACGGCTAGCAAGCACGCGACGACCGTTTTTAGTTGCCATACGATGACGGAAACCGTGTTTGCGCGCACGACGGATTTTACTTGGTTGATAAGTACGTTTCACTTTGAATACCTCCTCTTAGATTCTTGTATTCGTTTAGCCGGCTATTGTGATCAGTTACTAAACATACTTTACTATTCTATATGATTCTAAGCCTTTTGTCAATAGCAGCGCGAAATTGTTTTTGCTAAATCTAAAAAAAGGTTGCTTAAACCTCTTATAATTCTCTGGTTGCCTCATAAAAAGGAATGAGAGTTGTCATAGCCTTCTGGAGTTGCTCCAACACTTGTCTTACCGATGTGGCTTGGGCTAAATCTACATCGTATTTTACTAAGACTTTACGAACTTGCCCTATTTTTACTTGTCGGATCAAATACTGCCGATTCTCTTCTGCCCCAGCAAATCGTTGACTGATACCATTTATTTGAGTCAAGTAATAAACTGGAGCTGTGATTGGCACCTGCAACACTCGATTTTGCTTCGTCAGACTGGTTTCATCTTTCTTGCGCTCGATAAAGCTAACTTCTAACGATACTCCAAAATCTCCTGGCTTCCCATATAAACGCAGAGCAAACATTGGTTCTGTGATATCGCCATAACCACACAAATAGTTCCAAAAATGGGGACGCAAAATTTGTGCTTGATTCATCCAGTTGCTGGTACGCTCCAGAGTTAATTTTGGATAAAATCTTTGAAATTGCTTAACCAAGTCCGAAAATTCCGCGCGTGCTGCCTGACCTTTCCGTTTAAAATCAAGCATCATTTCTCTCAATTCTCCCGCTTTATCAGGAGAAATATATTTATTTCCTTGTAATGCTAAGTATGTTTCAATAGCTAGAAAAATAGACATATAAGCTCCCTTCTTCTCAATCCCAAGTGCCGCAAATAGCAGATCAAGCGGAAAGAAAGACTGAAAAGAAATTCTTCCCAGTCCTCAGTTTATTATTCACTGTCAATATCCACGACAACATAACGATTTGGCTCATCACCTTCTGAATAGCTGGTAAGTCCGTCCATTTTAGAAATGATACGGTGGATAATTTTCCGCTCATTGTTGGACATTGGGTCGGTTTTTTGACTATGCTGGTATTCCAACACACGGTCAGCCAATTTTTGAGCGTAGCTTTGTAGAACTTCTGCTCGATGTTCTACATAATCATTAACATTGATAGAAATGTAAAAACTCTTAGAATAGCGATTATAAAGATAATTCTGTGCCAACAATTGAAGAGCTTTCAGCACTTTTCCGTGATAGCCGATAATGCGACCAGGCTCATTGGTATCAATCTGCATATTGATTGTCCGACGATTATGAGCACTTGCAATGCTAGCTTCAACGTCCATTTCGTCCACGATGTTTTGCACATAACCTGTCACACTCGCAACAACTTCTTCAACATCATAATCTTCTTCCACTTGAATGCCCAAATCTTCAAAATCAGCCGGCTCCTCAGCTATCGGTTGGACTTCCGAGTGCTTTTCTACAGCCTGCCCAAAAGCAATAATCTTGTCAGTTGGCTTTTCTTCTTGAGCGACCGATTTTTGAAAATTTACGATGTCACTATCTTTCAATAAGTCAATTGTGCCTGTTTCTTCAAGAATCGTGCTGGCTTCTTTTTCGTGCTTCAAAATTTCAGCTTTCACATCATCTGAGATTTCCTTGCCTTCTTCTTCGATTTTTTTAATGGCTGCAACAACATGTCCTAAGTCAACAGTTGCTTCACTCACGCTTTTAACGGGCTCATTTTGAGCATTGATTTCTTCCGGAACACCTTTGACAGCTTTTTGGTTAGCTTTTACTACCGTTGTTTCGTTAATAGGTTCCACATCAACTTGGGCTAATTTCTTGCCAAATAATCCTAAAAATCCTTTTTTCTCACGAGAAATCACTTTGATATGTGCTTTCATCCGTGGAATATCTAACTCGCGCAAGCCATTTTGAATAGCTTCTTCAACACTCGCTCCTGTAAATAATACCATACAAGCGCCTCCTTACTTTTTCTTTTTTTGTGCTTTACGATAAGCACGTTTTTTCTTTTCTTCACGTTCCCGCTCAGCAGTCGCTTTCGCTTCTCTTTCTGCAATGATTTTATATGGATTGCTCAGTAAAAGCGTTTGGAACACTTGATACGCGTACGATGTGCTCCAATACAAAGCAACCCCACTCGCTACACTCATGGCAAAGAAGAAAACAAACAGTGGCATGACAAACATCATTCCTGTCATCAAGCCATTGCGTTCCGCCATTCCTTTATTGCTCAACCAAGTACTCAAAAAGGTGAAAACGGCTGCTAAAACCGGCAAAATATAATAGGGGTCTGTCGCGCCCAGATTCAGCCAGAGAAAATGCCCTACTTTGAGAAATTCAACGCGTGTCAAGGCATGATACAAGGCAATCAACACAGGCATTTGAATGAGCAAGGGCCAAAATGATGCCGATGGCTTTACTCCTAATTCCTTATACAGCTTTTGTGTTTCTTCTGCCAAACGACTGCGACTTTCCATGTCGCGTCCTGGATACTTCGCCTGCAATTCTTTCACTAACGGCTGCGCTTCCTGCATTTTCCGAGAAGCATTAATTTGCAATTGGAAAACAGGCAAAAGAACTGTCCGAATAATCAATGTGAAAAGGATAATCCCAATTCCTGTACTTCCATTGAATGACAGAAAACGAATCGTTACGGCGAAGAAATAGACAAATCTCTCCCATAAATCCGGCGAACTCGCTGTAACCTCACTCGTCCCACACGCTGTTAAGATGAGCGAAGCTAAAATTAAAAGCCCCACCAGTTTACTTTTCTTTTTCACTACTCAAACCTTCCTGATAAATTTTTGCTATTTTTAGTACATGAAGCAAATTTTGCTCTAATTCTTGATAAGTCAGAATTTCCACACCTTTTCGTGCAATAACGACAAAATCAAGCGTTGCTAACTCTGCTTGATGAACTATCAAAACGTGTCGAATACGGCGTTTAATCTTATTGCGCATTACCGCATTTCCTAGCTTTTTACTGACGGATATTCCAACTCGAAAGTGTTTTTGCTTCTTTTCTAATGTATAAATGACGAATTTTCTATTGGCAAAACTTTGCCCACTTTTGAAAATCGCATTAAAATCTTTCTCGCTCTTGACGCGATAGCTTTTCTTCAAAACTCAACTCCATCTACCAAAATTATATCTATTATACCATAATTTTCAAAAAAACCAATAAGAGCAGGTATATTCACCATTTTACTAATTTTCCAAGCTAAATTAGAATGAATTTTGTGAGCTGTTCTGCTTAAAATTTTATGCGAAAGCTATTTAAAATGGTAAACACGAAAAAGCGACTAAGATCTATTCCTAACCGCTTCTCTACGCCTGATACTCAATGATTGCACGTATTTATAAATTTGGGCAACACCATATTTTCAATTATTTATTAGATTCTTTTGCAAAAAATTGTGTGGCTGCAACTGCTGCTTTCCAGCCTTGGTACAATTTTTGGCGCTCTAGTTCTGGCATAGTTGGCTGGAATATTTCCCCAACCGCATTTAATGTTTTTAGCTCCTCCATGTCTTTCCAATAGCCAACCGCAAGTCCTGCTAGAAAAGCTGCTCCAAGAGCCGTTGTTTCCAAATTTGCCGCACGCGCTAACTCAATTCCCAGAATATCTGCTTGAAACTGCATGAGGAAATCATTCATGGCAGCACCACCATCTACCTTCAGGACTTGGATAGCTGTATCTGTGTCCATTTGCATCGTATCAATGATATCGCGCACTTGATAAGCAATGGATTGCAGAGTTGCTTTGATAAAATCTTCTTTACTCGTTCCACGTGTCAATCCAAAAATAGAACCTCTTGCTTCTGGATCCCAATAAGGCGCTCCAAGGCCTGTAAAAGCTGGAACAACATACACTTCATTTTCATTGGTGGAATTTTTTGCATATTTCTCAGATTCAGGTGAATTAGAAATCATGCGCAGGCCGTCACGAAGCCACTGAATAGCACTACCCGCAATAAAAATCGAACCTTCCAAAGCATAAGTCACTTTGCCATTTATCCCATAACCAATGGTTGTCAAAAGATTATTTTTTGATAAATTGCATTCCTGACCAGTATTCATAATGATGAAAGAGCCTGTCCCATAAGTATTCTTCACCATTCCTGGCTCAAATGCTAATTGCCCAAAGAGAGCTGCCTGCTGATCGCCCGCCATTCCTGCAATTGGTACCTCTCCACCATAAAAATGATAGGGTGCTGTTTTGCCATAAATTTCTGAATTCGAGCGAACTTCTGGCAACATAGCCTTAGGAATATTGAGCAAGGATAAAATCTCATCATCCCATTGTAACTCTTTGATATTGTATAGCATGGTCCGCGCTGCATTTGAATAATCTGTCACATGAGCCGCACCATCCGTTAATTTCCAAACCAACCAGGTATCAATCGTACCAAAAAGCAATTCTCCTCGCTCTGCACGTTCCTGCGCGCCCTCTACCTGATCCAAAATCCAGCGTACCTTGGTCGCAGAGAAATAAGCATCTATGATTAAACCTGTTTTTTGATGAAAGAAATCTACATATCCATCTTGCTTGAGCTTTTCTGCTAAAGGAGCTGTTTGCCGAGACTGCCAGACAATGGCATTGTAAATGGGCAAACCCGTTTTCTTATCCCACACAACTGTTGTCTCCCGTTGATTGGTAATGCCAATTGCTTCAATCTCTGTGGGCTTGATGCCACTTTCAATAAAAGCATTTGCAATGACCGACTGCACAGAATTCCAAATCTCATTTGCATTGTGCTCAACCCAGCCCGCCTGTGGAAAAATCTGAGTAAACTCTTTTTGACTCGTAGCAACCTTCTCACCTTTCTTATTGAAAATAATCGCCCGTGAGCTGGTTGTTCCTTGGTCAATCGCCATGATATAAGTTTCTTGTGACATAAAGCGCCTCCGTTGTATAATCTGCTTTTATTATACACAATAAAGCGCTTTCTTTCTATCCTTTTCTTCTGTTTTTGTGAAAATTTCACTCAATTATATGCTTGGCGTATAAAAAACGACTCCTTTTCAGAAGTCGTTCCATTGTATACAAATTACAAACGAGCGTTCAATTCTTTGCTCAATTCTTCAAATCCTGGTTTTCCAAGAAGAGCAAACATATTTTTCTTATATGCTTCTACACCTGGTTGGTCAAATGGGTTAATAGCATTCAAGTAGCCAGAAATAGCGATAGCCAGTTCAAAGAAGTAAATAGTGTACCCAAGAGTAAAGGCATCTTGCTCTGGAAGAGTGACATACATATTTGGCACGTCACCGTCAGTATGAGCCAGAAGTACACCGTCTGTCGCTTTCTTGTTAACAAAGTCAACATCTTTTCCTTGAAGATATCCAAGTCCGTCTAAGTCTTCTGCCAATTCAGGAATCGTCACGTTTTTGCGTGGTTTGTCCACACGGACAACTGTTTCAAACATAATACGCGCACCTTCTTGGATGAATTGCCCAAGAGAGTGAAGGTCTGTTGAGAAATTAGCAGATGTTGGATAAATACCTTTTTGGTCTTTTCCTTCTGACTCACCAGCTAATTGTTTCCACCATTCTGAGAAGTATTGCAGAGATGGTTCGTAGTTAACCAAAATTTCAGTCGCATAGCCTTTGCGATAAAGGATATTACGAAGAGCTGCGTACTGATAAGCTTCGTTTTCTGCAATCTTATCTGAAGTGTAGTCCTTACGAGCAGCATTAGCACCTTCCATAAGGGCTTTGATGTCTGCGCCTGATGCTGCAATTGGTAGAAGTCCTACTGCTGTCAATACAGAGAAACGTCCGCCAATGTCATCTGGCACCACAAATGTTTCCCAACCATTGGCATCTGCTTCCACCTTAACTGCACCTTTTTGGCGGTCAGTTGTCGCATAGATACGTTTGTTAGCTTCAGCTTCACCATATTTTTTAATCAAAAGTTCTTTGAAGACACGGAATGCGATGGCAGGTTCTGTCGTTGTTCCTGATTTAGAAATCACATTAACTGAGAAATCTTTATCTGAGACGTATTCGACCAAGTCTGCAAGGTAAGTAGATGAAATAGAATTTCCAGCATAAAGGATTTGTGGAGCTTTGCGTTCTTCTTTGGTTTGCAAGTTTGCAAAATGATTGCTCAAGAAATCAATCGCTGCTTTTGCTCCAAGGTATGACCCACCAATCCCAATCACGACCAAAACATCGCTGTCTGATTTAATTTGTTCTGCCGCTTTCAAAATGCGAGCGAATTCTTCTTTGTCATAGTTTTCTGGAAGGTCAAGCCAGCCACGGAAGTCACTTCCTGCACCAGTTCCTTTGCGCAACAGTTCATCTGCCGCAGAAACTTGTGTTTGCATGTAATCTACTTCATGCGGTGCAACAAATTTTCCAAGCACGTTTGAGTAATTAAACTGAATATGTGTCATTATAGTCCTCCAATTTTTCTTCTCTACTATGATACCGCTTTACTACTTTTTTATCAAGCAATTTTCTTGACTAAAACGTTTCCAAATTGTTTTTTTATAATTAACTTTCAAAAATCGCAATCTCATACCAACCTTTAAAGCAATCGTTTGCGTAAATCAAAAAATAATCACACACAGAATACTTCTAAAATAAAAAATAGAGGAAAATAAATAGTAGCCTAATCTTAGGTTCTAGAGTTTAACTAATGTTTCCTTTTTTGAGTCGATTATTTTGCAGAGACAGCAAAAATGCCAACAGTGAAAAGACAACAAAAATAAACCAGCACAAGTAGATATTGTAGGCAGAGAGAACTGAAAAGAGGACCGTTCCTAAAGGCAAAGAGAAGGTAAATAACAATCCGAGAAAGTTATTGCTTTGAGCCAGGACATCAGACGGTAGATTTGCCATTAACATAGCATCTAGTTTAGGCGTGGATTTCCCCATTATGTAAGCAGAAAAAGCTAGGATAATAATCCCAATGATTGGTGGCAATCCTACTAAGTTGCTAATGCCAACTAATCCAAATGAAGAACTATTTATTATGAGCAGAAATGAGAATGATTTTTTTGAAAAATAATCGTGAGGTGTTAAACTTCCTAAAATGGCGCCAACCAGCAAAACGACTTCTACGATTAGGAGAGATTGTGCATAAGTCAGGTAAAAAATGGTATGTTTTAAAAAGTAAAAATTGTAAATACTGTTAATAGCTCCTCCCATCATATTCAAAGTTAAAATCGCAAGTAACAAGTGAATGAATGAAGCATTTTCGGATTCTTGAAAAATCAACTCCATATTTTGATAAAGCATTTTAAATTGCGTAAAAAGAGAAATTTTTTCAGGAGTTGCTACCACAGCTTCATGGGTTAATTGACGACGCTTGTGCAAAAGCACTAAAGAAGAGGCTAGAAATGACAACGCATTGATTATGGCAACTAGTGCAAAATTATTGTCTGAAGTTGCGAGCAACCAGACCCCTACTGTTTGTCCAGTAATGCTGCATAAATAAGTGATAAATTGCGTAAAGGAATAGGCTTCAAATAAATCATCTTTTTCTAAATTCTTTTGCAAAATCGGCATTCTTAACCCACCAGCATAGTCACTTAACATATCTGTTAGCACATTCAAAAAACAGATAATTGCAAAAATAAGAAATGTCTTATTAGAAATCAGAAAAGCTACTCCTGTAAATAGAAGTGCCTGAACAAGGCCGATAACAATCATGAAATCGCCTTTTCTACCTGTCCTATCAGCTTGTACTCCTATCCAAAATGTGAAAAGTGTAGGAATAATTGTAATGATATTTGCAATAAACACAGCTGTATTGGCATAAGGCAAACTAGCAGCATAAATCACAAACACAATATTGTATAAATAAGACCCCATTAGATTAAGCATCCGAGAGAGCGTAATACTTCTATATAATGCATTTGAGAAGAATAATTTCATATCAAGTTTCCTTTCAAACTTTTGTTGCACTAAGTATAACTTGAAAAGCGACTTCCAAAACAAAATTGTCATATATTCAACTCCGTTTTTGAGCAAAAAAATAAGGAAAGCAGTCTATTTTTTATTCCATAGACTCATTTCCTCACTTTAAATTTTTTTGCAAAAAAGTTCCGATTGTCATTTATTCACATTCTTTTAACCAATCAGACATATTTTTGGAGTAATAATCAGCACTCTGCTTGCAACCTATGATTTCAAGGGTTGATATAGCATTTTTCATTTTTGTAAGACCTTCATCTCTCTTTTCCAAAATATAATCATGCTGTCCATCTGCAAATAAATAGACAATTCTCAGGTATGCATCATTTTCATCAAAAAATTTTTCTTTGATTTTTTTATCAAAATAAGCAGCTTTTGTTAAACTTTTTTCTGCAATGGATTTAAACAAACCATTTAAAAGAATCGTGTAAATATAGTTTTTGTTCTTCTGTAAATCTCCTAAAAAATCAACCTTTTGAAGCATTTCTCGAACATATCGAAAGTAAAGATCAAGAGGGAGCAAGGCGGCAATATCTGAAAACAAGTGTAATTCATACTCTCCCCAGATTTCAACAGAAAATAAATAATCATATAAAAAATTCAACTCAATCTCTGTTGCTTGAATGGTTTCATCTAAGAAAAACATGTGACCTTTGATAACAATCGCATTTAGGATATACTTTTCTTCCTGTTCAGACTGATATTGATTCATTTCATTGTGGTACATTTCCCATAATGTATTCATATCTTTCTTTTCCTGAGCTTGCCACAGTTTATTTTTTAACAAAGTATAGGAAGTGGGCTGGAAGCCACGCACCAAATAGACAAATTCTTCTAATTCTGTTCTAATATTCTCTAGACCAATTAACAGTTTTGAAGCCGAAATATCTGACGTCCCATTTTCAAATTTACTAAGCATGGAGTAGGAAAATTCTTCTCCTGTTGCCGCCTTAAGAGAGATGTGCCGACCTGTTCGCAGTTCTCTAAAAATTTCACCCATGTAATACATATGTCTTTCCTTTACTGAAAAATGATATTGATTCATCACTGAATGTTGTCTTTTGAAAAATCCTTTCAACACACACTTTAGCAATCGTTCATACTTCTTCATATACAAAAAGAGCACACAATCCACACTCGCTTAGGGCTGCTGGATTCCTCCCCTGACCCGCTTCACGCAGAATTGTTGCTCCGATAAGTATTATACCATAAATTTGTTTTTGTGCCAATCAAGATTTTCTTTTTCTCAAAAAAGAATAGATATTCAGAGCGAAAAATTGCTAACCTAGCAATAATAACATTAACTCTGCCACTATCTGGATAAAATCATAGCCTTCTTAACAAAACGCTTCATTTTTGTCTCCTCTTTCTAAAAAAATCTTGCATCATCTGAGCACATTCTGCTTCCAAAATCCCACTTTCAAGCTCAACTCGGTGATTAAGTCGCTCATCTGTTAGAATATCATAGAGGCTACCGGCAGCACCAAATTTTTGATTTTTTGCTCCGTAAATAACCTGCGGAATGCGAGCTAGACCAATAGCACCGCTACACATGACACAAGGCTCAATGGTGACAAAAAGAGTCGTGTCTAACAAGCGCCAGCTTTTTTCATAAGCGTTGGCTTCTTCAATCGCCATCACCTCAGCATGCATGACCGCTCGCTGCAATTCCTCACGCGCATTGTGCCCACGACCGATAATCTTCCCGTCCTTGACAATAACACAACCAATCGGAATTTCATCATTAGCAAGCGCAATCTCTGCTTCTTTCAAGGCTTCTAGCATGAATTCTTCTTTTTCTTCGCGAGTATATTCCATCTTCTCATCTCTTCTTCAGTTCATTTTCACTCTGCTTTCCATTATATCATAAGACAAAGAGAAAGAAAAAAAGCCACTTTACAGTGACTTTCAGGAGATTATTATGAAAAAGTTTAGGATTTCTATCAAATAAAGTTAGGAGGTCTTCATCTGATGATGTTAGTATAAACCCGCTAGCTTAAAATTAACTTAAGAAGAGATGTATTATTTAAAATTTTTTAAATTCTTTGTTTTTTACGCATAAAAAGCGAGCTTGAACTCGCTTCCGACTATAATTTCTATTACAAACTTGACCAAACGCTTTCTAAAATATTAGTTTGTTCACGACCTGGTCCAACAGAGAAAGTGGAAATGCGAACACCAACAAGTTCACTCACACGGCGGACGTAGTTGCGGGCGTTTTCTGGCAACTCTTCTAAACTACGAACGCCTGTAATGTCCTCTGACCAGCCTGGTAATTCTTCATAGATTGGTTTGCAGCGTTTGAGTTGCTCTAAACTAGCTGGGTAATGGTCAATACGTTCACCGTCTAGGTCGTAAGCTACACAGATTTTAACTATATCCAGTCCCGTCAAAACGTCAATTGAATTGAGAGAAAGGTTGGTAATCCCAGACACACGGCGACTGTGACGCATAACAACCGAATCAAACCAACCAACACGACGAGGACGCCCTGTGGTCGTTCCATATTCATGTCCGACTTCACGAATGCGGTTGCCTACTTCATCAAACAGTTCTGTAGGAAATGGTCCGTCACCAACACGACTGGTATAGGCTTTGCAAACCCCAACAACCTTGTCAATTTTGCTTGGACCCACACCGGAACCAATCGTCACACCACCTGCAACAGGATTGGAAGAGGTAACAAATGGATAAGTGCCCTGGTCAATATCTAGCATCACTCCCTGCGCTCCTTCAAAAAGGACACGTTTACCTTGATCAAGAGCGTCGTTCAAGATAACCGACGTATCTGTCACGTATTGTTTAATCTGTTGACCATAAGCGTAGTATTCTTCAAAAATATCGTCAAATTGGATAGCTGTGCTGTCGTAGAGTTTTTCAAAGAGACGATTTTTTTCAGCTAAGTTGCGCTCCAAACGTTCTCTGAAAATATCTTTATCCAACAAATCCGCAATGCGGATTCCCACGCGAGCTGCTTTGTCCATATAAGCTGGACCAATCCCCTTGATAGTCGTTCCGATTTTGTGATCGCCTTTAGCTTCTTCTTGCAGACGGTCCAACTCGATATGATAAGGAAGAATCACATGTGCACGATCTGAAATGCGCAGATTATCTGTTGTGACACCCTCCTCGTGCAAATAAGCCAATTCCTTTACAAGAGACTTGGGATTGACTACCATTCCGTTTCCGATAACAGAGATTTTCTCTGGGAAGAAAATACCGGATGGAATCAAGTGCAATTTATACTTTTTACCGTCAATTACAATGGTGTGACCGGCATTGTCTCCGCCTTGATAACGGGCAATCACTTCGGCATTAGCTGAAAGGAAATCTGTAATCTTTCCTTTTCCTTCATCTCCCCACTGGGTTCCTACAACTACAACTGATGTCATAATCTTGTCTGAGCTAAGCGCTCATCCTTTCTTGTCTACATGGCAGGAGTTTCACCTGCAATTATGTCTTACACTCTATTATAAGAAAAATTCCTTCTTTTTTCAAGATAAGACTATCGCAGTTGTTTGCAAATGACGAAGTTTGAGACCCCCTCTTTTGGAAAATTCTTATCCTATCTAAAATAGAATCGTTTTCTTTTAAAAAAGGTTCGGAAAACGTAGTAGAAATTTGTTTTCTGAGCATTTTTATAATAGACTAAAAGTATTAGAAAACAAACAGGTATTTCCCATGAACATCAATCACTTATTCGAAAAATTAACAGCAGATGCACCTATTTTACAAGCTACTTTCGGGTTGGAAAGGGAGGGCTTGCGCGTCAATCAAAACGGGAAATTAGCACAAACTTCTCATCCAAAAGCATTTGGCAGTCGCAATTTTCATCCAACGATTCAGACAGATTTTAGCGAGCAGCAGTTAGAACTCATCACTCCAATTGCTCCTTCTACAAAAGAAGCAAGGCGTTTTCTTGCTGCAATTACTGATGTGGCTGGACGAACCATTCCTAAAAACGAAGTGATTTGGCCACTCTCTATGCCCCCAAAATTATCGCCAGCAGAAATTCAAATCGCTCATTTAGAAAATGACTTTGAACGGCATTATCGAGAAAGTTTAGCAAAAAAATATGGAAAAACGCTACAAGCTATCTCAGGCATTCACTACAACATGGAATTAGGACCAGACTTGATTCAAGCCCTTTTCAAGGTCAGTGATTACCAAAATAGTCGGCTTTTTAAAAATGACCTCTATCTCAAATTGGCTCGAAACTTTTTACGTTTTCGCTGGTTTCTGACTTATTTATACGGAGCAGCACCAATTGCTGAAGAAGGGTTTTTGACGAGAAAGATTTCTCAGCCTGTACGCTCTATCCGCAACAGTGATTTGGGATATGTAAACGATAAAAAGATTCACATTTCCTATGCTTCACTAGAGTCTTATGTAAGCGATATAGAGAAATACGTAGCACAAGGCGATTTAATTGCCGAGAAAGAATGCTACATGCCTGTTCGTTTCCGTGGGCAAAAAGAAAATCGACTTTACTTAGAAAAAGGAATCACCTATTTAGAATTCCGCTGCTTTGACCTCAATCCTTTTGAGGTGCTGGGAATCAGCCAAGAAACTATGGACACGGTTCATCTCTTTTTGCTTGCCTTGCTCTGGCTAGATGATATAGCAGACCCTGATGAAATCCTAGAGCAAGCTCATGATCTAAATGAAAAAATCGCTCTTAGCCACCCTCTGACTCCTTTGCCTGTTGAAGCTGATAGTAATCTGCTCCTTAGAGCCATGCAAGCTGTCATCCACCAGTTCGGATTAAGCTCCTATTATCAAGACCTGCTTCATCATGTGAAAGATGCAGTTGCTAATCCCAGTCTGACCCTTTCTGCCCAGCTCTTGCCTGATATTTATAACCAATCCTTAGAAGCCTTTGGTTTGGAAAAAGCTAAAGAATATCACCACTACGCCTGGACTGCTCCATACGCTCTGAAAGGCTACGAGGAAATGGAGCTCTCTACCCAGATGCTGCTCTTTGATGCGATTCAAAAAGGGTTGCAGGTCGAAATATTGGACGAAAGTGACCAGTTTTTAAAACTTCAACATAAAGATCACATCGAGTATGTCAAAAATGGCAATATGACCTCAAAGGACAACTATATCGTGCCTCTTGCGATGGCAAATAAGACGGTGACTAAGAAAATTTTATCTGCTGCTGGTTTTCTCGTTCCTGCTGGAGCTGAATTCTCCACTCTGGAAGAAGGGCTAGCTTACTATCCCCTTATCAAAAATATGCCGATTGTTGTCAAACCCAAATCCACCAACTTCGGGTTAGGAATTTCTATTTTTCAAGCACCTGCCAATCGAGACAGTTACCAAAAAGCATTGGAAATTGCCTTTTCAGAGGACAGCTCTGTCCTTGTCGAAGAATTTATCGCAGGAACCGAGTACCGTTTCTTTGTCCTAGACGGCAAATGTGAGGCGGTGCTTCTGCGCTTAGCAGCCAATGTTGTAGGAGACGGTCGGCACACCATTCGAGAACTGGTAGCTTTTAAAAATACCAATCCCCTACGAGGGCGCGACCATCGCTCTCCACTGGAAATGATTGAGCTTGGTGAGATTGAGCTACTCATGCTAGCCCAGCAAGGTTATAAAGCAGATGATGTCCTACCGCAAGGGGTTCAAGTCTTTCTCCGTCGCAATTCTAATATTTCTACTGGTGGAGACTCAGTAGATGTGACTGAAACCATGCACACCTCCTATAAGGAACTAGCAGCAGAAATGGCAGCTGCTATGGGAGCTTGGGTCTGTGGCGTGGATTTAATTATCCCGAATAGCACACTTCCAGCCAGCAAAAACAATTCTAACTGTACCTGCATTGAGCTCAATTTCAATCCTTCTATGTATATGCACACTTATTGTGCAGAAGGTCCCGGTCAAAGCATTACACCTAAAATATTGGCTAAACTTTTCCCAGAAATCCATTAAACACTAGATACACTGTAAAACGAGCCGAAAACAACAGCTCGTTTTTTAGGTAGATCAACGAAAAATAGAAATATTCGATAGTGATTCTTAGTTTATTCCCAGTCCCTGCCATGTCCATGCTTGATTTCAAATTCAAAATAACCATCTTCTTGAATCTTTTTGAAAATGTCCCGATAGGCTTTTTCATCAAAAAACGGTCCTTTATAAAGAATTTCAAAACTTAAACCGTCGTATTCTAAGTAGGCGTGCGAAGAGCGAAAACCATTTCTCTTGTAGAAATCCATTCGAGCTTTTCGTTGTTCTAGATTATCACAAGGCTCATCCAGCCGTTCTACTTCTAAAACCATGGTTCTTTGATAAAAATCCACCAACTTATCAATAATCTTCCCGCCATAACCATGACTACGCAAATGAGGCATAATCGCAAAAAAACTGATATAAAAGGCTCTTTCATTGTAAACTGAAAAGGCAAAACCGACAAATTCATTGCCATCATAAAAGGCAAAAAAATGAGAATATTCCCCATCTCCATAGCGTAGCAACTCGGATAGCGGTGTACGCTCTTCCTCAGGAAAAGCTTCCGTGTTGAGTCGTTCCACTTTTTCTAAATCTGGAAATTCAGCTGTAACAATCTGACTAGTTAAAGACATGATTTTCTCCCCTTTTAACTGCTTTTCTTTTATTTTATCAAAAATGAAGGTATTTGAGAACTATTGGACTAACATTCACAACCATAAAAGAGGTCGGATTCTACCAACCTCTTTCGGAATTCTTAATTCATCACAATCATCGCTTTAATTGTTTTTCTGTCAGCCATATCTTTGTACGCTTGGTCAATGTTTTCCAATTTGTAAGATTGAGTGAAAACTTTACCAGGATTGATTTGACCGTCTAGAACTGCTTTTAGCAAGATTTCTTTGTCATAAGTTGTACAAGAAGCTGGTCCACCAGCCATTGCCAAGTTGACCATCCAGTAGTCACCGATATTGATGTCTCCTGTATGTGGCACACCGACGCGTCCGACAACAGCACCGGGACGCGCAACCTCTCTCACCTCCATTTTTCCTGGTTCTACAAAAACTGCTGCTTTCATTTTATTGCTCCTTTCTCTATTAAAAAGATGATGTTCCACATTCATCAAAAAGGTAAAATATTTACACTTTTATTATATACCTTGGAGTTCACTCTAAGTCAAGAAATTTTTGAAAAATCTGATCATTCCATGATTATTTTCAGCCAAACTTTTTATTAAAAATATCGTTCAGTTCCGTCTTTGATGCTTTTTTATGCTAAAATAGACTTAGAAATTTCAGAAGAAACAGGATTAGATAATTTATGTCCAGAAGAGATTATAGAAATGTACGTTCTAGAAGATGGATTGGTATATTGCTTATTTTTATCGCAGTTGGTATTATTATGCAGTACCTCATCCCGATCCTCTTTGCTGTCGGTGTAAGCTACGGAATTTACTACTATGCAACCCATCAGCCGAAAAAAATCACAGGACCTAGCGCCAGTCAACAAATTGAAGATTTGAAAGAGGAAATCGGTGCCGCAGATAGTCGAATCAAACAATTAGATGCTTATCTAGAAGAAAAGGCTTATGAAAAATACCAACAGTTGGCTGAACAGCTCTTGCCTCAATTAAGCTATATTCAAGGACGGGCTGATACTTTGAAAAAACATATCTCACCTGAGATTTACCAGCGGATTCAACGGAAAGTGCAAGACGTAACAGCAGACATTCATGCTCAACTTTACAATCTCCGCACGCAAAATGCTGAGAGTACAAAGTCAATCCTTGAAGAATTAGTACCAGAATTGCTCGAAACCATTCACAATATCCAAACCGACCATGAAGCTATTCTCAAGAAAATTTCTCAATCAGAAAGCAACAACAAGGAAGAATTAACCGCTATTCATCAATCTCAAATGGAGCATTATGAGGATATTTTGGAAGGCTACCTAAAAATCAAGGCTTCCCCGAAAGATTTTTACAATGCCGAAGAACGACTGTCCAGCGCCAAAGCGGCTATTGAGCAGTTTGATTTAGACTTGGACGAAACACTCCGTCAGCTCAACGAAGCTGATCTACGAGATTTTGACATCAGCTTGCGGATTTTAACTAAAAAAGAAACGAACACAGAACTATAACATCAAAAGGAGACCTTATGAGCCAAGAATTTAACTTCGACATTGACAAAATCGCTAACAATGCCATTACGAAAACGGATAAAACCACCGAGATTATTGAATCAACCAAAACTCAAGCAAATGGGCAGTTAACTTTTTTGGAGAAATTAACTCCTGAACAACAAAATGCTATCATGGCAAAAGCCCCACAGTTGGTAGATAACTTTATTTCTGACCAGAATGCTCTTTTAGATTTTGGACAAGCCGCGGTCGAAGATGTTAATAACACTGTCAACCGTATTTTAGCCGAGCAAAAGAAACTTCAAATCCCACAAGTCGATGAATTGCTAAAAAATACTAATAAAGAGTTAAATGGTTTTGTTGCTAAGTACAAGGATGCTCAAATTGCAGAACTAGATAAAAAGCCAAATTTCTTAGAAAAACTCTTTAAACAAAGCAAGAATACCTTGCAAGAGTTCTATTTTGATTCACAAAATATCGAGCAAAAAATGGACGGAATGGCTGCTACTGTCGTCAAGCAAGAAGATGTACTCGCACGCAATATCGTTTCTGCTGAGATGTTGATTGAAGACAATACCAAATCCATTGAAAATCTAGTCGGTGTCATTTCCTTTATTGAAGCCAGTCAAAGAGAAGCCAGTGCGCGTGCCTTGACTCTTCAAAATGAAGTGGCACAATTAGATACCGCCACTCTAGATTACCAAACCAAATCACAAGAATTGGCCCGCTTGACTGAAGTTGTCAATACATTGGAACAGCAGCACACAGAATACATCAGCCGTCTGTATGTTGCTTGGGCCACTACCCCGCAAATGCGTAATCTCGTGAAGGTGTCTTCTGATATGCGCCAAAAACTCGGCATGCTCCGTCGCAATACCATTCCGACCATGAAGCTCTCTATTGCTCAACTAGGTATTTTGCAACAATCAATGAAATCTGGTCAGGTAGCGGACGCCATTTCTAATGCCAACAATGCAGCGCTTCAAATGCTGGCTGAAACCAGCAAAGAAGTCATTCCACAAATGGAGAGAATCTCGCAAAATCCAACAATTGCTGTCGAATCTGTTACTAAGTTGGCTGAAAGCTTAGTCGCTCAAAACCAAGGTATTATCGAAGCCATTGACAAAGGACGGGAGAAACGCGCTCTCCTTGAAGCGACTGTTATCCAATCCGCTGAAACCATTAACGACTCTGTTAAACTACGCGACCACAAGATTATCCAGGCTCTGCTAGATCAGGGAAAAGAAACTCAAAAAGAAGTGGATGAACGAACTACAAACGAAAACTAATGGACTGGAACAAGAATTTAGGACAAAAATTTCCTAAATTCTTACAATATACTATTTTTTCACCGAAACGAAATAGGTGCTTGGTGGTTGTTATTCCTTGCTATGCAAAGAATGACAACAGCCTCGTCAACTATGCGGGGTGGGACAACAAAATCACTTTCTTACGAAATACCGATTTTTGTCCCGCTCCCTTTTCTTTTTTTATGTTACAATAAAGGGTATGGACAAGATTATTAAAACTATTTCAAAAAACGGTGCTTTCCGGGCTTATGTACTGGACAGTACTGAAACCGTTCGGACAGCTCAAGAAAAGCATCATACTCAGGCCAGCTCAACTGTAGCACTAGGCCGTACGCTCATTGCCAGTCAAATCCTTGTCGCAAATGAAAAAGGAGATACAAAAATCACCGTCAAAGTGCTAGGGACAAGCTCTATCGGTGCTATTATTACCGTCGCAGATACAAAAGGTACGGTCAAAGGCTATGTGCAAAATCCCGGCGTAGACATTAAAAAAACCGCGACTGGCGAAGTGCTGGTCGGACCATTTGTTGGAAACGGCGAGTTCCTCGTCATTACAGACTATGGAACTGGAAATCCTTATCATTCTATGACACCACTTGTATCCGGTGAGATTGGCGAAGATTTGGCATTCTATCTAACAGAAAGCCAGCAAACTCCGTCAGCTGTCGGGTTAAATGTTCTACTAGATGCCAATGACAAGGTCAAGGTTGCTGGTGGTTTCCTCTTGCAAGTCCTTCCAGGTGCCAAAGAAGAAGAAATCGCCCGCTTTGAAAAACGAATCCAAGAAATGCCTGCTATTTCAACACTTTTGGAATCCGAAGACCATATTGAAGCCCTGCTTTCAGCTATCTACGGCAACGAACCTTACAAACGATTGTCAGAAGAAGAAGTTCGCTTCCAATGCGATTGCAGCAAAGAGCGCTTCCTAAATGCTCTCTCAAGCCTACCTAAGTCAGACCTTGAAGAAATGCGAGACGAAGACCACGGAGCTGAAATCACTTGCCAATTCTGCCAAAGCACGTATCATTTTGACGAGAAAGACTTGGAGGAACTCATTCGTGACAAATCTTAATACCCCTTTTCTGATTGGCGATGTAAAAATTCCCAATCGAACAGTTCTCGCTCCTATGGCAGGCGTCACCAATTCAGCTTTTCGGACGATTGCAAAAGAGCTGGGTGCAGGTCTTGTCGTCATGGAAATGGTCTCAGACAAGGGCATTCAGTACAATAACGAAAAGACACTTCACATGCTGCATATTGATGAAGGAGAACATCCCGTTTCCATTCAGTTGTTTGGCAGTGACGAAGATAGTTTGGCGCGCGCAGCCGAATTTATCCAAGAAAATACCCAAACAGATATTGTGGACATCAATATGGGCTGTCCCGTCAATAAAATTGTTAAAAACGAAGCTGGGGCAAAATGGCTCAAAGATCCAGAAAAAATCTATTCTATTATCAATAAAGTTCGTTCTGTTCTAGATATTCCGTTAACCGTGAAAATGCGTACTGGTTGGGCAGATGCCTCACTAGCTGTGGAAAATGCTCTTGCAGCTGAAGCTGCTGGTGCGGCAGCGCTGGCTATGCATGGACGTACACGCGAGCAGATGTATACTGGTCACGCTGATCTTGAAACCCTCCACAATGTTGCGCAAGCCTTAACCAAGATTCCTTTTATTGCCAATGGCGATATTCGTACTGTCCAAGATGCTCAACAGCGTATAGAAGAAGTCGGTGCTGACGCAGTCATGATTGGACGCGCTGCCATGGGCAATCCTTACCTCTTTCATCAAATCAATCACTATTTTGAAACGGGAGAAATCTTGCCCGACCTCAGCTTTGAGGATAAAATGCACATTGCTTACGATCATTTGAAGCGCTTGATTGACCTTAAAGGAGAGCATATCGCCATTAGAGAATTTCGTGGCTTAGCACCTCATTACCTCCGCGGAACAGCTGGTGCTGCCAAACTCCGCAGCGCTATTTCCCAAGCCAACAGTCTTGCAGAAATTGAAGAATTACTACAAGTTTAAACATTAAAAAAACACCAATCATCTGGGAAATTATTCCTAAATGGTTGATGTTTTTTATTAGTCATTTCTACTAGGTATCCAGCCGAACCATTTCAGTCCTTGCTTGATTGCGGTAAATGAGATCTTCTCGAACAGAGAATCCTAATTTCTCCCAAAACTTGTTTCCTTCTGCATTCCTTTTAAAGACAACCAAGGCAACCTTATGAATTTTCAAATCATCTAGGACGGTTAAAACCGTTTCAACCAGCTGTCTTGCAATCCCTCTCCTGCGATAGTTCGGATGAACAGCTGTATGGTAGATATAGGCTCTTCGTCCGTCCGAACCAACTAAAATCGCTCCGATAATCGTTTGATTTTCTACTGCCACCAGACAAGTTTGAGGATTTCTCTGCAAAAACCGAGCAATTCCCTCTTTTGAATCATCTAAATCATTCAATCCCATGCCTGCACATGATAACCACAATTGATAAACCTGATCATAATCCGTTTCTGCCATTTCACGAATGTTCATCTTTTAAGTCCTTATCTATCCCTGAACGTTTCAAGGAAAAACTCATAGCACTTCAAACTCCAGCTGTCCAGCTTTGACACCGACTTTCAAACTTTGTCCCATCTGTAACTCACCAGCTAAAAGTAATTCGGATAAATGATCTTCTACCTGAGTTTGTAGAGTTCTGCGCAGTGGACGAGCTCCCATTTCAGGGTCATAACCCTCTTGAGCCAGAAGTTTCAAAGCACTCGGCTGGAATTTGAGTTTAATTCCTTTTTCAGCGAGACTGACAATGAGTGGTTTCACCATGATTTTTACCACTTCTTGCATGTCTTCGCTAGTCAAACTGTGAAAAACAACCTTTTCATCAATTCGGTTAATAAATTCTGGACGATAACTTTTCTTAAGCTCTTCCATCATCCGTTTTTCCATGCTTTCATGATCAAAGTGAACATCACGTGCTCCAAAACCAACCGTCTTGTCGTCCCGCAAACTTGTCGCACCAAGATTGCTGGTCATAATGATAATGGTATTGGAAAAATCCACCTTACGCCCCTTGCTGTCTGTCAGCACCCCGTCATCTAAGACTTGGAGAAGCACATTGAAAATATCAGGATGTGCTTTTTCTACCTCATCAAAGAGGAGTACAGAGTACGGACGATTGCGAACTTTTTCAGTTAATTCGCCCCCTTCTTCATAACCAACATAACCTGGAGGCGCTCCATTGAGGCGACTGGCAGCAAATTTTTCCATGTATTCACTCATATCAAAACGAATCAGTGCTGTTTCGTCATCAAAGAGAACTTCTGCCAAAGCCTTAGCTAGCTCAGTTTTTCCGACCCCGGTTGGCCCTAAGAACATAAAGGAGCCAATTGGACGCTTGCTAGTGCGGATACCGGATTGATTGCGCCGAATCGCTCGACTAATAGCAGAAATTGCTTCATTTTGCCCAATGACCCGCTTGTGCAGTTCCTTTTCTAAATTGAGGTATTTCTTCGCATCTGTTTGCGTCAACTTTTGCACAGGAATTCCCGATAAACCGCTGAGTGTTGCCAAAATATCCTCATCTTTAACCTTTAGTTTGTAGACAATTGGCTGACTTTCTTTCTCCAACAAAGTGCCAACCTTTTTCCAATCGCCTGCCATTAAAGCCTCGTCTGCTGCACTCAATTCTGTTTTTACATGATTTTGCGGACCTTTATTTTGTACCGTTGCGGCAGCTTCATCTAGCAAATCGATCGCCGAGTCAGGTAGATGTTTATTTGTTAGATAACGATGAGCATACTTAACAGCTGTCTCAATCGCTGAATCTGTAATCACCACTTTGTGGTGTTCTTCATAACTTTTCTTGAGCCCCTGTAAAATCGCAATACTATCGGCTACCGTCGGCTCTTCAATAGTAATTTTGGCAAATCGCCGTGAAAGAGCTGCGTCCTTTTCAATATATTTCTGGTACTCTTCTTGTGTCGTTGCGCCGACCGTTCTGAGCGTCCCTCTAGCCAAAGCTGGCTTGAGAATGTTCGCTGCATCTAATGTCGAGTCAATCCCGCTACCCGACCCCATAATAGTATGAAGCTCATCAATGAAAAGAATGACATGTCCATCTGCTTCAATATCATTGATAATATTGTTCATCCGTTCCTCAAAATCACCACGAAAACGAGTTCCAGCCACCACATTCATTAAATCTAGCTCTAAAACTCTCATCTTTGCAAGCTCATTTGGAACTTGACCAGCTGCCACACGTTGCGCCAAACCAAGGGCTAATGCTGTCTTCCCAACTCCTGCATCTCCTACCAACACTGGATTATTTTTCGTCTTGCGACTTAAAATCTGAAGCATGCGAGAAATCTCTTTATCCCGCCCAATGACCGGTTCTAAAAGACCCGTATGAGCCATTTCGGTTAAATCACGAGTATAATCTTCTAGTCCGCCACTGGTTGCAGGAGGCATTCCCATCATATTAGCCATCGTTTGTCTTGTTGCTGCAGCATTTTTATTTAGGTGACGAATCGCCTTTAAATCCTCTTTATTCCAGCTTGCCTTATGCTCTAAGTT
Organism: Streptococcus sp. HMSC36C04; assembly: GCF_001839535.1. Lineage (NCBI taxonomy): Bacteria > Bacillati > Bacillota > Bacilli > Lactobacillales > Streptococcaceae > Streptococcus > Streptococcus sp. HMSC36C04. Next base: position 171,581 of record NZ_KV841587.1, on the reverse strand, counting down.
TTTCCGAAGATCGGTCATGCGCAAAACGCCTTCTTTATCCTCATAGCTAAATCCTGTGAATTCAAGGAGACGTGCCGCCAAACTTCCTCGGTCAAATAGCATAGCTAACAACACATGCTCTGTCCCAAGATTCTTAGCATGTACAGCCTCTGCAATTCGCTCAGCTGTCAAAAACAACACTTTCATACGATGAGAAAATGGCCAAATGGTAAAGCTCCCCTCTTGTTGATAAATCTTTCCTGTGATATGAAAGGCTGCTTTCTCAAAATCATCAATTTCAAGCGGATAATCATTTAAAACAGAACCCGCAACACTATAAGGATTATTCGCCATGGCAATCAACAAATGCCAAGACTCCAAATAATCTGTTTCAAAATGGCTTGCTAGCAGTTGCGCCGACTCAATACTTTCTGTCAAAGCTTTTGAATATTTCATATATTAGTTTTTCCCTTTTCTATCAACTTGTTGTAAAATTTTCTTTAACATCCGCGCACGAATCTGTGCAGCATTTACTCCCAATACTCTATCAGTTGTCGTCGCTAAAAGAAGATTCCCTTCTCGTTCTGTCATGATTTTTTCATCAAACAATAGCTGAATGATATCTGTAAAGACCTGTTGACTAATCTGCTCGCCAACGCTATGCAGCAAATCACAAAGTAGCTCATGATGATTAGAGAATTCAATCCGACCAATCCGAATGTAGCCGCCTCCACCACGCTTGCTTTCAACAACATAGCCACGACTTTCCGTAAAACGTGTCTTGATGACATAATTTATCTGACTTGGAACAACCTGAAAAACATCCGCAATTTCACTGCGCTTCAACTCTGCAATCCCAGCTTGAGCTAAAAGCGCTTTGATATATTCCTCAATACTGTCTGACGTATTCTTATGGCTCATGACAACCCTTTCTTCCAGTTCTTTCTTTTGCTCCATAAATGAGCAACTGATATTGACTATCTTTGACTAATATTATACCGAAAATCTCTTATTTTTGAAAGAAAAAGACCTAAATGAAAAACTGAAAAGTCTGATTATTCAAGCAAGTGAAAAAGCTTATAGAATAGGAATAATTCGAGTGTAAACGCTTGCCTTTTAATTTTAAAGCGTTATAATATAGATGAAAATTTGACGATAATAATAAAAGGAGGCCAAATGAATGAAAATGGATTGGTTCAAATATACACGTCATGTACTGGTTTGGTTGGTTTCAACTTTATTCTTTTTTACAGTTATTTCTGCTGATTATGTGGATGTCCAAGTCGTCCCGTTAGTCATCTGCTTATTTGCCCCGTTTTTATTTGAACCATCTTCAATAAACCCTAAAACAAAATGGACAATTGACTTAGCCATCGTTGTCGCTAGTGTCTTTGCTATTCTTTTTACACAAACTTACCGAATCGCTTTCACTTACTCTGAAATTACTTATCTACTAATTTCTTTAATCGTTTTAATCTTTGTAGATTCTGTGATTTCTCACAAGGGATTCACGAAAAAAATTGTAAAATAATAGCAGACGCTACTAGAAAAGGCTAGAGAGTTACACCAGCTCTCTAGCCTTTTTATTTATGATTTAAATGCTAATTATTGATTACCTTAGTTTTGACCAAGAGCAGCAGCCATAGTTGCAGCTACTTCTGATTCAAAATCGTTGGCAGCTTTTTCAATACCGTCACCTACTTCAAAACGAGTGAAGCTAGCGATTGTAGTCCCTTGACTTTCAAGGAATGCTTCAACAGTCTTGCTGTCGTCCATGATATAGACTTGCGCAAGTAATGTGTAAGCTTGGTCAACTTTTGTATTGTCCAGCATGAAGCGATCCATTTTACCAGGGATAATTTTGTCCCAGATTTTTTCTGGTTTACCTTCAGCTGCAAGACCAGCTTTGATGTCTTCTTCAGCTTGTGCAATCACTTCATCCGTCAATTGAAGTTTAGAACCAAATTTGTAGTGTGGAAGCGCTGGTTTACCAACCATTGCACGACTTTCGTTGTCTTGATCAATTTTGTGGTTCATTTGAGCCAATTCATCATGGATAAATTCTTCGCTCAATTTTTTGTATGAAAGAACAGAAGGCTTCATAGCTGCAACATGCATTGCCACGTGTTTTGCAAGATCTTCGTCACTGCCTGAAAGAACTGTGATAACACCGATACGTCCACCATTGTGTTGGTAAGCTCCAAATACTTGATCATCTGCTTTTTCAACAACTGCAAAACGACGGAATGAGATTTTTTCTCCGATTGTAGCAGTTGCACTAACATAAGCAGCTTCAAGTGTTTCACCTGAAGGCATTGTCAAAGCAAGAGCTTCTTCGTTGTTAGCTGGTTTGCCTTCTGCGATTACTTTAGCTGTTTCGTTTACCAATTCAACGAATTGAGCGTTTTTTGCTACAAAGTCTGTTTCTGAGTTCACTTCAACGATAGCGGCAACATTGCCGTTTACATAGACACCAGTCAATCCTTCAGCAGCAACACGGTCTGCTTTTTTAGCAGCTTTTGCCATACCTTTTTCACGAAGCAATTCAATTGCTTTTTCGATATCGCCATCTACTTCTACAAGTGCTTTTTTAGCGTCCATGACACCAGCACCAGATTTTTCGCGCAATTCTTTTACAAGCTTAGCTGTAATTTCTGCCATTTTGATCCTCCAATTAAGATATTACGGTTTTATTTAATAAAAAGGGGAGGACTAGGCCCCGCCCCATAGGTTCGTTACTTGATTATTCGTTTGAGCCTTCGACAACTTCAACGATTTCTTCGATAGAATCTGCTTGTGAATCAGTTGCAGCTAATTCTGCTTCTACTGATTCAACGTTATCTTCACCTTGACGGCCTTCGATAATTGCATCAGCCATTTTCGCAGTGATTAACTTAACAGCACGAATAGCATCGTCGTTAGCTGGAATGATGACATCAATGTCATCTGGATCTGTATTTGTATCCACCATCGCTACAACTGGAATACCTAATTTCTTAGCTTCTTTAACAGCGATTTGTTCTTTATGTGGATCCACAACATACATCACATCTGGAATACGTGGCATTTCTTCAATACCACCCAAGAATTTTTCAAGACGAGCGCGTTGTTTGTTAAGAAGAGCGACTTCTTTTTTAGGAAGAACATCAAAAATTCCGTCTTCTTCCATACGTTTGATTTCTTTCAAACGAGCAACACGTTTTTGAATCGTTTCCCAGTTTGTAAGTGTTCCACCCAACCAACGGTGGTTGATGTAGTATTGACCAGCACGTTCTGCTTCTTCTTTTACAGCATCAGCAGCTTGTTTTTTTGTACCAACAAACAAGATAACTGCATCATTAGCAGCTGCGTCACGCATAAAGTCGTATGCTTGATCTGCAAATTTTACAGTTTGTTGCAAGTCGATAACGTGGATACCGTTACGTTCTGTGAAGATATACTTCGACATCTTAGGGTTCCAGCGACGAGTTTGGTGACCAAAGTGTACACCAGCCTCAAGAAGTTGTTTCATTGAAATTACTGCCATGAGTAATGTCTCCTTTTTTTGTTTTTTCCTCTCCCAGATTTCAACTCGCAAGACCACCCGTAGGCAACGGCTTCACAATTCATCTGAAATGAGTATTTGCCGATTACACGACATCTACTATCATATCAAAATTTCTTCCATTTTACAAGAGAATTTCTGTTTTTTCATGCCAAATGCACGAAGAAAATCATTCGAAATTTATAACCTTTGAAAAGGGGAAAGTTCTGACTTATCTTAATCGCTATAGTCCTTTAAGTAGACCCTTAATTCTCGAATCATAGCTTGGCGGCCTTTGAACCGTTCATCGGCTAGTAAGCGCTCGTACTGCTCTTGTTTCTCTGGGCTCAGTTGAGCTTGATAGCTCTTTAGCTGGTCTCGGAGAATCACCAATTCATCCAAATACAGTTCTTTTAGACTGAGCTTGTGACCAATCTCGCTCACTTCTTCAT
>NZ_KV841587.1:141782-167527 GCF_001839535.1 Streptococcus sp. HMSC36C04 | reverse complement strand
CCAGCTGCGGATAGCGACTCACCAACTGATAGAGTACTAACATGCCCTCTTGGTCCCAATCGCTTAATTCCCACAGGTGAACATAATAATCCCGACGGCACTTTAATACACTCCCCCTTACCTTCCCATACAACTCCTTGAACTCCATTTCCTTCTCCTTCCTTGCTCTTACCTTTTAAGGATAGCATGAAGGAGAAACCTTTTGTTTTCTGGTAGCTATTCTACTCTTTTTGGTTTCTATTTCGTACTTCTTAATACACCTATCTATCTCTTCAGGTACTTTTACATACTTTTCAGCAGATAAAGTTAAAACTAGTAGCTGTGATAAATTCAGCATGATAATTCTATAAGTTCTGTAGTGAGTCATCGATTATGAAATTCTAAAAAACGCCTGCTTACGAAATTGTTTTTTTGTAAAAGCAATTTCGTAAACAAGCGTCTACGTTTCTTATCATAAGATGAGTGTTCCCGCTAGGAAAAATCCTAGCGGTAGACCAGAGCTAGACTAAGAGTAACATTACTCCATCATCATAACACTCAACAAAATTGATAAAAATTATACTAATTCAATGATTGCCATTGGAGCAGCATCACCACGACGTGGTTCAGTTTTAAGGATACGAGTATATCCACCGTTACGTTCTGCATAACGAGGAGCTAAATCAGAGAATAATTTTTGAAGAGCAGTAGTTGAAGTATACTTTTCTGTTTCTTCATCATAGTTTTCTGATGCAATTTCGTTACGAACAAAAGCTGCTGCTTGACGACGAGCATGCAAATCACCACGTTTACCCAAAGTAATCATTTTTTCAACTGTTTTACGGATTTCTTTAGCACGAGCTTCTGTTGTCACAATTGATTCGTTGATAATCAAGTCAGTGGTTAAGTCGCGAAGCATTGCTTTACGTTGTGAGCTAGTGCGTCCTAGTTTACGGTAAGCCATGTTTTCCTCCTTTATTTATCGTTTTTTAATCCAAGACCGAGATCAGCAAGTTTTACTTTCACTTCTTCAAGACTCTTACGTCCTAGATTTCTTACTTTCATCATTTCAGGTTCGGTTTTTTCTGTCAAATCAAATACAGTATTGATACCAGCACGTTTCAAACAGTTGTACGAACGAACTGACAAATCTAATTCTTCAATTGTACGATCCAACACACGATCATCTGAAACTTTTTCTGTTTCTTTCATTACATCAGTAGATTTTGCTACTTCAGTTAAGTTAGTAAACAGGTCTAAATGTTCCGTTAAAATGCGCGCAGAAAGACCTAGAGCATCTTCTGGAATAATCGTCCCATCTGTCATGATTTCAAGAGTTAATTTATCAAAACCATCATTGCTACCAACGCGAGCTGGTTCCACTTGATAATTAACTTTTTTAACCGGCGTATAGATTGAATCTACCGCAAGTGTTCCTACTGGTGCATCATCTTTTTTATTTTCATCAGCTGGTACATAACCACGACCTGTATTTACAGTCATAATAGCTTTTAAGCTAGCACCTTCACCAATTGTAAAGAGATAATGATCAGGGTTTACAATTTCAATATCACTATCTGTCAAAATATCACCAGCAGTGATTTCTGCAGGACCTTCAACATCAAGCTCAATTGTCTTTTCGTCTTCGACGTAAGATTTTACAGCAATCCCTTTGACGTTCAAAATAATCTGCATCACGTCTTCACGGACACCTGGAACTGTATCAAATTCGTGTAATACACCTTCAATATTGATAGATGTTACAGCAGCACCTGGTAGAGATGCAAGAAGTACACGACGAAGTGAGTTCCCAAGCGTTGTACCATAACCACGTTCTAGTGGTTCTACTACAAATATGCCGTAGTTTTTATTTTCATCAATTTTTGTTATATTTGGTTTTTCAAACTCAATCATTTAGTTACTCCCTCTTAAACGAAAAGCAGTGTAATGGTTTATGATTATACACGGCGACGTTTTGGAGGACGAGCACCATTGTGTGGCACAGGAGTCACATCACGAATAGCTGTTACTTCAAGACCAGCGGCAGCAAGCGCACGAATAGCTGACTCACGACCAGAACCTGGACCTTTAACAGTAACTTCAACTGATTTAAGACCGTGTTCTTGTGCAGACTTTGCAGCAGCTTCAGATGCCATTTGGGCAGCAAATGGTGTAGATTTACGAGAACCTTTAAATCCAAGAGCTCCAGCAGATGACCAAGCAATTGCGTTACCATGCACATCAGTAATCATAACAATAGTGTTGTTAAATGTAGCGTGAATATGAGCAATACCAGATTCGATATTTTTCTTCACACGACGTTTACGTGTTGGTTTAGCCAAGACTTTTTACCTCCTTATATTATTTTTTCTTACCAGCAATCGCAACAGCTTTACCTTTACGAGTGCGAGCGTTGTTCTTAGTGTTTTGTCCACGTACAGGAAGTCCACGACGATGACGGATTCCACGATATGAACCAATTTCCATCAAACGTTTGATGTTTAAGTTTACTTCACGACGAAGGTCACCTTCAACTTTGATGGCATCCACTTCACGACGGATAGCGTCTTCTTGATCAGATGTTAAATCTTTCACACGAATATCTTCTGAAACTCCAGCAGCTGCTAAAATTTTCTTAGATGTTGGAAGACCAATACCGTATACATAAGTCAGTGAAACAACTACACGTTTGTCATTTGGAATATCAACTCCAGCAATACGAGCCATTTTTTCTCCTTTCTATTATCCTTGACGTTGTTTGTGTTTTGGATTTGCTGGGCAAATCACCATAACACGACCATTACGACGAATAACTTTGCAGTATTCGCAAATTGGTTTGACCGATGGTCTTACTTTCATTTCTTATCCCTCCAAGTATTTCGATTATTTAAAGCGGTAAGTGATCCGTCCACGTGTCAAATCATAAGGACTCATCTCGACAGTAACACGGTCTCCCGCTAAAATACGAATATAGTTTTTACGAATTTTACCAGAAACTGTTGCTAAAATCTGATGTCCATTTTCAAGTTCAACCGTAAACATTGCATTCGGCATTGTATCAACTACTTTGCCTTCAACTTCAATCACATCGTCTTTTGCCACGCAAAAGCACCCCCCTAAATTTCGATTCATTCCTCTGAGCACAGAGGTAACAATTATAAGTCAGACTAATTCATTGTATCACTACTTGTCAAATATTGCAAGTGTAAAAAACGCTTTTATTTTAACTTTAACAAGACTTTTTCAATGTTTTTAAATACATCATCAATCTCTTGATTTCCTTGAATATCATAAACCAAGCTTTGAGAACGATAGTGCTCAATAATTGGTGCTCCTTGAGCGATATTGACATCTAAACGGCGCTTCACGGTTTCTGGTTTATCATCCTCACGTTGGTAATAATCCTCTTCATTATAATCTGCTGGTGGATTGAAGACTTTATGAAAAGTTTCTCCCGTTTTTTTGTGAATAATCCGTCCGCTCAAGCGCTCTAGCAAGCTGTTAGGATCCACTTCGATATTGACAACCCCATCCAAAGCAAGACCAAGTTCAGCAAGTGTCTGATCCAGTGCGTGAGCTTGCTCAATGGTGCGTGGGTAGCCATCTAATAAAAAGCCTTTTTCTTTAATATCATCTTGTGCTAAACGTTCTTTGACAATTCCATTGGTCACTTCATCTGGCACTAATTCACCTTTGTCAATATATGATTTCGCAAGCACACCCATTTCAGTTTGGTTTGCCATGGCTGCACGAAACATATCCCCTGTTGAGATATGCGCAACACCAAATTCCTCCACGATTTTGGCCGCTTGAGTCCCCTTGCCTGCACCTGGCAAGCCCATAATCAAAAGATTCATGATCCATCTCCTTTTTTGTTTTTAAATAAATCTATTACAAATTCTTAGTAAACTTGTTTAAAAACAAAATAGAAAGAGTGGGACAGACTTCAGAAAATCTATGATTTTCGATTTGCTCTCCCACCCCGCAACATAGTTGATTCAGGATGAAAACAAAAACTCATTTTCATCATCAACCACTGCGTTCGTACTTTAACGCAAATTGCTTTTGAAAGTATAGAATATCTTTCTTTACTCTGTTTCTATTCTGTTGTATTCATAAAGCCAGTATATTTTCTCTTTAGAAGATAACCTTCAAGTTGTTTCATCCCTTCAATACCAGTTGCAATAATAATCAACAAACTAGTACCACCCAAAGCAACAGCATCTGTCAATCCAAATAAATCTTTTGCTAAAATCGGTAAAATCGAAATAAAGCCTAAGAAAAGTGAACCAACTGTTGCCAAGCGACGAAGCAGCTTGGACATGTATTCTTCTGTACCTTTGCCCGGACGGACACCATGAATATAGGCACCGCTCTTTTGCAAATTCTCTGCAGTTTTCTCTGGATTGATTTGTACAAATGTATAGAAAAATGTAAACAAAATAATCAAGAGTGCGTACATCACAATTCCGCTTGCGGTTGTTGTTGCAAACAAGGACTGAGCCACTCGAACCCACTGTGTATTGTGACCTGTAGCTGTCAAAAATTGGAAAATAGCTGCAGGTGCGGCAGTAATCGAACTTGCAAAGATAACCGGAATAACACCTGCTGGATTGACCTTCAAAGGAAGGTATGAGCTAGAAGGCGCACCTTGCGCAATCTTTGTATACTGGATTGGAATTTTGTATTCTGCTTGTTGAACGAATGTTGTAAAGTAAACAATGAGCAAAACAGCTATAATCAGAATAGTCACAAAAATGATAGATGAAGTAATACGGCTACTTGGTACATTGACAAAGTAGTCTACATATATACTCTTAATCATTCCTGGAATTGCTGCTACGATACCTGCAAAGATAATCATAGAAACGCCATTACCATAGCCTTTATCCGTGATTTGTTCTCCTAACCAAGTCACAATCATAGAACCTGTTGTCAAAAGGAATCCAATCAGCAAATAAGTTTGCCAGTTAGGTGTTGCCACCAACTTAGCACTAGACAAGGTATGGAAACCTGCTGTAATACCGATAGATTGAACAAACGCCAAGACTAAGGCAATATAGCGCGTTGCTTGATTTAACTTTCTTCGTCCAACTTCACCTTGCTTGCCCCATTCTACAAACTTAGGTAAAATATCCATTTGTAGTAATTGAACAACAATAGAGGCGGTAATATACGGACTAACTCCCAATGCAAATACTGAGAAATTCCGCAAAGCATTACCTGACACAAGGCTGAGCATGTTTAGAAATGAAAGCCCGTTAAGAGCTTCCAAGCTTTTTGCATTAACACCTGGAACAGTAATCGTCGTGCCAATTCGAAATACTAATACAATAAAAATTGTAAAGAGAATTTTTGAACGAACCTGTTTGATTTTTAATGCTTCTTTTAATAGTTTAAAAAACATAGGTCACCTCGCTTAGATGACTTCCACTGAACCACCTTTAGCAGTGATAGCTTCTTCGGCTGATTTAGAGAATTTAGCTGCTTTCACAGTCAATTTCTTTGTCAATTCGCCGTTACCAAGAATCTTAACACCAGATTTTTCAGCTTTTACAATCCCTGCTTCGATAAGGACAACTGGAGTTACTTCTGCCCCGTCTTCAAAAATATTCAATTGATCAAGATTTACAATTGCATATTCTTTACGATTGATATTCAAGAAACCGCGTTTTGGCATACGACGGAACAATGGTGTTTGTCCACCTTCAAAACCAAGACGAACTTTACCACCACTACGAGCTTTTTGACCTTTTTGACCACGTCCAGCTGTTTTACCATTACCAGATGAAGTACCACGTCCAACACGGTTGCGGACTTTACGAGAACCTGTAGCAGGTTGTAATTCATGAAGTTTCATTATATTTTTTCTCCTCTTTTGTAAAATGCTAGCGCTCATACTGAGAAAAAGGTGTTCCCAGTATAAACTCGCCTATACATATATTTAGTTTAAGGGGCTGAGAAAATCCTCTCATCCCCTAGTTTATTTCAATTTAAAGTTTTGTTAGTAAAATGATTGCTTACTTAACTTCTTCAACAGTTACCAAGTGTGATACTGCTGTAATCATACCACGAACAGCAGCATTATCTTCTTTGATAACTGAGCTATTTAATTTGCCAAGTCCAAGTGCTACAACAGTTTTACGTTGTGACGGAATGCGTCCGATTGGAGACTTTGCCAAAGTGATTTTAATTTGAGCCATGTGAATCTCCTTTCTTATGCTAAGTCAGAAACTGAAATACCACGAAGGGCAGCAACTTCTTCAGCGCGTTTTAATTGTTTTAAACCTTCAACAGTTGCGCGAACGATGTTGATTGGAGTGTTAGAACCAAGTGATTTAGATGTTACATCTGCTACACCTGCCAATTCGATGACGGCACGAACAGCACCACCAGCAGCCACTCCAGCACCTTCTACAGCTGGTTTCAACAAGACACGAGCTCCACCAAATTCAGATGTTACTTCGTGTGGAATTGTTGTGCCAACCATTGGTACTTCAATTAGGTTTTTCTTTGCATCTTCAACGGCTTTGCGAATTGCTTCTGGTACTTCTTGAGCTTTACCAGTACCAAAGCCAACACGACCATTACGGTCACCAACAACTACAAGAGCTGCAAAACGAAGACGACGTCCACCTTTAACAACTTTTGTAACACGGTTAATCGCAACTACGCGTTCTTCAAGTTCAACTGCATTGTCTTTAAATGCCATTTTTTAGTGTCCTCCCTATTAGAATTTCAATCCGTTTTCACGAGCTGCATCAGCCAAAGCTTTTACACGTCCGTGATATAGATATCCACCGCGGTCAAACACCACTTCAGAAATACCTTTAGCAACTGCACGTTCAGCAACGAGTTTTCCAACAACAACGGCTTGTTCAGTCTTAGTTCCTTTTGAAACTTCTTTGTCAAGAGTTGAAGCGCTTGCGAGCGTTACACCCGCTACGTCATCAATTACTTGAGCGTAGATGCCTGTATTAGAACGAAAAACGTTCAAACGTGGGCGATCAGCAGTTCCAGAGAGTTTTCCGCGAACGCGACGATGGCGTTTTTGGCGGACTTTGTTTTTATCTGGTTTCGAAATCACAATTTTCACCTCTTAATTTTATTGTGTGCCTAAGCACAAAGTTGGAAATAATTATTTCGGTTGAAGAACAACCGTTTAACATTATTTACCTGTTTTACCTTCTTTACGGCGAACAAATTCACCAACGTAGCGGATACCTTTCCCTTTATATGGTTCAGGAGCACGCAAGCTACGGATATAAGCAGCAGTTTGTCCAACTACTTCTTTTGAGATTCCGTTCACAACAATAGTCGTTGGATTTGGAAGTTCAAAAGTAATACCTTCAGGAGCTTCCACTTCATCTGGATGAGATTTACCAACTGAAAGTACCAATTTTTTACCTTGAAGTTGAGCACGGTATCCAACCCCACGCATTTCAAGTTCTTTCTTGAATCCTTCTGATACACCATGAACCATGTTGTTCAAAAGAGCACGAGTTGTTCCGTGGATTGTTTTCATTTCTTTTGTATCGTTTGGACGGTGAAGAGTTACTTCAGTTCCTTCCACACGAATATCAATATCTTTAGAGAACGTACGAGTGAGTTCTCCTTTAGGTCCTTTTACAGTTACTACATTATCTTTGTTTGTCAATTCGACACCCGCAGGCAATGCAATAACTTTATTACCAATACGTGACATGTTATTTTTTCTCCTGTTAAATTGTCAGGTCGTCCGAGGACGGCCAGTTTTCACGGGGGAACTATCATAGCAGTTTGTATGATAGTTCTAACGTTTTATTCAAATATATCATTCAAATCAGTTTTGCCAATCTGAACACGAGCTACGGCCTGTGTGAAAAAGATAAATTTATCTTGAATGCGGGCATTCATCGCTAGATTTCCTATTTTCACTTTGTCCGTCACGCTCTTTGTATCATGCAATTACCAAACGTAGGCGATTACTTCCCCACCAACATTCTTTTGGCGTGCTTCTTTGTCAGTCAACAAGCCTTCAGATGTTGAGATAATCGCAATTCCAAGTCCATTCAAGACTTTTGGAAGATCTTCACATTTTTTGTAAACACGAAGTCCTGGTGTTGAAACACGTTTCAAACCAGTGATAACTTTTTCACCGTTTTGACCGTATTTAAGGAATACACGAATAACACCTTGTTTATCATCTTCAATGTACTCAACGTTCTTCACAAAACCTTCGCGTTTAAGGATTTCAGCAATCCCTTTTTTGATATTTGATGCAGGTACTTCTAGCACTTCATGTTTTGCTTGATTCGCATTACGAATACGTGTCAAAAAGTCTGCAATTGGGTCAGTCATAACCATTTTATTTTTCTCCTCTTACTAGTAGTTTGATAATTCACTTGCTAGTTAATGATTGAGCTAGGCTCATAAGTTTTGTTTATAGATTTCATTTCCTAGATAAGTCTAGGCATTCGCTCGTAGGCATAACTTGAGTTAAGCAAGAGCGAATAACAACGACTCATGACGAAAAGGAAACTATAATTACCAAGAAGCTTTGGTAACGCCAGGAATTTGTCCTTTGTATGCCAATTCACGGAAGCAAACACGGCAAAGTTTAAACTTGCGGTAAACTGAATGTGGACGACCACAACGTTCGCAACGAGTGTAAGCTTGCGTAGAGAACTTCGCAGGGCGTTTGTTCTTAGCAATCATTGATTTTTTAGCCAATTTATTTACCTCCTAGATTATTTTGCAAAAGGCATTCCAAGGCCTGTAAGCAATTCACGTGATTCTTCATCCGTGTTAGCAGTTGTTACAATAACAATGTCAAGACCGCGAGTCTTGTCAACATCATCAAAGTTGATTTCTGGGAAAATCAATTGTTCTTTCACACCAAGTGTGTAGTTTCCGCGTCCATCAAATGATTTTGTTGGAACACCGTGGAAGTCACGAACACGTGGAAGTGATACAGTAACCAATTTATCCAAGAATTCATACATGCGTTCACCACGAAGAGTTACCTTAGCACCGATCGCTACACCTTCACGAAGACGGAAGCCGGCGATAGATTTTTTAGCTTTAGTGATAAGTGGTTTTTGACCTGAGATAAGAGCAAGCTCTTCAGCAGCTTTTTCAAGATTTTTAGCATTTGAAACAGCGTCACCAACACCCATGTTCAAAACGATTTTATCCACTTTTGGCACAGCCATAACAGATGAGTAGTTAAACTTTTCAGTCAAAGCAGGAACTACTTCATTAAGATATTTTTCTTTTAAACGATTAGCCATTATACTTCTCCTTTCCTTCGTGATTAGTCAAGCACTTCGCCTGATTTTTTATTGTAACGAACTTTTTTGCCATCTACAAACTTGTAGCCAACACGTCCTGCAACACCATTTTTGTCCAACACTTGAACATTAGACACATGGATTGGTGCTTCTTTTTCTACGATAGCACCTTGAGGGTTTTCGTTATTAGGTTTTTGGTGTTTCTTGATGATATTTACACCTTCAACAACAACTTTATTTACTTTTGGAAGTGCGGCAACGACTTTGGCTTCAACACCTTTGTCTTTACCAGCAATCACGCGAACTTTGTCGCCAGTTTTTACAAACATTGGTTTCTCCTTTGATTTCTTACGCCCTGAAGGGCACCCTATCTGTCGAAGATAGGGGACTTAGTTTGTTTTTGATTAAAGTACTTCTGGAGCAAGTGAAACGATCTTCATGAATCCACCTTCACGCAATTCACGTGCAACTGGACCAAAGATACGTGTTCCGCGAGGAGTTTTATCATCACGGATAATCACTGCAGCATTTTCGTCAAATTTGATGTATGAACCATCTTTGCGACGAGCACCTGATTTAGTACGAACGATAACCGCTTTTACAACGTCACCTTTTTTAACCGCACCACCAGGAGTAGCTTGTTTTACAGATGCAACGATGACATCACCAATGCTAGCGAATTTACGCTTTGAACCACCAAGAACTTTGATTGTCAAGATTTCGCGGGCACCGCTGTTGTCAGCAACTTTCAAACGAGTTTCTGTTTGAATCATTTAAGTTTTCTCCTTTCTGGTTTGATTAGATGATAACTGCTTCTTCTACAACTTCTACAAGACGGAAGCGTTTTGTAGCTGAAAGCGGACGAGTTTCCATGATACGAACAATATCGCCTTCTTTAGCGATGTTATTTTCATCATGCGCTTTGTATTTTTTAGAGTAGTTAATACGCTTACCATAGACTGGGTGGTTACGTTTTGTTTCAACTACAACTGTGATTGTTTTATCCATCTTGTCAGAAACGACGCGTCCAACAAGCGTTTTACGTTGATTACGTTCCATTTTAGAATTTCTCCTTTCCCAAGTCTATTATTTCATTTCTGATTGAACAGTTTTGATACGAGCGATTTGCTTTTTCACTTCTTTCAAGCGTGCAGTTTGTTCTAATTGACCTGTTGCTGCTTGGAAACGAAGATCAAACAATTCTTTCTTCAATTCTCTTTCACGCTTCGCGAGTTCTTCTTGAGAAAGACCACGAAGTTCTTTAACAAATTCTTTTACTTCATTAAGTTTCATGCCTTCTCCTTATTCAGCTTCACGTTTCACGAATTTTGTTTTAACTGGTAATTTGTGGCTTGCAAGACGAAGCGCTTCACGAGCAACTTCCTCAGGCACACCAGCGATTTCAAACATCACTTTACCACGTTTAACTGGCGCAACCCAACCTTCTGGAGCACCTTTCCCAGATCCCATACGAACCCCGATAGCTTTGGCAGTGTATGATTTGTGTGGGAAGATTTTAATCCAAACTTTACCACCACGTTTCATGTAACGCGTCATAGCGATACGAGCAGCTTCGATTTGGCGGTTTGTGATCCAATGGCTAGTAGTCGCTTGAAGACCATATTCTCCAAATGCTACTTCTTTACCACCTTTAGCTTCACCGCGCATTTTACCACGAAATTCGCGACGGTGTTTAACACGTTTAGGTACTAACATTGGTTATTTACCTCCTTTAGTGTTTTTACGAGCTGGAAGAACTTCTCCGCGGTAAATCCAGACTTTAACACCAAGTTTACCGTAAGTAGTATCTGCTTCTTCCCAAGCGTAATCAATATCTGCACGAAGCGTATGAAGCGGAACAGTTCCTTCAGAATACCCTTCACTACGAGCGATATCAGCACCATTCAAGCGGCCAGATACTTGAGTTTTAATTCCTTTAGCTCCCGCACGCATGGTACGTTGGATTGCTTGTTTTTGAGCACGACGGAAAGCAACACGTTGTTCTAATTGGCGAGCAATTCCTTCACCAACAAGATGAGCATCCAAATCTGGTGATTTGATTTCAATGATGTTGATGTGGACTTGTTTACTAGTCAATTTGTTAAGCTTTGCACGAAGTGCATCAACGTTTGCTCCACCTTTACCGATAACCATACCTGGTTTAGCAGTGTGAAGAGAAACGTTTACTTTATTTACTGCGCGTTCGATTTCAATAGTTGAAACAGCTGCGTCAGCTAATTCTTTTTGAACGAATTTACGGATTGCAAGATCTTCATGAAGGTAATCCGCGTATTCTTTTTCAGCATACCATTTGGCATCCCAGTCACGGATGATACCGACACGCATACCTATTGGATGTACTTTTTGACCCACGATTTTACCTCCTTATTTTTCTGCAACGACCACTGTGATGTGGCTAGTGCGTTTGTTGATTGGTGAAGCTGAACCTTTTGCACGTGGACGGAAACGTTTCATTGTTGGTCCTTCGTTTGCGTAAGCTTCAGATACTACCAAGTTTGCTTTTTCCAAACCAAAGTTGTTTTCTGCATTAGCGATTGCTGAGTTCAACACTTTTTCGATAATGCCAGCAGCTTTGTTTGGTGTGAATTTCAAGATTGCGATTGCGTCAGCGACGTCTTTCCCGCGGATATTGTCAAGAACTAGACGAGATTTACGAGGTGAAACGCGCACTGTACGAGCCATTGCTTTAGCTGAAGTAATTTCTGCCATGTTTTTCTCCTCTCTTATCTACGTGTTTTCTTATCGTCAGCAGCGTGACCTTTGTAAGTACGAGTTGGTGCAAATTCACCAAGCTTGTGCCCTACCATGTCTTCTTGGATGTAAACAGGAACATGTTTACGTCCATCATAAACTGCAATTGTATATCCGATAAAACTTGGGAAAATCGTTGAACGACGTGACCAAGTTTTGATGACTTTTTTCTTTTCGTCATTGGCTTGAGCTTCAACTTTTTTCATCAAATGCTCATCGACGAAAGGTCCTTTTTTAAGACTGCGTCCCATTTTTATGTTTTCTCCTTTAAAATATGTACCACAACGGCTTGCACTGACAATCAGCGCTACCGAGCTGGCGGATAGATTGTTTTAGATTATTTCTCGTTGCGACGACGAACGATAAGTTTGTCGGATTTCGCTTTCTTGTTACGAGTTTTAAGTCCAAGAGCAGGTTTGCCCCATGGAGTAGATGGTGCTTTACGACCAACTGGTGCTTTACCTTCACCACCACCGTGTGGGTGATCGTTCGGGTTCATTACAGAACCGCGGACTGTTGGGCGGATGCCTTTCCAACGGCTACGTCCAGCCTTACCAAGGTTAACCAATCCATGTTGTTCATTTCCAACAACACCGACAGTTGCACGGCAAGTTCCAAGAATCATGCGAACTTCGCCTGATTGCAAACGAACAAGAACATATTTGCCTTCTTGACCGAGCACTTGAGCAGAAGCTCCAGCAGCACGTACCAATTCACCACCATGTCCTGGTTTCAATTCAATATTATGAATCAATGTACCAACTGGGATATTAGCAAGTGGAAGAGCATTTCCGACTTTAATATCCGCTTCTGGTCCAGAAACGATGCGTTGACCGACTTCAAGACCTTTAGGAGCGATGATATAAGCTTTCACACCGTCAGTGTAATGTACAAGAGCGATATTTGCTGAACGATTTGGATCGTATTCAATTGTTTTAACAACTGCTTCAACACCGTCTTTGTTACGTTTGAAGTCAATCAAACGGTAATGGCGTTTGTGTCCACCACCTTGGTGACGAACAGTGATACGACCGTTGTTATTACGACCAGCTTTGTTGTTCAAAGAAACGAGCAAAGTTTTTTCTGGAGTGCTCGTTGTGATTTCAGCGAAATCCAAAGAAGTCATATTACGGCGACCATTTGTAGTTGGTTTATAAACTCTGATTCCCACGATATTTCCTCCTTAGATTATTCTGCTTCAGCACCGAACAACTCGATTGCTTTAGAATCAGCTGTAAGAGTGATGATAGCTTTTTTAGTTTTGTTTGTAAAACCAGTATAACGCCCTACACGTTTTGCTTTTGGTTTTACATTGATTGTGTTCACATTTGCAACCTTCACTCCGTCAAAAGCAGCTTCAACCGCTTGTTTGATCAAAAGTTTATGAGCGCGAGTGTCCACTTCAAATACGTATTTGCCTTCTTCAAGAAGAGCCATTGTGCTTTCTGTGATGATAGGCTTTTTGATTACGTCATACAAATTCATTATGCAAGAACCTCCTCGATTGTAGAGATAGCTTCTTTAGTAACAAGAAGTTTGTCGCTATTTACGATATCAAGAACACTTGCAGTTGTTGCTGTTGCAACTTTCACATTTGGAAGGTTACGAGCTGAAAGTGCAGCAAATTCGTTTCCTTCTTCAAGAATTACAAGTACTTTTGAATCAATGCTAAGTGCAGCAAGTACTTTCGCAAACTCAGCAGTCTTTGGAGCTGTAAATGAAAGGCTGTCTACAGCTACGAATTTGTCCTCAGCAACTTTTTCAGAATAAACTGATTTAAGTGCCAATCTACGAACTTTTTGTGGAAGTTTGTAGGCGTATGAACGAGGAGTTGGACCAAATACGGTACCACCACCACGCCATTGTGGAGAGCGAATAGAACCTTGACGCGCACGTCCAGTTCCTTTTTGACGCCATGGTTTGCGTCCGCCACCTGATACTGCAGAGCGGTTTTTAACAGCGTGAGTTCCTTGACGAAGGCTTGCACGTTGACTGATAACAACATCAAATACAACTGATTCATTTGGCTCAATACCAAATACTGCATCGTTAAGAACTACTTCACCAGCTTCTTTACCAGTTTGGTCAAATAATTTTACGTTTGCCATTATGACTGATTTCCCCTTTCTTTATTATTTACCAGCTTTAACTGCTGACTTGATAGTGATAAGAGATTTCTTAGCACCAGGCACGTTACCTTTGATGAGGATAACGTTTTTCTCTGGAACAACTTGTGCGATTTCAAGGTTTTGAATCGTTACACGGTTGCCACCCATGCGTCCTGCCAAGTGTTTGTTTTTGAAAACACGGTTAGGCGCAACTGGTCCCATAGAACCAGGACGACGGTGATAACGAGAACCGTGAGCCATTGGACCACGTGATTGACCGTGGCGTTTGATAACACCTTGGAAACCTTTACCTTTTGAAGTTCCTGTTACATCAACAACATCGCCAGCTTCGAATGTATCCACTGTGATTTCTGCACCGACCTCTAAGCCTTCAATGTTTTTGAATTCACGAATGAAGCGCTTAGGAGCCGTGTTAGCTTTCGCTACATGTCCTTTAGCAGGTTTGTTGCTCAATACATCACGAAGATCGTCAAAACCGACTTGAACAGCGTTATAACCATCTGTTTCAACTGTTTTTACTTGAAGAACCACGTTTGGTGTTGCTTCAACAACAGTTACAGGGATCAATTCGCCAGCTTCAGTGAAGATTTGAGTCATTCCCACTTTTTTCCCTAAGATTCCTTTTGTCATGAGAAAATGTTTCCTTTTCTATATTTTTTCAAAAAGTTTTTAACGAGCGTTTTTTATGCTCAAGATTAAGATATTAAGGGCGTTAAGAGAGTCTGGCAAAAATAGGAAACTGACGCAGTGTTCGACAAACACTAGGAAGTTTATCTTTTTTGCAGAGCTCTTATCCCGTATTCAGTTAAATCCGAATACTTTTATCTTGCATCTGATTAAAGTTTGATTTCCACGTTCACACCACTTGGAAGATCCAACTTCATCAAAGCATCAACCGTTTTTTGAGTTGGGTTGATGATGTCAATCAAGCGTTTGTGTGTACGCATTTCAAATTGTTCGCGAGAATCTTTGTATTTATGAGTCGCACGAATGATTGTGTAGAGGCTACGCTCAGTTGGAAGTGGGATTGGTCCTGCAACTTCTGCACCTGTACGAGTAGCAGTTTCTACGATTTTTGCAGCCGCTGTATCAAGTGTACGGTGTTCGTACGCTTTCAAACGGATACGGATTTTTTTGTTTGCCATCTTTTTCTCCTTTTCGTCTATTTAAGATAATAGGCTAGCTCCACAAGAAAACCGAGACGCCATTGCGTGGCAATGCAACCGAGCGTGTCGCAACCTCTTGCATCAAAGCTACAGACTGTTTTTTCACAGCACCATAATAGAATAACACAAAGATTCACTGATTGCAAGGGATTTGATAATTTTTTTGAGATTTCTTTGACAAAAAGAGACTTTACAAGGCAAAAAACGAATTTAGCTCGGCGAAGGATAAAAAACAAGAGAAGACTTACTAATTTCTCTTGTTCATATTTTCTAAATAATGAGTATTGAATATTATTTTTTGTCTTGCTTTATTGGTACTATTGAAACACCCCAAGCAACAATCGCTCCGTAGATAGTGGATAACAGTCTATTTGCTACGTAGAGCAAGTCTCCTTTTCCCATAATCGCAACAATCAGTAATGTTAAAACTGCAATTCTCGCTAAGAAAGGAGGTAAGGCAACCGATTTGCTAACATATAGAGTTCCAAGAATAGCTAACATTAACAGACAGAACAATGTTATCTTACTTGGGATGAAATGATAACAGCAAATCAAAAGAACAGCCGCTAAACCACCTACCAGCATTGCTAGAATCCGATAATATTCACTTTTTTGCTTGCCAGCCCCTCTTCCTGTACACACAGCAAAGCCGAAAAAGAAGCCGGTAAAATACCTAAAAAAGGAATAAGCCAGGCACTTACAATACAAAACATAACTGAGACAACGATTTTAAAATCGAGTGAATTTAATTTCATTTTTTTATCTCCTTGATTATTTGTTCTAATTGTAACACTAAACCAATCAATCGCAAAGAGCATTTTCTAAACAAAAACACCACTAACATAATGTAGTGGCATTTGGGAGATTATGAAAAAGAAAAGTTTTAGGATAAATATAGAATAACTTTTCAACCTTAAAACTAGCTTAACGTAACTTTATCTTTTAAAATAGAGATTTTTTAACTTTAAAAGTATTTCCCGATTGACAAATCAATATATCTGCAAGGTCGTGATAAGGTCTATAATAACGCTCATATTGCTCACGACGCGCTTGGTGCGTTCTCTCAATCCACTCAGGCTGCCGATTACGTACTGCTACATCACGGGACAAGCGGCGCTCTAATTCCGTCGCTGTATCGGTGTAAAAACAAATGGACAAATCAAACAATTCTTTCGGCAGAAAAGCAACTGACATGCCTTCCACAATTAGAATTGGTTTTTCCGCTGAAAGTCGCTGACTTGGTGCCCAAGGCTAGTCAATCGTCACTATATCGCAGCCAGATTGCAAAGCTCTTATATCACGTTCCAAGCTCTTCAATTCATGAGCCATTGGAAGACAGGCTGTCACTTTTTGCTCAGGAAATTCTTTAACCGCCAGCAAGTCACGATATTCCCCGTCTATTATATAAGGATCAGCCGCAAGCAGATTAACTCGCTCTCGCCCCAGACTTTCTACTAAACGTTTGGCAAAAGTAGATTTTCCAGAAGCACCGTGACCGTAAATCGCTAGCGTATGTTTTTTTCCATCCAGCAAATAATTCTTGACTACTTCTACTAACGACTTTTCACCTTGATTCATCTAGAAATTCCTCTTTGAATGATTGTAGCCATAGCGCTCGATGAAATCTTCACGAAATTCAAGCAAATTGTCATCTAGAATGGCTTGGCGGACATTTTTCATCAGATTGATGAGGAAATAGAGATTGTGATAGCTGGTCAGACGGAGTCCAAAGGTTTCATCAGCCTTAAGCAAATGCCGAAGATACGCGCGCGTATAGTTTTTGCAGGTGTAGCAATCACAGTTATGATCTAGTGGTGTGAAATCCTCTGCAAATTGAGCATTTTTCACGACCAAACGCCCCTCACTGGTCATGCAGGTACCATTTCTGGCAATTCGTGTCGGCAGCACGCAGTCAAACATATCCACACCACGTATTACCCCGTCAATCAGGCTGTCTGGCGCTCCCACTCCCATGAGGTAGCGAGGCTTGTTTTCAGGCAGCATCGGAGTTGTGAAGTCCAATACGGCATTCATCTCTTCATGAGATTCACCCACAGCTAGTCCACCAATGGAATAGCCTGGAAAATCCATGCTGACCAAATCCTGAGCTGACTGGCGACGCAAATCTTCAAAACCAGCACCCTGCACAATCCCAAAGAGACCCTGGTCATGCGGACGGCGATGTGCTTTGAGTCCACGCTCTGCCCAGCGGCTAGTCCGCTCAATGGACTTTTTCACATAATCGTACGGTTGATAGAACTGCGGGCATTCATCAAAAGACATCATGATGTCACTGCCTAGATTGTTTTGAATAGAAATGGCCTTTTCCGGAGAGAGAAACATTTTTGCGCCGTTCAGATGATTCTTGAAAGTCACCCCTTCTTCGGTGATGTTGCGGCTGTCTGCCAGAGAATACACCTGAAAACCACCGCTGTCTGTCAGAATAGCCTGATCCCAGTTCATAAATTTATGAAGCCCACCAGCATGCGCAATCAGCTCATCACCCGGCCGCAACCAGAGATGGTAGGTATTAGATAAAATAATCCCTGAACCCATTTCTTTGAGTTCCTCTGGAGACTGCGTTTTTACAGTTGCCTGAGTTCCCACGGGCATAAACATGGGAGTTGGAAAAATGCCATGCGGCGTGATAATTTCTCCCAAACGAGCACCTGTGTGCTTCTCTTTTTTAATCAAACGATATTGAATCGGTGAATCTGACATTTTTACCTCCGATACTGGGAAAAACAGTCCCAGACCTTCATTTTACAGTGTGTGAGTTCATTTGACTCACAACATCCTGTATGATTTTATCAAAAAAAGGAAGAAAGATAAAGTAGATAAAAACTTTTCTTTCTCTTAAAAGAATATGGTATAATATTTTTCAATATAGGAGGCAAATATGAACTTAAGTGAATTACGAGCAGAAGCTCGTCGTATCCAACGCCAAGCCAAGGGAATCTATGCACTCTTTTTAGTACCAATTGTGACTGCGATTATTTCCGTTGTTTACAATTATTCTTCAGACACCTTGTCCAATAATATCTTACAATATGGTATCCAAAATACGGTTGTCCACGGGATCAATCGCTCATTGTTCCCAGTAGCGATTAGTTTTATCGTATCTTTCTTTTTAACTGCTGCCTTTTGGACCTTACTGGAAGTCATTCGTGGAAAACGACAAGAGGTGCATTTTACAGATTCCATTCGGACTTTTGACAGTAAAATAATTGGTCCTGTTTTCATGACACTTTTGCTCAAGCGTATTTTACTATTTCTATGGAATCTTTTCGTCTGGATTGGGAGCGGCATGATGATTCTTGCTAGTTTTAGTATCATTAAACTCCTCCCCAATTCTCAAGATATCTCACAAAACGTTGCGCTTCAAACAACTATTGGAACTTTATTGCTCTACATTCTTATCGGTTTTCTCTTGATGATTATAGGCGTTCTGATTGCACTCCCTCAGTACTATGCCTATTCTCAAGTGGAATTTATCCTCTTTGACAGCTTGGAAAACAATAGCTACGATGGCGCCTTTAAAGTAATCCGTGCGAGTCGTCAGATGATGAAAGGTTACAAGGGAAAGAGATTTGTTCTTGATTTAACCTTTATCGGTTGGTACTTGCTAAGTGCCCTTACTTTTGGAATTGCTTCTATTTATGTTTATCCCTACGTTTATACAGCTCAGACTCTTTTCTATGAAACTGTCAGAAAGGAAAAAGAACAAACTCCGATTTTTTCTTAATTTTTCTAACTCTGAAAAATAAAATTAACCTCACAAAGACTTGGACAGTTGTTCAGGTCTTTTAAGTTCACTCTATTTTTATCTCGCACAATCACTCAACTAACGCGCAGTATCATAAACTCTACACAAAAAAGCCACCAATTGGGTGACTTTATTAGGGAGATTATTATGAAAAAGTTTAGGATTTCTATCAAACAAAGTTAGGAGGTCTTCATTTGATAAATATAGTATAACCAAGTTAGCTTAAACCAAACTTAATTTTTTAGAACAAATTGATTTTTTTAGAAATTTCTTGAAAGGCATCTTTCAGCGAATCTTGATCTGTAAAAGTTGCTACTTCCCAACCTAAGAAATCACATTCTTTCCACCAACGTTTCATGTCAGCTGGACTGAAATCTGCTTTCTTGCTCCTGGTTTGGTGGCGACGAACTGTCTCTTCAAAAGTCAAATCATAATAGTAAGACAGAACTTTTGGATAAAAGAGAGCACGCAGTTCTTCTAGCATTTGCCCGTAAATATCTGTTTCATAAAATCCTTCAACGATCACCAACAAATCTCGCTCATAGCCATAACGGGCAATGGTTGCCGTCAAAGAGATTGACAGATTATCCGACTCGACTTTTTCTTTTAGCATGTCACGGCGAACGACATCTTGAGAGATGACAAGTGTCTTTCGTCCATAATACTCTTGCAATTTCTTTGCCAGACTCGTTTTTCCTGAACCAGAATTACCTCTGATATCACCAACGTTGGCATTTACCCTCCTAAAATCAGACGGGTATGCTCCCGCTTGATACAGCGGTTCATGACAATATCATCGTGCCCAGCTGCACGAAGGATTTGCTCGGCTTCTTCATTTTCCAAGCCTAATTGTGCCCAGAAAATCTTAGCATTCACTTGCAGAAAATCACGCGCCACATCTGGCAAAAACTCACTGCGACGGTAGACATCAACAATATCCACCGAAAAAGGAATGCCCTTGAGACTGGCATAGACGGTTTCTCCTAAAATCTGACCGCCGGCTGCTCGGGGATTGACCGGAACAATCTGATAGCCCCGTTCTTGCATCTCCTTGGATACACGGTGGCTGGTTGCCTCTTCTCGATCTGACAAACCAACAACCGCAATCACCTTACTATTTTCTAAATAATGTTTGACAATCCCATCGCTGGGATTTTTGAAATGATAGGTCATAAAATTTTCTCCGTAATTTTTATGTATTGTGAGTCATGCTGATCCTTTTGAATCAGAAACACAGCTATAAACACTAAGAAGCCAAACGACGCAAGAACTTCTCGCTATCCTTATGAACTTAGCACCTTGCTTTTACTTGGCTTCATACCAGGTTTTGCCAGCACTTTCGTCCGCTTTCAAGGGTACAACAAGTTCAATGGCAGATTCCATGATGTCTTTGACCAACGTTTTGATAGCGGTCAGTTCGTTTTCGGGTACTTCCAGCACAATTTCGTCATGAACTTGCAATAGCATTCTGGTTTTAAAATTCCCATCTGTCAGAGCTTGATCCAGTCGAATCATAGCAATTTTGAGAATATCAGCTGCACTGCCCTGAATAGGCGAATTGATTGCTGTTCGTTCTGCAAATCCTCGGATATTGAAGTTACGAGAATTGATATCTGGGATCTCCCGACGACGGTGAAAGAGAGTTTCTACATAGCCCTTGTCTCGTGCCTCTCGCACTACATTTTCCATATAATTCTTGATACCTGGATAGCGCTCAAAATAAGTATCAATATAGGACTTCGCTTCCTTACGACTAATACCCAGATTGTTGGCAAGTCCAAAGTCAGAGATTCCGTAAACAACACCAAAGTTGACAGCTTTGGCATTGCGGCGGTCATTTGGTGTCACATCTTCTGGTCTTTCGATATTAAAAACCCGCATGGCTGTCGAAGTGTGAATGTCCGCTCCGTGTCTGAATGCCTCAATCAGATGTTCATCACCTGAAATATGCGCCAAAACCCGCAACTCAATTTGCGAATAATCAGAGCTAAGTAAGACACTGTTCTCCCACTCTGGCACAAAAGCTTTCCGAATCAAGCGCCCTTGCTCTAGGCGAATTGGAATATTTTGCAGATTAGGGTCAACACTTGATAGTCGTCCTGTCTGAGTCAAATCTTGAAGATAGCGAGTATGAATCTTTCCGTCCGCCAAAATCCAGTCCTGTAGCCCCATGACATAGGTTGATTGAATCTTAGCAATTTGCCGATAGTCCAGAATTTTTTCCACAATTGGCGCGATTGGTGCCAAACGTTCCAATACATCTACTGCCGTAGAGTAGCCCGTTTTCGTTTTCTTAGTGAAAGATGTTGGCAGACCCAGTTTTTCAAAGAGAATGCCTCCCAACTGTTTAGGCGAATTGATATTAAACTCTTCCCCTGCTAAGTTATAGATTTCCTGAGTTAGCCGAGTCAGAATTCTCTCGTTTTCAATCTGCATGGTTTGCAATGTTTCGCGTTCTACCTTGATACCAGCAATTTCCATTTTAGCCAGCACAAAGGCTAAAGGTTGCTCCATTTCATACAGCAGATTTAGCTGGTCATGCTGGCACAGCAAGTCTGTCATAGGCTTTTCCGTTTCAATGAGAACTGTGACTTTTCTGGCTAAATGGCTCAATAAAATAGCTTTTTCAGGCAGTGCCCGCTTAGCGCCTTTCCCATAAACCGCCTCATCTTCGGCGAGTTTGGTCTTGCCATAAAGACCAGCAATTGTTACGATTTCATTGTTATCAACGGTTGAAAGAAGATACTTAGCTAAACGACTGTCAAACGCTGGTTGCGAAAGCTCAATGCCTAAGCGACTGAGCAAGACTTTAGAGCGTTTAAAGTCATAAACCTTCAAGGCTGTATTTTCCAGAAATTCTTTGAAAACCGGCTGCTGCAAAAGACTGATGTCCTGACTGGCATAAATCTGCTGTGAATTTCCCCAAGCAAAGCCAACCATCTCGTCTATGTGGTAATTGTCCCCCAACATTTCAAAGTAGAAAAAACCGTCTGCACTGAGCATTTCTGGACAAACTTCCGTCACTTCTTCAAAAGTAATGTCAGTCGTTTCCTCTGGCTCTATCTCTGCTTCTAGCGCTTGCTTAAATTGTTTAAAGCCCATTTCATCATAGAATCTGCTTAATTGTTTGATATTCGGACCTTGATAGAGGATATCTTCCAAACCAATTTCGATTGGGGCTTGGGTATCAATGGTGGCAAGTGTTCTAGATAAGAAAGCAATGTCCTTGTCATTGATGAGATTTTCCTTCATCTTAGACTGCTTCATGTGGTCAATGTTGTCATAAATGCCTTCCAGAGAGCCGTATTCCAAGAGAAGCTTAAGTCCCGTTTTCTCGCCGATTTTCGTCACACCAGGGATATTGTCCGAAGAATCACCCATAAGAGCTTTGAGATCAATGAACTGGGTTGGCGTAATTCCCATTTTTTCCATGAGGTAGGCTGGCGTAAATTCCTCGAACTCAGCCACACCCTTTTTGGAAATTTCCACAACGGTATTGTCATCGGTCAACTGGATTAGATCCTTATCTCCGCTTACGATTGTCACATCGTAGGGAACAGCTGTGTTTTCAGCCATTTTATCCAAAGTTCCGATAATGTCATCCGCCTCATACTGATCCAAATCATAATAGCGAATACCCAACTTATCTAGCATTTCGCGAATAAAAGGCAGCTGTTCACGAAATTCCTCTGGCGTTTTAGCCCGACCGCCCTTGTAATCAGCATACATCTCTGTCCGAAAGGTGGTCTTCCCCGCATCAAATGCCACCAAGATATGAGTCGGCTGTACACGTTCTATCAAGTGATTCAACATAAGATGAAAGCCGTAAATGGCATTAGTGTGAAGCCCAGACGGACTCTTAAAACGGTCAATTTGATTATACAGTGCAAAAAAAGCACGAAAAGCAACGGACGAGCCATCAATCAATAGTAATTTATTCTTATTTTCCATATTATTTATTATACCATGAAACCAAAGAAATTTTCTGATTAAGGATAATGACCGCACGCAAAAGACTTAAGAAAAATTTCTTAATCCCTTATGTATTTTGATACAACAATTTCTCCAAATGTTTCACCGCATCTGCAAAGTGATCCACTACATACGTAGCTGCTTCTTGGACAGCCTTCGGAGCATGTGCCATACAGTAGGAAAGATCGGATTTTTCAAAGACTGCAAACTAACTAATAAAAATAAAGAATGAGATAAACCGGAAATGTTCATTTTTCTAGTCTATCTCACTTTCATTTTATAAATCTAATACAAGCGAAAAACTGCTACCTTGTCCATACTCACTTTGCACGAAAATATCACCACCCAATTGGCGTGCCAATTCACGTGCAATATAGAGCCCTAGACCGTGCCCGCCAGTTTTCATATTGCGAGAAGATTCTACCCGATAAAGTCGTTTAAATATTTTCTCCAAATCCTCTGACTTAATGCCCTGACCTTCATCTGCCACCGTTAAAGTCAAGCGCTTATTGTCAACCGCCGCATCAATAGTAAGCTTAGTGCCTGCTTCTGAATACTTAAAAGCATTGCTGACCAGATTGAGAATAATCCGTGACAGCTTATCATAATGACTCACGATTTTTGCTGATTCTGGCTGCACCGAAATCTGAATATCTCGGTCTTCTTTATCAATCACCAATTGGAACTCCGACATAATATCAATCAAAAGCTTATCAAGGAAAATTTCTTCTTTTTCAAGCGGTACATCTGGCTGATTCATCGTATTCAGAGTGATAAAACTTAGCTCCTCGACCAGCTTATTCAACCGATCGGTCTGCCGACTGATGGTTTTGAGATAATACTGCTGCTCATCTGCCGCAATCACACCGTCTAGCATTCCTTCCACGCTTGCCTGAATGGAAGTTAAAGGAGTCTTGATATCATGCGATAGTTGTGCAATCATCAAACCCTTTTCCTTCTCACTTTCTTCCAACGAAGTAAAGGTACTTTGCAAGTTTCTTGACATATTATTAAAAGCATCTGCCAGCTCTTTAAATTCAGTTGGATTTTTTATATCATTTACTGTTGCAAACTTCTTGTCAGAAATTCCTTTTATGAGCTGTTTTAATTTATCCAAAGAGAGAAAGACACGGCTCAACAGCAAAAGGCTAACCAATGCCCCTGTAATACTAGCTAGAATGCTAATACCAATAATAAAATAAATATCACTTTTTGAAATCAGCATGGTGTTGACAGACCAGATGATTGCAACAACCGTGATCGTTGTGGAAATGAGGTATCCAACAATAATAAAGTGTTTTAATTTCATTTTAAACCTCTATCTTATACCCTAAGCCCCAGACGGTCTTAATCGTGGGCGTTTTTTCAGTACTGAACTTAGCTAAATCCTGCCGCAAGGCATGAATGTGAACATTCAACGTATTTGTATCATCTACAAAATCTTCTTGCCAGACTTTCTCATACAATTCTGTCTTAGAAAAGACCCGCTGAGGATTGCTGGCCAAAATCCATAGCAACTCAAAAGATTTAATGGTCATCATCAACGATTGTCCGTGCACTGTCACTTCGCGCGTTGCATGATTTATCTCTAAATCCCCTAGTTGGAGTTTTTCATCTGCTCCCACACTGCGGTGAATGCGCCGCAAGATATTATGCACCCGCAACACCAACTCCCGCGGACTGAAAGGTTTGGTAATAAAATCATCCGCTCCCATACTGAGGGAATAAATTTTATCCGGTTCAGATGTTTTAGCAGTGATAAAAAGGAAAGGTTGCTCCGGAGCAAGATACTGCACTTCGCCAATCAAATCATACCCGTCCATGTTGGGCATCATAATGTCGGTGACAATCAAATCAATCGGATATTTCTTAAAAAGCTCCAAAGCTTCCTGCCCATCATGCGCCACATTGACTTCATAACCTGCCTGTGTTAAATAACGCTTGTTAATCTCGGTAATCTCTACTTCATCATCTACTAACAAAATTCTCTTCGTCATTTTCTTACCTCTATTGTGAAAAATAGTGTTATACCACGAAAAAGTATAACACTATTTCTATACTTGATTCAAGCGTTATTGCTCACAAATGCGAGAATTACTTCTTTTCTCTGCGTTTCATGCCAACAAGTGCTAAAATAGCTGCTGCACTTAATCCAAGAAGTCCTAGGACTGTCAAGCCAAGAGAGGATTTTTGACCTGTATTAGGAAGCGATTTTTTGCTTGCTGTAGCTTGTCCACCTTTTGAAGATGTCGCAGAAGGTGTTCCACCTTTATTTGAATGCTTGCTTCCGTCATAATCTGCTTTTTTACCTTGGTTTTGTGCCTGATCATTTTGACCTTGTTGAGATTGTCCTTTAGAGTCCGCTTTCTTTTCACCTTTTAGGTTAATCGTCACAGATTTCGTCGCAATGACATTCTTCAAGTCCGCTTTGCCATCTTTGGTTGCTCCATACACTGTAACAGTTGCTTTATACAAATGTGTTCCATTTGCTTTTAACTGTTCTAACAGAGCTTTGTCTTGTTTACCTGCAGCATTACCGTCCAATGAAACTTGGTAGAAATATTGGCCTTTGCCTAAGCCCGCTAGTGGCAATAGACCTGGATGCTTAGCTGAGCCATTATCTGACCATGGGGCGCCGTTTGAGGATTTGAGCAAAAGACGAGTCAACATGCCATCACCACCAAAGAGT
>NZ_KV841587.1:140743-141682 GCF_001839535.1 Streptococcus sp. HMSC36C04 | reverse complement strand
CCATCACCACCAAAGAGTTCATACGGAATCACTTGATTGACACCGGCTGTAAATGGTCCAGGAAAGACTGCATTTTTCAAGTAGCTTGCTGGAACATCAATTTTATCTTTGATGTTGTCTACTACGGATTTTTTCACTTGGTCAACGGTCGTAGTGCCATTCAAATTCAGATTTACTTGACGTGTTGCGATAACATTGTTCAAGTCTGCCTTACCATCCTTAGTTGCACCGTAAACCTTAACAGTCGCAGTGTAAGTATGAGTACCGTTCGCTTTCAATTGATCCAAGAGGGCCTTGCCTTGTTTGCCGGCCGCATTACCATTGAGTGACACTTGATAGAAATATTTACCTTTTGGAATGTTGGCAAAGGGTAGTAAGCCAGCGTGTTTTGCCGTGCCGTTATCTGACCATGAGGCGCCGTCTGAGGATTTCAACAAGAGACGTGTTAACATACCGTCACCACCAAAGAGTTCATACGGAATGACTTCGTTCACGCCTGCCGTAAAGGGACCAGGGTGGGTCGCATTGGCTAGGAAGGAAGCCGGAACATCTGTACTGCCCTTGATGCTGTCAGAAACGGATTGTTTGGCTTGAGCAAGAGATGGATCTTCTTGCGCTTTTTGACCATTCAAATTCAGATTTACTTGACGTGTTGCGATAACATTGTTCAAGTCTGCCTTACCATCCTTAGTTGCACCGTAAACTGTGACGGTTGCGGTATAACTGTGTGTGCCATTCGCTTTCAATTGATCCAAGAGGGCCTTGCCTTGTTTGCCGGCTGCATTGCCATCTAATGAAACTTGATAGAAATATTTGCCCTTTGGAATGCCTGCAAACGGAAGCAAGCCTGCATGATTCGCTGTGCCATTATCTGACCATGGTGCTCCGTTTGATGATTTGAGCAGAAGACGAGTCAACATGCCATCACCACCAAAGAGT
>NZ_KV841587.1:57274-140643 GCF_001839535.1 Streptococcus sp. HMSC36C04 | reverse complement strand
CCATCACCACCAAAGAGTTCATACGGAATCACTTCATTCACACCAGCTGTAAATGGACCAGGATGGTTCGCATTTTGTAAGAAGGACGCTGGGACATCCGTACTTTCTTTAATATTTTCTGAAATAGATTTCTTCGCTTGTTCTAATGAAGGATCTGCTTTAGATTTCAAACTATTAAGGTTAATCGTCACTTGACGAGTCGCAATCACATTGCTCAAGTCAACTTTACCATCTTTTGAACCATAAACTGTTACGGTAGCGGTGTAACTTTGTGTACCGTTCGCTTTCAATTGATCCAACAATTCTTTATTTTGCTTGCCTGCTGCATTTCCTCCAAGTGATACCTGATAAAAATACTTACCCTTCGGAATGTTAGCAAACGGAGGCAAGCCTGCATGATTTGCTGTGCCATTATCTGACCATGGTGCTCCATTTGAGGATTTGAGTAGAAGACGTGTTAACATCCCATCTCCACCAAAAAGTTCATACGGAATTACTTGGTTCACACCTGCTGTAAAAGGTCCTGGATAAGTAGCATTATCAAGGTAAGAGGCAGGAACATTGATATTACTTTTAATATTATCTAAAACTGATTTTTTCGCTTGATCCAATGAAGAATCCTTTTCTTCCTTTGAAGTAGCTTCTTTTACTACTTTTTCAGTTGCTTTTTGAATTTCCTTAGCAGCCTCTGCAATCGTTTTGCCTACTTTGTTTTCTTTTGTAACTTCTTGTTTTTCTTGCACCTTTTTATCTGGTGTTTGAGTTGTTCTGCCAGACAAATCTTGTGAGGACTTAGTTGCATCTGGCGTTTCTTTCTTGTCAGCTGTTGTTTTTTCAGATTGTCCTACTTTCGAATCAAGTATGGATTTCCCAGAGTCTGTCGGACTATTTGACGGGGCTGTCGTGACCACCTTGTTTTGCGTACCAACTTGGGCATTTACCGGATTGCTAATAAGAATAAAGAATCCACTTGCCACAACTACGGACGCAACACCTACACTTAACCGACGGATAGACCATTTTGTATATTTTTCATTATTTGAACGATGATTTTTGTCAACCATATTATTTACTCCTTTGATTATTTTTAATGGTTGATTAAAGTTTACCAAGCTCTTATTAACTATCCGTAAGACAAAGTTAAAGTTTTTCTTAAATAAGCATTATTTCTTGCTTATTTATAGAATTTTCACATGTTGTGATATACTAGATTACATGAACAACATTTATTATTTTGTCCGTCACGCGCACTCAACTTACACACCTGACGAATGGACACGCCCTTTGTCACAAAAGGGACTCACTTCCCTCTCACAATTAAAAATACTAGAAAATAAGCCAATCTCTGCTATTTATTCTAGTCCTTACCAACGAGCAATTGAAACGATTGAGCCTTTGGCACTAACCTTTGGGCTTCCGATTCAACTTGATAAGCGATTGATTGAACGAAAACTAAGCAGTCAGCAGGTTTCCGACCAAACATTTGAAACTACACTCAAACAACTTTGGCAAAATCCTGACAGTTCTCTACCGGGTGGCGAATCAAATCTCATAGCTCAAAACCGAGCTCTATCATTTCTGCAAGAATTAGAAGAAAACATACTAAGATTAGTAGTGAAGAAATCTCCGACGGGAGAGAGTACTCACTACTTTTTCTTTATGTTAAAGTAGTGGTGTCTTGTAAAGTCGTAGGGCTCTATGGCGCTAGACGTCGCTTGACAAACTGGCAAGACACCTAGTTTTAGGTGGAGTTTGATCAAAGTATGTGGGACGCTAAACGTCGCGTATTGAAAATAAAATCACTAAAACATGGAATTATTCAAGACAAAAGAGGTAATGTCATGCGTGCAGTATTTGGAATTGATGTAAGTAAAACAAGTTCTGAGGTGGCAATTTTAGTCAACGGTGAGAAGGTTCATGGCTACTCCATACTCAATGATGCCATTGGATTCAATCGCCTGTTGGGGGACTTGAAAACTGTTCATAACCCTGAGATTATATTTGAGGCCACAGGCGTCTATTCTCGATGTCTTCAGGCTTTTCTTGAGGAATGTGGTTACGCTTATACACGGCTAAATCCACTGGAAGCTAAGAAGCAATTGGACAGTCTGCGAGTTCGTAAAACAGATAAAATTGACGCTGAAAAGTTGGCTAAATCTCAGCTTGTGCACAATCGTAAACCAACTTACGTGCAGGAAGAAGTTTATCAACACCTGCGTGATTTAAGCCGTTTCTATCAAAATATGACTGAAGATCTTGTTCGAGCTAAAAACCGTCTGCACAAGGTTCTACAAGTCACCTTTCCTGAATTGGAAAATCTCTTATCCACACCAACTGGAGAGCAATATTGGAACTTAGTGATGGCTTTTCCATGTAAAGAGTTTGTATTAAGCCTATCTCAAAGTGACTTGTATGAGATTATCCGTCAATCTACCTCCAAACGCATCTCTGAAAAGCGTATTGCTTACCTGACTGATAAACTTATAAAACTCGCTAAACAATCTTTTTGTGCGGTCAAGAAAACCTCTCCAATGCTTGAAGAGGTTCGTTACTATGCTCAAGAATTGCTTCGTCTTTCTGAACGCAGACAAGTTGTCTTAAACGACATGGTAGCTCTAGCTCAGCCTTTACCAGAGTATGACATCTTACGGTCAATTCCTGGCATCGCAGAAACCACAGCGACATCTATCATTGGCAAATTGGGAGATATTCGTCGATTTCACTCTGCCAATCAAATCAACGCCTTTATTGGCATTGACCTGAGACACTATGAATCTGGGAACTTTCTCGCTAAGGAACACATCACTAAACGAGGTAATCCCTATGCCAGAAAAATCTTGTTCAAGTGCATTCACAACATCGCTTCAGCTAGTCATACCAATCCCTGCCATATCGCTGACTTTTATGAGAAACGAAAAAGACAATCGACAATAGCTTCAACTAAGCCACATACGATTGCCTCTATACATCGTCTCATTCGAACAATGTATTACCTCATTACGCATAACAAACTTTACGATTATTCTTTGACCCAAAATCGATAAGGCTGTCTATGCCGTATTATTGTAACACCTTGTTTCAAAAAATACCAGATGAGGTGTTTTTTAGCATGCCATTTTATGGATCAAAAAGTGTTAAAAATAAGACAGTAACCTCAGAATAGCTACTGTCTTATCTCTTTTTTTACTTAAAGCCTTGATAGACTTGAAAAATGGTAGAAAAAATGGTAGAAAAGAGCCCTTATTTACCATGGGCTGAAACTATTCAGGAAAAGTGCAAATAGAAAACGTTCCAGAGTCAAATCAACTTTGGAACGTTTTTTCAATATACCTTGTTATTGGGCGGTTACACTCAACCACTGCGTCTTGCTCGACAATCCAAAGACAATTTAGAGGCTAGGACTTTTGTCCCAGCCTCTAAATATCAAGCCGAGCTCAGCATCAAGGACTGCAAATACCAGCGATAAGCTGCCCGATAATGATAGGCATTAAAAAACTTCATCTCCCCGATACCGTAGCGTATCAGGTAGTATATCAGATAGTGCAGACGCAGGCTTTCCCACTCCATGCTAGCCTTTTGACAATGGGCATACTCAGCCTCAAGCTCCCCATAGTAATCTCTGAATTGATTATAAATTTCTTGAATTTCCATCATAACTCCAATCTTTTTGCTTTAACACTAGTTTAGCGCAAAAAGGAGAGGTTTCGGGACAAGAAACATATCTGGTCTCATTTTAGAGCCAAAAGGTAGGTAGGGCGCTAGAAAGTGACATTTCAGGGAAGAATTTTGACATTTGGGAGTTGGGGAGTAACCTTTTTGATAATCATTTACGATTAAATACTTTACTATGTTGAAATTTGAGATTGGCTAATATTTTAATGGTTCTTGCACAAACTCACCAACTGCCTCATAAACTGTAAAATGAATCACTGCATCAATATGATTTTCCTCAAATACCTGACTCATAAACTTTTTGTCTGCAATAGAACCTTGATAAAAAGGAACCGTCACACCTGTAATAGTTTTTAATCTATCTAAGACCTGAAGCGAACTATTTGAAAAATCATCTACAACTACAACATCATAGCCACTTTTTAATAATTCCACTACTATGTAGCTACCGATATAACCTGCACCACCTATGATTAAAATCTGTCTTATAAGACTATCACTTCATAATAACAATCTCACTTCAATTTTGATAGTGCAGTCCTCAAATATTGCCCTTGCCGAAGTTTACTACCAATTTGTTTAGCATTTTCTAACATTTCTTTGTATTGCTCTTCTGACAAGGTATCTAAATTTTCTTTTAAATCAGAAAGAGAAGAAACAACTAGACCACACTGTTTATCTATCACAAAATGAGCCAGTGCTGACTCTTCCCAAACAACTACAGGGAAGCCTGCCGCTAAATAAAGTGAAGCCTTGTGCGAGTTGTTATAGCGAAGGTACTCACCAAATACACCACTACATGTCTCAGCGCTATCACCATCCCAGACAAGACCAAAACCACCCTCAAGAGCTGCTGGTAGCTCGTCAGGTAAGAAGGATCCAAAGTAAGTCTCATTCGCAAGAGCTCTGCTCTCGTCGAAGCCAACACCATAAAGGTTATAAGCAGGTTCTTCAGGAAGAGAGTAAAGATAACCAGCTTTTTCCTGAGCCAAATTGCCAGCTACAATGATTGGCTGGTCTTTTGTCAGTCCACTTTTTTCTTGGAAATTTGGAATCAAATAATCAAAAATTCCAAGACTCACAATCTTATCTTCTGCAACTCCTTTATTTACCAAAACAGATTTCATAATAGGATTATGGGCAATAATCCCATCAGCTGCACCAAGCAGACCTGACTCTTGAATTTGAACTCGAATCTTATGCTTCAAAGGTACTGTATCCAAATTGGCATAGCGTAAAGCTTCCAAATCGTGGATAATAAAATGAACTTTTACGCCTTTTTTCTGTGCTTTCTTTACATGATGTGTTGTGAAAAAACTATGATGAAGCATTGGGAACTGGATCAATAACTCATCACCTTGCTTTAGTTGAGCCAAGGCCTGACCAAAAGCCTTGGATTTATGAAGCTGTGCTTTAAGTGTACTCATCTCGTACCAATTATCAACTGAAAGAACCAAGGCTTGATAACCTTCTCTCTTTACAATTTCTTCAACATCATTACGTGCCTTATTCCCGGCATTTTTCACATTATTATCGTGTAAAAATTCTTCTTTTAAATAGTATTTCATCTCTTATTTCTCATTTTTCAAAAGCTGATTTTTCAGGATAGCGTTCTTTCAATATTTCCTTAAAACGAATGATATTCTCCTCTTTAGAGTCAACATCATCATTTACACAAAGCAGTTTTTTATGTTTATCTTTAAAGATACTCTCTAATCGATCCACTTGATTCAGGTCTATCGACTCTCCAAAATTCTTTGACATAGGATAAAACTGATTACTTTCAATCTGCCAATGCTGACAGATGTATTGATTAACATCTACTCCATAGTCTCTAATTTTATTTCGTGACGTTCTATCTAATGTTTCACCCTCAATGTCCCATAAATGTGCCAAGGTACTCTTTTTCATAGGTGCAGCTAAATGGTTATTCACATAGCCTGTTGGCCCCATGGCAAAAGTAGCAAGTTTTTCAAAACTAAATACCCATAACGATGATTGAAAAATTTCCAAGGCGAGGACTTTAGTGCCTTCTTATTAGGAAAATGGCGATAAATCAATTCAACATTATTGTGATAAGTATTCGTAAATGGTGACCAAGGAACTAAAGCATCATATACAGCTAAAAGCTTAGGTTGCCCATTCTTATAAAAATCCGAAGGTTGACTATCTCTAATCAAGTACACATCATCATTGAAATACAAATAATTCTCCGACAAGCCCTCAATCCGATGGAGGTTGAGTTCAATAGCCGCTGAATTATAGGTAGGTAGATACTCTTTAGGGATAAACTCCTTATGAGTGACCAACTTGAGTTTTGGATGCTCCAAGTTCAACCATTCCGGTTTTTGGCCATTGGTGACTAAGTAAACACGATTTACCCAAGGAGCATGATTTTCAATCATTCGAAACCAGTAATTAAAAATCCCGTAATCACGATAACGCTGCTCTCCGTCGATTTCTTGGTCCAAATCTGCCACTTGACCAGTCACAGCTTGTTTCTCACGGATAAACTCCGGATCACTCCCGTCAACCCAGAGAACCACGATATCAATCTTATCTTCTGTCATTTAGTAAATTCTTTCTCTACGACTTCCAAAGCACGCTCAATGACCACGTGCATGTCGTAGTATTTATAGTCTGCTAGACGTCCACAGAAAATGACCTTGTCATTTTTCTCAGCTTCTTCTTGGTACTTGGCAAACATAGCATTGTTCTTTTCATCATTGATTGGGTAGTATGGCTCATCTCCACGTTTCCAATCAGCTGGGTATTCGCGGGTGATGACCGTCTTCGGTTGGGTTCCATACTCGAAGTGCTTATGCTCAATGATACGAGTGTAAGGGATCTCACGCTCTGTATAGTTGACTACAGCATTTCCTTGATAGTTTTCCTCATCCAAAACTTCATGTTCAAAACGCAGGCTACGATACTCAAGCTCTCCGTGTTTATAATTAAAATACTGGTCAATCATACCCGTAAACACAACCTTTGCTGCTGAGCTTTCCAGTTCTTCTCGGTTGGCAAAGAAGTCAACGCCTAATTCAACTTCTACGTCGCCAAGCATATTTTCAATAATGACATTGTAGCCACCGATTGGAATCCCTTGGTAACGGTCGTTAAAGTAGTTATTATCGAAGGTCAAGCGAACTGGAAGACGTTTAATGATAAATGGTGGAAGGTCTGTTGCAGAACGTCCCCATTGTTTTTCCGTGTATCCTTTGATCAATTTTTCATAGATATCTGGACCAATCAACTTGATTGCTTGTTCTTCCAAGTTTTTAGGTTCAACATCTTTCATATCAGCCGTTTGCTCAGCAATCTTGTCTTTAACTTCTTGCGGAGTCTTAGTGCCCCACATAGCATAGAAGGTATTCATGTTAAATGGAAGATTATAAAGACTGCCCTTATAGTTAGCAATAGGGGAATTGATATAGTTGTTAAATTCAGCAAATTGGTTGACATAATCCCAAACCTTTTTGTTTGAGGTATGGAAAATGTGGGCACCGTACTTGTGAACATTGATTCCTTCAACATTTTCACAGTAAATATTTCCGCCAATGTGATCACGCTTGTCAATCACTTTTACTTTTTTGCCACGTTTTGTAGCTTCGTGTGCGAAGATTGCTCCAGACAAACCAGCACCAACGATAAGATAATCGTACATTATAAACTCCTTTTTATAATTTAACTATTCGATTGATATAAGGGATTTTCATTAATGTCATACTTATTAGAAAACTAATCATTAATGTGAAAACAGGGAAAAATAAGTATGCACCCACTATGTTAAACCCTATCAACTTTTGCCATATTTGCATAACATAGGTATGTATAATAAATACTCCCATCGTTTGGACTGATAACAAGTAGATCATTCTATGTTTAGAAGCATCAATGGTTAGCGTCAATAAGGTAAGAAATAGTCCTAAACTAATTACTTTTACCAAAAGAATGTCATAAAAATATTCAGCAAAAAGATTATGATAAATATTTTTTGCTATGAAAAATAATATTATCGGTGAAATCAATAACAAAAGTATGCTAACTATTTTCATCCATCCCTTAAAGATTGATTTTAAATTATCTATATTGAATTGTGCTACAAAACCACCTAAAATGTAGTAAAAGAACCAAGTCCATAATCTAAACGTTTGTATAACATAAATTTGCACTGGCATTTGAAGCAAAAAATTTATCAATTCAAAAAACAAACCAATAATTGTTAATACAGATAGAAAGTACAAATAACTTCTTTTTGAATGTAAATACTTCTTCAATATCGGCAAACATAAATAAATTAGTATCAATGAGCCAAAAAACCAAAATTGGAAGAAATAACCCTCTTGTATCAAAGAAGCCAAAATTTTTTTAATTGGATTAATTGTGAAGTCTCTTTTAAGTAACCAGATGATAACAGTCCATGACGACACTGTTATTAGAACCCATTTTATTTTATGTTGTATATAGGGATATGTTATCTTGCTTTTGCCCAATAATAAATAACCATTCACCATAAAAAACAAGGGAATTGAATAAGTACCTAAATAATATAAATAAGATGAGTAATTCCATTGCCCTGTTTCCTTAAACCCTGGCATCGTAGTGTGAAGCAAAACAACTCCGATACAAGCAATTATTTTAATCAAATCTAAGTTTATATTACGTATTTTCTTCATTTCTAATTTTTCCCTATTATTTGTTTTAATTCTTTCACATCTACTACTTTCAGAGCTAGAATAGCAAACAGGTAAATGAGGCCGCCAAGCACTGCATACACAAGAACATTTAAAGTAGGTGAAAAATGCAAGAATGGTTTTGCACATAGCAACAAGCCATACATCATAGCAGATGCGCATACAATTTTTGCCATAGACCCAAGAATCGGTACTTCCTTAAGATAAGGAAGGGTATAGTACAATTGAATGAACCATACCAGTGACTCCGTTAGAACTGATACAATAGCCGCGCCGATAAAACCAAAATGAGGCAAGAAGAGCAAATTCAACCCCACACTGACAATAGCAGGAATGGTGGTGGATAGCATAAATTCTTTGTTTTTATCATGCGGGATGAGAATTTGAATCCCCATGATATTGGTCCATCCGATAAAGAACATTCTAAAAATCATGATGGCAATGGCATAACGCGCATCCTGGAAATCCTTCCCTAGGAAGAATTGAACAAAGTCATCATTGACAATCAGCATGCCAGCAATAATCGGGAAAATGACCAAATTATAAATCAAAAAAGACATCTGGTGCATCTTGTTGACAGCCTTGTGATCTCCTGAGGACAAGAGGCTTGATACCCGAGGCAACATGACACTTCCCAGAGACGTCACCAAGGTCAACAAAATATTGACGAGTTTTAAAGCCTGGTCGTAAATCCCGACATCCTTTGTAGAGGCGAGAGCCCCCAGCATGGTCCGGTCAAGAGTAACATAGAGGGAAATGGCAATCTGCGGTAAAAAGAGCAGAATGACCGGTTTTAAATGCACCCGTGCATAGGCCATATCGAAATAGGCTTTCCCAATAAATTCGCGGGCAGGTAACCACATGCTCAGCTGACCTAACAGCTCAAAGATGGTTAGTAAGAATACATAGAGATAAAGATTATTGGCAGATTTAACGAACAAGAAGATGGAGATGACTCCGACTAGCTTAACCGTAATATTTCGCACCGTAATCTTGCGGAAGTCCTCTAAGCCCTGAAAAAGCCAGGAGATATCGAGCCCTTTTGAAACCAAACTGAGTCCCAAAATATAGGCTACAGGATTTTGCATGGATGGAAGCATCAAGCAAAACAAAGCATAAAGGAGGAGAGATACAAATGTTGCGACTAACTGGAGGGTATAGATCCCCCAAAAATTTTTTCGGATGTCTTTCCGGTGTCCTGAAATTTCCTTAGTACCGTAATTGGCCACTCCTAAAGTCGCTAAAAGGATAAAGTAGGTAACAATGGAGTTGAAATAGCCGTAAGTTCCTAAATCTTCAGAGCTAAATACCCGAGTGACATACGGGGTGGTGATAATCGGTAAAATAATCACCAGCAGCTGGTAGGAGAGATTGTAGGCGTAATTTTTTAAAACTTTCATAAGTACAATAACTTGTTTTAGCCTTCCTTTGAATTTGACGAATACTCTTCTTTATTCAATTTTTGTATCCTCATTCACAATAAATAGGCGACTGATAAATAAGATTAATGGAGAATAACGAAGAACTAACATCTGAGGATCAAACATACCATGGATAATCATAATTCCTAAGCAAGCCAGTACGATATCTTTTTGAATAGACACAAAATAACGCATCACTTTTGTCAATGCAAACAACATAAATGCACTGACAATCAAGCCATCAATAACCAATAATTGAACAAAAGAGCTATCAATAAAATTGTAATTACTAGTGAAATTTCCAAACATATCAAGAGTTGTAAAGGAAATTGGTTGCCCTAACCAAGATACCCCAAAATTTTGAAAACCATTGACACTGAGACGCAAGCGATTATGCGTAAATTGATCGACTAAGTGAAATAAATTCCCAGATGAATAAAAACAAAAATACAAGACAATCACTAAAGCTAAAATAAAACCGTACTGCACAAGTGTCTTTGTCCAGAAGTTTCCAATGATAAACTCTTTTTTAAAGATTTTAATACTCAACAAAGCATAGGTTAGTATCAAAATGCTTAAGTAAAATGGACTAGATGTCGAAGTCTGTTGATACATATAAATGGTAGACATCAACAGAGCTAACAACTCAAGGTAGGAAATCTTCTTCCCTCTAAACATAAGATAACTACATAATGCAAAGAACATACGTTGAGAAGCAAAGGAAACATAGTTAAATCCAAGACTATAACGATAACCACCATCTGCACTCATCAACATATTTGAAATAATTCCCATCTTACTAGCCAAAATAGTGACAATGAGAACTGAGAATGTCGCTAAGGAGAAGGTACCTAATAATTTCTTGAACTCTATATCCCTAGCCGAAAATACTAACAGTAAGACGTTTATATCAGGAAGACCATCACGATTTTTTGACACAATTAACATTGTCAGGGTAAATAATAAGAAAACTAATAATTCCTTCAAGTGAAATCTGAAATAATTAATTGTGTTAGGAAGGTTGATGAGTTCTTTTATCGCAATCATTACTAACGTAAAATAAAGTAATATACGATAAAGTGCCAAGAAACCGTCTAGTCTAACGAAATAAGTTGTAGTTACCAGAGATGCAAATAATACCCAAACAAAGAGTGTAAATAAATAGATTTTCTCTGAAATAAAGCGACTGCTATTCACAAGTACTTTCCATACCTTTCAATTATTCTTATTAATGCTGTAATATCATCTGCATTTTCTTGAGGTAAATCAAAATAATATAAATTC
Source organism: Streptococcus sp. HMSC36C04 (assembly GCF_001839535.1). Classification (NCBI taxonomy): domain Bacteria; kingdom Bacillati; phylum Bacillota; class Bacilli; order Lactobacillales; family Streptococcaceae; genus Streptococcus; species Streptococcus sp. HMSC36C04. The sequence goes on along the minus strand of NZ_KV841587.1, from coordinate 129,569 downwards.
GACATTTTAACAGCATTTTTATGAGGGGATTTAATAGTGAAGAATCATTCCTAATAAAATCTGCCATATCTTTGCTTTTACAAATTTCTTTAACGAGCTTAACTTTTTTTGTAACTGGTAATTTTTGCTTAGAAATATTGTGAATATTGCTCATCAATATTCTTGCCTTTACAGTATTATCAAGATTTGAACTATCTATATGCCAATCCTTTAATAAGTTATCAACCAACTTCAACTCTTGAAGCTGATACTGAAGACGCTTAGGGTTATAGCCCGACATAGCAGAACCCTTCCTGCCGATGACATAAACATAGTAGGACTCTTGAGAAAGATAAACCCTGTTCACATTACGATAAACATTCAGATTGAAGCGCACATCTTCACCCAACTCATACTTCTCAAAAGAAATATTATTTTCAAGAAGAAACTCTCTACGATAAATTTTATTCCACACAGTATAAAGCATATCTGATAAAAATAAATCTGTAAATATCGTGATAAAATCATTTTTATCGTATAATCCACTATGAGGAAGACACTTTTTCGTACGATACTTCTCAGTTAACTCTTGCTCAAAAGAATTGTAATAACTAAATACCACTAAATCTAAGTCTGATACCAACTTATCAGCAAAGTCCGAAAAGAGATTTCCTACAAGATAATCATCGCTATCAGCGAAGTAGATGAACTCTCCCTTAGCTTTGGATAAGCCAAAATTACGGGCAGAACCAACACCGTGGTTTTCAATATGATAGACTGAAATATTATCATATTGGCTAGCATAAGTTTCACAGATATGACCACTACGATCTGTAGAACCATTATCTATCACTATAATCTCCAAGTCATCATAATTCTGAGAAATAACACTTTTTAAACAACGATCAATGTATTTCTCAACGTTATAGACTGGAATAATAACAGAGTATTTCAAATTAAACTCCCATATCATATCAGAAAATGTTTTGAATACTGAAGGCTAGTTTTAATACTTTAAGTCTAAACAGTATATATTTTAACTTATTTGGTTGGTCTTTCATTTGAGAAAGAGAAACACTATTCTTAAGTAATTCTTGTTTCACTTCATTAGTAATGTCTATATATTTTTTATCTAATTTAGATTTATATAAACTTGCCAAGATATGAGTCAAGCCATTCACATAATATAGCTGTGAAATTTGTAATTCTTCTTGATTTAATTGTGAACAAACAAAATCAGAATAAAAAACTTCTTTGTAGAACCCAAACATATCTCTAAACTTCTGCTCATTCCAAGACTGTGTGATGGAATCAGGATTATCAATTAAATAGTGATAATACTTTTGATTGGTAGCAAAGACATTCTTAGCTGAGAGGAAGAGCTTGTAATTCGTTCCCAAGTCTTCATAATATTTTCCTTTCGGAAAAGAAATATTATTATCAACAAATAAAGACTTTTTATATATTTTGTCGTTGGCAAAACCTGTGATATAACTATGCTTGAGCATTTGGACAAAAGCGTCTTTACCTTCAAAGACTTGAGTCACTACTGAATCCGAAACTATAACATCTTCTTCACCTTTGACAAACTCACGATTAAAAGAAATAATGTCAAATTCTCGAGATTCCAGCACCTCTGCTAATTCTTTAAAAGTTTGTGGTTCCAGCCAGTCATCAGAATCAGGGAAATAAACATAGTCACCCTTAGCATGTGAAATACCAGTATTGCGAGCTTCAGAAAGCCCTCCATTTTCTTTATGAATAACTGAGATAAAGTCATACGCCTTAACATAATCATCACAGATTTGAGAAGAACTATCAGTACTTCCATCATCTACAAGTAAAATATCATAATTATGCCACTCTTGGACAAGAACGCTTTCTACACAACGTTTTAAATACTTTTCAACATTATAAACTGGAATGACAACAGTTAAAAGTGGTTTCATGGATTCTTCACCTAAATTTTTATTTTATGTTAAATCTTCCCCACCCTTATTCAACCAAGTAACAGCATTAAAATATCGGTGGTAAGTCTTCAAATCGATACCAACATGCCCTTGCTTCTCGGCTGATTTAAAATGAATCAAGGAAGGTAAATCACTATAATTCTTCGAAGAAAAAATAACCTTACTCTTATATGGAAGTTCTTCGAACTCTTTCATCAATTCATAAGTACAAATATCATTATCATTGAACTTAAAATACAAATTATCTCAATAAATTCTTTCCAAACGGCGTTGCCATTTTTGAGTTGCTTCTTCCTCATCTGCATAATGCAGGAAATGAAGTTCAATATCATCAAGTAGTGCTAAAGGATAGGCATTATCAAAGTCTTTGATATATTTTGATTCTTTAACAAATTTCAAGGGGATGTTCCCGCTCAAATAATGTTTTAAATTCTTGAGCATCTTGATGTAATCAGGAGAAAAAACAAACATCCCTACAAATGGAGTTTGGTAAGGCAAGCCCAATTCTTGATAAACCTTTCCAGCCCAACAATTATCACAAATAATCGTAAAATTTTTATTCTTTAGTCTTCGTCTAGGAATAAAGTTAATAATTGGATAAATAATTGGTTTTAATTTATTCTTAATTTTTTCAGTATTCATCTTAGTATTTCCTATACAACTCCGAAAAATTCCGAATATAACTTTGTAAGGAGAAGAGTTCTTTTTGGCGTTGGACAGAGGCCTTACCAAATTGCTCTCTCTTCTCGGTATTGTCAGCCAATTCTTGAATAGCTTTAGACAATTCTGCAGGCTGATTCGGTGTAGCAAGAAGACCATTTTCCCCTTCCTTGACCATCTCACAGACACCTCCATGACGATATCCCACTACAGGTTTGCCACAAGCCATAGATTCGAGGACGACTGTTGGTAATGGATCTGGATTGGTACTTGGCAAGACAAAGATATCAAACATATTATAGAGTTCTGTCGTCTTGCTATAATAGTCAATTCGCTTGATTTGTCTAGCTACTGGTGAGTCTGAAATGGTTTTTTCCAGCTCATCCACACGCCACTCTTCACCCTCAAATGCACTACCTGCCAAAAAGGCAACTGCTTTTGGATTAGCCTTCAAGATTGGAGTCACAGCTTCTAAAAAGTCGCCTTGACCTTTCCAGGCATTAACTCGTCCGATCATACCGATGACAAGCGCATCTTGTGCGATACCAAACTGATCACGGACGGCGGTGGCATCCATTTCGTGATAGACGGCATTGTCAACACCATTATAGATGACTTGAACTTGGTCATTTTTTACAAAGCGAGACTGCTTGACGTGGTTGGCTACAGCATTTGAAACCGTCACAATCGTATCAGCATAACGTCCCATCAAAAAGTTGATAAAATCTGAAATTGCTTTTGGTTTGACAATAATTTCATGAACATGCCAAATCAAAGGAAGGTTCAACTTACGTTTGAGATAAATTCCCTCAAGTACTGCAGTAGTATTGTTGTGAATGAGAGTAATTCCATTTTCCTTAGCATATTCAGCGATTTGCTTTGAATAACGGTTATATGAGCCAAAATACTCAAGAATCCCCTTAGGATTAAAATATTTACGGCGCAAGATTGGATAATCGATAACTTTAACTTTAGCACCAACATTCTCCAGAGCACCCACCAAGACACCAGCATTGGGTAAAATAACGTGCGTTTCAAATTCGTCTTTATTCAAACCTTTAATAAGCTCCAACAAAACCTTGTCGGCGCCATACATTTCGGCACCAGCATGGAGATATAAAATTTTCTGCATTTCTATCCTTTAAATACTTTTTCGTAGTCTGTAACAATCTTTTCCCATGTGAAAGCTGAGAGAATTCTTCGGCTTGACTTGAAATCCAAGTCAGTTATTGCTGCCTGATCAAATCCCTCTACTTCCTCAATGACGCGTGCCAACTCGTCTTTTTTCCAATAAATAGCCCCGTTTTCACCAACCTCACGGTTAAAGCCAACATCTAGCAACAAATTCAGTTTTGTAGATGCTAGAGCTTCCAGTAGAGAAGGATTGGTCCCTCCAACCTCATGCCCATGGAAATAGGCAAAAGCATTTTCACGAATGTACTTGAGCAATTCTTGGTCATAGACAGTCCCAACAAATTTGACTCTCGGATCTTTGTCGAAGCCTGTATCCTTGAGCAACTGATCGTAAAACTTATTTTGTTCCACATTTGTAATGAGAACAAAGTCTTTTTTAGAATTAGACTTCATAAATTCACGAATCATGGTCTCATAGTTGTTTTCGGGAACGAATCGTCCCACAACTAGATAATATCCGTTTTCAGCAACACCCTTTTCCTGATACCAACTACGAACTTTTTCGTCCTCAGGTTTTAAAACAGACTTACTTGTATCTGTCCCGTAGGCGATGTAAGTCGTCTTGGGCCGATACTGTTTATAGTCTTCTCGGATATATTTTTCGATATTTTTACTATCGCAAACCAATAAGTCCGCATGCTTGACCATGAGTTGCTCTGAGTATTTCCAATACTTACGGACGGGGAAACTCCATTTTGATCGGAGCCACTCATGTCCATCAGGATTGACAAATAAACTGCCTCCGATAGCTTTAATTTTTTTCTTGAGCCCAGCGATAAAAGGCCCAATACGACAAGCTAAAATATAGAAAATAGGAGCCTCATCCCTATTTGCTTTAGCGATTTCAATCGCTCTATTTACAGCAGCAATATCATAGGCAATGGCTCTAGCTGGCCCAATATTAGGCACGTCAATATTGAAACAAATTGCCCCGTTATGCTTAAACTGGTCATCTGTGATTCCAGACTTAGCTGAATTTTCACGCATACAGGCTACATAGTACTGTATACTACTATCTTGCTGATATTCTGTTAATTTCTCAACAAAGGTTTCAAAGCCACCATACTTGGCAGGGATTCCTTTTGAGCCTATGATATAAACTGACTTCTTCATCTTTCTCCTATCAAGGAAGCGAAGTCTCACCTACTTCGCTCCATCTTTCATTAATACAACTTTGACAGTCTTTAGTAAAATTTTAATATCTGACCAGATAGTCCAATCATCAATATAGGACACATCTAGCTTTACAACATCATCAAAATTCGTGATTTCACTGCGGCCGCTGACTTGCCAGAGGCCTGTGATGCCTGGTTTGAAACTCAAACGTTTTTTCTGTTCAGGTGTGTATTTTTCATACTCATCCACAGTTGGCGGACGCGTACCAACTAAGCTCATATCACCTTTAAGAACATTCCAAAATTGTGGAAGCTCATCTAGACTGGTTTTCCGAATGAATTTTCCAATAGGTGTAATCCGTGGGTCATCATCCATTTTGAACATCCCACCACTCATGGTATTATGTGCCATCAGCTCTTTTTTGCGTTCCTCGGCATCTACGTACATAGAGCGAAATTTGTAAAATTTAAAAATCCGACCGTTTTTTCCAACACGTTCTTGAACAAAAATTGCTGGTCCACCATCTTTACGAATCATTGGAACTAGGAAAAGTGCTGCAATTCCACATATAAGAAGTCCAAAGAGAGAACCAATGACATCCAAAACTCTTTTAGCAATGATGTGACTATAATTGTAGAAATTTGTTGAAAAAGTGACCACGCTAAAGCCAGCAATTTCTTGAAGCTTCTTCTCACCAATTTGAAAATCCAAGGCGTTAATATTCACATTAACGGTGATTCCCATATTCTCAAACTGAACAACCAAATCTTCAATGGAATAGTAATCGCTCGGCAAGCTAATAAAAACTTCATCTACAACAGAGCGAGTTGCAAATTCAATGAGGCGTTCTTTTGGTATCGTTTGAATTGTCGGATGTTGGTAATGCGAGTTATCAAATACTGAGATAGCTACTATACATTCATTAAATGTGCGCGCTTCGGTTAATTGTTTTAAAATTCTGTCTAGACGATTAGAAACCGTAATGATGAGTACTTTTTTACTGCTTTTTAATCTTGGATGTACTCGTGCATAATATTGCTTGATTGATAGATTAATTCAATAAACACCCAAAGCATTCAACAAGATAAAAAAGATGAGATTGCTACGGGATAATGAAAAGTTGCCTCCCAGCATAAAAGAAGAGAATGTGATAATGACTGCATAAAAAGCACTGTATTTCAGTGTCTCGGTAAATTCAATTAAATAGCCACGTTGAAAAAAATGATAGTTATAATTACTAATATAAAAAGCAACAATATGTAGCAACATTAACATCACAATTTCTTTATTAGTTAGACTAAAGTTTGAAATTAAATTTATGATTGTAATCACAACAAAAACTGCAACTAGTTGAATAAAAGCAATTCCTGTTTTTTGAAACTCATTTCTATTTTCAAACATCCCTACTCCTAAATGCTAATCTCTACTTTTTCTTTCCGTAATTTCCGTAATTGCCATAATTTCCATAGGAGCCATATTTTTCTAACTGTGTATCATATTTATTTAGAATAACTCCCAAAAATGGCGTCCCGGTTTGTTCTAATTGTTCTTTTGCCTTTTGCAATGTTTTCCGTTTTACATTTCCTGACTCGACGACTAAAACGCTAGCATCACATTTTTGAGCAATGATAGCCGCATCAATGACCAGTCCAATCGGTGGTGTATCAACAACGATATAATCATAATGGTTTCTGAGAATATCAATCATGATACCAAAGTTTTTACTTTGCAATAAAGCTGTTGGATTGGGTGAGACTTGTCCAGCTTCAATCACAAATAGATTGTCAATATTTGTTTCGCATAAACCGTTTGACAAATCTGTCGCACCAGCCAGATAATCTGTCAGACCTGTGATTTTATCACGCGTTTTAAAAATCCCTGACATGACAGAGTTACGAATATCTGCGTCAATTAGTAAAGTATTATAGCCTGAACGTGCAAAAGCAATGGCTAGGTTTGTAGAAGTCGTTGACTTCCCTTCTCCGGACTGTACAGAAGTGACAGCAATGACCTTAATATTATCCCCACTAAGCTGAATATTAGTTCTTAAGGCATTGTAGTATTCTTCTGTTTTCTTTATCGTTTTTTCTTTATTTTTAGCTAATTCTAAACTCGGCATTATTTTCCCCTCTTATAGTTTATTCATATTTGGCACAACTCCAAGAAGAGTAATTCCCAGCGCTTCTTCCACATCTTCTGGCTTTTTCACTCGGTCATCTAACACTTCAACGACAAGAATCACAACTGAGATTAAAAACCCTCCTGCAAGAAAACCAATCAAGGTATTGCGTCTAATATTTGGTGAAGAAGGGGAATTTGGTACTTCTGCCTCTTCTAACGTTGTTACATCGGATACTTTGGTAACAGCAATAATTTTTTCAGCTGCAATTTGACGCAAACTATTAGCAATACGCGCAGCTTCTTTGGCATCCCCATCTGAAACAGCAATAGACACAATACGCGTATCCGTTGGGACAGTGACATTGATTTTTTTAGCTAATGCGCTTGGTTGTACATTTAACTTCAAGTCATCAATCACTTTTGCTAACACATCTTGAGATAAAATAATTTCTTTGTAGTCTTTTACCAAGTATGTCCCAGCTTGAAGGTCTTGATTGGTAAGAGTGGAATTTTCATTGGCTTGTCGATTTACAACGTAAATACGAGTTGTACTAGTATAATTCGGTTTTATAATAAAGGTACTATAGCCTAAAGCAACAATAGCCATTACAAAAGCGGTCACAACGATGAGAAATTTTCGTCTCCACAGGGTCTTAACTAATGATAGAACATCAATTTCCACCGTCTGATTATCTTGATTTTTCATTTCTTCTCCTAAATTAATTCGTCTTTTAATAATATTTCTTGATTTTCGCGAAATAGTGCATCAGCATATGCTTTGCCATACTTTTTAGAGATAATTTGGTAGGCTTCCTGCATATAAGGAGGTCGTGGACCTAAATTGTGCATATCACTTGCCACAAAGTGCACTAAATCCTGCTCCATAAAGAATTGTGCCCGCTTCTTCATGAATTTATACTTTTCACCAAATAACTTCGGCTTGAGGACGCTAGAGCTGTTGATTTGCATATAACAACCCATGTTAATCAAATCCTGCACTTTTTTCGTTTCATTCTCCAAGCAATGATAACGCTCAATATGAGCTACAACTGGTGTAATTCCTAAACGGAGCACATTGTTTAAAGCACTGTGGATTTCTCTGTACGGAGTTGTCATACTAAACTCAATCAGAGCATAACTCGTTCCACCCAAAGTTGGAATAATTTTTTTATCCAATTTTTCTAAAATATCGCTAGTATAGTAAATTTCGGCACCATAAAGAATGGTGAGGTCGTCCGCCACTTCTTTAGCGATTTGCTGAACCTCATGAAAATTTGCCGCGATTTTTTCTTCAGGAGTTTCAAACATTCCCTTTCTACGATGAGAAGTTGAAATAATCGTTCGAACTCCTTGGCGATAACTTTCCGTCAAAAGCTCTCGCGTATCCTGACGTGTCTTGGGACCGTCATCTACATCAAACACAATATGCGAATGAATATCAATCAATCTTATTTACCTTCCATCACTTTCTGAATTGCCGCTTTGGCTGCATTCAAGCTATCTTGATTTAATTCCATCATGTAAAGATTCGCATCTGGCATAGCATAAGACGGAAGGTCTGTCCGTCCCTCACCTGTAACAGCTTGAGAAGTCACAGTATAACTACCGCCAGATTCTAGTTGTGTATTAATGAGATTCATCATCGTTTCAAGACTCATATTGGTTTGAACTGAATTTTGTAAACCTGAAATAATCTCATTGTAATTCTTCAAAGCATGTGTTGAAGTCAACTTTTTAATAATTGCCGCAATTACTTTTTCTTGATTTTTACCACGGTCGTTATCTCCGCCGCTCAATGAATATCGTTCTCGCACAAAGCCTAGAGCCTGCTCAGAATTTAGATGAACATCTCCTACACCAAAATGATAATTCCCGTGCAAACTTGTAAATTCTTGGTCATTATAAACGTCAATACCACCTAACAAGTCCACTAATTTGAGGAAAGAAGTGAAATTGAGTCGGATGTAATAGTTGGTTTTAATGCCATAGAGATTTTCCAATGTATGAATGGACGCTTCCACACCATAAATGCCAGCATGCGTCAATTTATCATTTTGACTGTTGCCACCATCAGCAATCGGTACGTAAGCATCACGCGGTGTTGTTGTTAATAACACTTTTTTTGTTTTGCGATTCACTGTCATGATGATATTCACATCCGAACGAGATACAGACGAAACGGGACCATAAGTATCAATACCACTGACATAGATGTTAAAGACATCGTTATTAGTAGCTGGTGACTGAGCGTTTTCAATCTTTTTACTAATCTTGTAAGTATAGATTTTCTTAATTTTTGAAGCGTAATCTGGATGCTCGTTTTCGATAACACTTTCAAAAACACTATTTAGCACCATAGCCTTCGCTTCACCATTCCTCAAAGAGTTATAAGCTGCCAGATAAGACGAAGACTGATCAACCGTTAGATTGACTTTCTTGGTTTGCGCTAAGTTATCTGTCAATGCTTCAATATTTTTTCCGTCATTCGCTGTCGGAGCGAGGATATTTTTGACCTGACTAATATCTTTGATATCGCTATTTTTCGGTACTACCACACTCATTTCATATTCAGAATAGTTGGATGTTGCATTTAGACCATTAGACAAATCCAGCACTTCTTTAATGGCATACATCGCACCTGAACTAACTAAAATAGCCAAAATGAGAATAATAGTCGTTGTGACACGCGCTTTATTTTTAAAAATTAAAAAGCCAGTCACTAGTGCTACGGCTACTAGCAAGATTGATAGTAAAACATTCAAGTATCGAAATGCTAGAATGTTATACCGAAACATTGAAAAAACCAATAATGCTGTTAGCAATGCAAAAACGATTAGCAAAGCAATATTTAAGATTCGATAACCTCTCTTCTTAGAAGAGCGCAATCTTTTTTGGACCATTTTAAACCCCTACGTAGAATTATCCATTTTATTACTCCATTATAACATAAAATAACTGAAAGTTAAACATTCTTTAAGAATTACAAAAACTTTAAATTATAAATGCGTTTTCAATGCAATCTTTCGCCATTACATTTTAAACAACAAAAAAGTAGGAACAATCAATTCCTACCTTGGTTCAAATTTATTCTGTTTTATCTCGATTAACCTGCTCAAAACTTTCTGTGCCATCATTCAATCTATCCCAAATAATCACTTTTCCAGCTTTGAGAGACTTTTGTACATCAATAATACGCTGATTAGAGGAACCTCGAAATTGTAACATGAGATTTCGTTTTGCCTTATCAAAACGACCATCTACCAGAATATCAATGAGACTAAGAAGTTCAAGTTTATCTGGTGTTTCCAGCATCATTTCTTCCCATGTATAGCCCGTCCAAGACCAAATATCTTTGTCAGGCAACTCTCGTCGAATACGCTTGACTAAGGGCAAGAGAATCCCAGTATTCAGAAAAGGCTCTCCTCCTAGCAAGGTCAGTCCTTGAACATAGGGCTCAGCCAAATCTTTCATGATTTGCTCTTCCAGCTCTTGCGTATAAGGAATCCCGGCATTGAACGACCAGGTCGCTACATTGTAGCAGCCCTCACAATGAAACATGCAGCCGCTGACATAGAGGGAATTACGCACCCCTTCACCATCCACAAAATTAAAGGCTTTATAGTCAATAATACGCCCCTTGCTTAACTCTTCACTTTTCCACTCACCTGGCTTCGGTGTATTCCATGTCATTTTTCTACTCCAAATCTATCCAATAGCGCTCTTTCCCGGCTCGTACATCTTCCAATATTCCGCCATTTTTTAAAATTACTGCTCGACTAGCTGGATTATCTACCGCACAAGTCACCAGCACTTGGTGAATATTCTTTGAAGCAGCAACAAGAAGTCCTTCTTTCAGCATCGAAGTGGCATAGCCTCTCCCTTGCATAGATGGACGAACACTATAGCCTATATGACCGCCGTGTTCGAGTAAATATTCATTTAGGCGCAGGCGCAAATTTAAAAAACCAACTGCTTGTCCTTCATCAAACCCGACAAGTTGTATAGCTGGCACCCAGGTATCAGGAATATTGAGACCCATTTCTGCATCTCGGTTCCCAGCAATCCAATCTTCATAATCAAAATCCTCCTCGTTCCAAAAACCACCATCATGTGCGGCATTCAAACTTTCAAATTCCATTATGAGAGCCATGACTGCGTCCTTATCTTCCAATCTTGGTCGTCTTAATTTCATATTTCACACCTTGATAGAAAGAGAGTGAGACTAGCTTCATGCAGACCTCACTCTTTCCCTTATTTTTTCTTTGCTTTTTGCAAAAATTGTTCTCGCAAACTTGTAACACGAGCTTTCTTGTTGACTCCACCTTTCGAGTGTTTTTCATGATAGCGTGTGACTTGTGCTTTCCCTTTATCGTCTAATTGATATTTTCCCATGAAAGTTCCTATTTTTCTATATGATGTCCTTCGAACTTGATTGTTGAACCATTCATGTGTTTAACACGAGCCGAAATCTCCTTGTGACGTCCATTTACCATCGGACGAGCTTGAGGATTTCCAAGATAACCACAAGTTCGCTTCACAACATCAACTGTCTTAGGATCGCTATTGCCGCAGTTTGGACAAGTAAATCCACGTTCGGTTGGCGTGAAGTCCCCTTCAAAATCGCACTTGTAACAATGGTCAATCGGAGTATTGGTTCCAAGATAGCCCACACGATCATAAGCATAGTCCCAGACTGATTCGAGTGCTTTCGGATTTTGTTGTAGAACAGGATATTCACAGTAGTGAATAAAGCCTCCTGAAGCCCCAGCTGCTGGATAATCTTTTTCAAAATCTAATTTTTCAAATGGTGTCGGATTTTTACGGACATCATAGTGGAAACTGTTCGTATAGTATTCCTTATCTGTAATATCTTTTACAAGACCAAATTTTTCTGTATCCAGACGACAAAAGCGGTCTGTCAGACTTTCAGACGGTGTAGAATAAACAGAGAAGTGGTAGTCATATTGGTCAGACCATTCTTCTACACGGCGTTTCATTTCATGAACGATATCGACTGTAAATTTCTTGGCTTCTGGATTGTGCTCCCATTCACCACCATAAAAGACTGTAGCCACTTCATACAGACCAATATAGCCGAGAGAAACTGTGGCTCTACGATGCTTAAAGAGTTGATCCACCTTATCATATTTACCTAGACGTTTTCCAAAAGCACCATATTGATAAAGAATAGGAGCATTAGCTGGAGTCGCTTCTTTGGTGCGTTCAACACGGTAGACGAGCGCATCTTCAGCAATATTCATCCGCTCATTAAAAATTTCCCAGAATTTCTCCATGTTGCCTTCAGATTCAAGGGCAATTCGTGGAAGATTGACCGTCACAACACCAAGATTCATCCGACCAGAATTGACTTCTTGACCGTTTTCATCTTTCCAGCCTTGTAAGAAAGAACGGCAGCCCATTGGAACTTTAAAAGAACCTGTTAATTCCACAATTTTGTCGTAAGACAAGACATCTGGGTACATCCGTTTCGTAGCGCATTCCAAAGCCAGCTGTTTAATGTCGTAGTTTGGACTACCAGGTTCTAAATTCAATCCACGCTTCAACGTGAAAATCAATTTAGGGAAGATAGCTGTACGGTGCTCAGAGCCAAGACCTTTGATGCGGATTTGAAGAATAGCTTTTTGAATTTCACGCTCAAAACGATTGGTTCCAAGTCCAAAACCAAGTGAAGTAAACGGCGTTTGTCCATTTGATGTAAACAAGGTATTGATTTCATACTCCAAAGATTGCATGGCATCATAAATGTCTTTTTTAGTCTTTGTCCAGGCAAACTCTTCTTGCTTTTCAGGAAGCACCCATTCACGCGCATCCTTCAAATGTTTTTCATAATTTTTTTCAGCGTAAGGCGCCAAAACTTCATCAATTCGATCAGCAGAGCAGCCACCATATTGGCTAGAAGCTACGTTTGCAATGATTTGAGAAATTTGCGCAGTCGCAGTTTGAATTGACTTCGGACTTTCTACCTCTGCATTTCCAATCTTGAAACCATTTCCCAACATGCCTTTGAAATCAATCAAACAGCAATTTGTCATTGGCGTATATGGACTGTAGTCCAAATCGTGATAGTGAATGTCTCCTTTTTGGTGCGCATTTGCCACATGTGGCGGTAACATTTGCAAACCGATTGATTTTCCAACAATCCCCGCTGTCAAATCTCGTTGAGTATTGAAAACGTCGCTATCTTTGTTTGCATTTTCATTGACAACTGCTTGATCTTTGTTGAGCAATTTGCCAATTGTGAAGTTGATATCTGTTGCTTTTGAGCGCGCAAAATCACGTTGAGTGCGGTAAGTAATATAGCTTTCTGCAATGGCATATTCATTGGCATTCAGTAATTCATGCTCAACGATATTCTGAATTTCATAAATTTTAACGCCCGCAGGAAAACGTGCAATTACTTCTGCTACGATTTTATTGGTAATGCCTTCAAGTTTTGCTTCTAACAACGGAGTCATCGTCGTTACTTCTTGACTGGCTTTAACAAGCGCTTTGTAAATCTTATCTGCGTCAAAAGCCACACGACGACCGTCACGTTTTTCTACATAAATATCAGCAAATCCTTGTACTGTGTCTTCTTTTAATGCAATCATGAGCTCCTCCATTCGTATAAGACATATTATATCACTCCAACAAAAAAAATCAATATCTTGTGGTGAAAAACTTTATTTTTTGTTTCAAACACAAGATATTGATTTGTTATTTCAACTTATAGAGCTTGAAATGATTGAGTTTTAGGTCTGTCTGCTGATAATTTTCTTTTAATTGTTTTTTGATATCTTGCAGAAGAGACACTTGATTGTTGACTAAAATATAAGTTGGTGTCGTTTCTTTCAATCTATTCACTAGGGACATTTGATTTTCATCTGTTCCTTGATATAAGCTAGGCGTTAAAATCGGTACAGCAGATAGGCGCCCACTCGCTTGGTAAAGAGCTGCTGTTGTGTCCCAAGCATAGATTTTATCAGTAGTCTTTGATTTACTCTTGATATAATTTGCCGCAGAAATACGCTCACTTGTTTCGCCTGTCGATAAAACATACTGATTGACAAACGGAAAACCAATTAAATAAATCATGGCTAGAAGCGGTAAAAAAGCATTCTTTGTAATATAAGTTCCGAAAACAGACGAAGATTTTTGAACTCTACTGTGCCTTCCACCTCTATTGAACGACTGTTTCCCAAGCCACATACTGACTAGAACCATAAAAAATGGCAAAATCGGCAACAGTTGATAAGCTCCCCAATCTGGCAAAAAGAAAACAAATCCAACAAGAAAGAGAGAAGCTAAAAAACTAAAGAGTTGTAGAAATCGTTCTAAAGAATTCGTTGGCAATGAAAAACTTCTCACCCAAGTCACAACTACGCCAAGCCCAATAATGAGTCCGCCATAAAGCAAACCATTATACAACAAGTGCTGCCCTGAAAAATGCAGACTTTCCAACGGATAAAGAATCTGACTAATGGCGAGACCAAAACTACCATTTAAAACTGTATAATATCCCAAAGGATAAAACACAAGCGAAAAGCCTACAAGTGTAGCTAAAAATTGATAAAGACCACGTGCTTTTTTCTTTGCCCCAATATTATAGACTAACAAAGCAATGAAAGCCACCAGATAAAACACAAGACTTGTCATTGGGTCCGTCATAAACATCAGCGCACCAAGAGCACCAAAACCAATAAAGCCTCTGTCACTAGCTTCTCCTGCCACGTAGCGCATCAGAAAGTATAGCGCACCAAATACAAAAGGAAAAGCAAAAATACTAGAGTATAAGCCGCCCCAGCCTAAAGCGAGCGTCAAACAATAGAATAAAGAAAGGATTTTGATAGAAGTGTTTTTTACAGCCGTTAATTGATATACGATTTTAAACAGATAAATTCCTGCAACAAACAAAGCCAAGCATTGCATTACCGCAAAGAAAATATTGCCAATGAAGAGACCCCCCGCCCAATTAGCTAGATAATAAAGCAGGCCACTCGTTCCATAGATATTTCCATAAATAACCTGCCCTTGCGCCATTGCCCAACCTGCATATAAATTTTGAGATTGCAGGTTTGTGGCAAGATTAGTTAGCAATGGATTAGCGACACTCAAAACGCTCAATAATAAGCTCCACAAAAATAAAACGACAAAAGGAGTCGACGTTAGCTCTATAAAAACCGATTTTTTCTCGTTCTCTTCGTGAAGCGTCTCTGCTACTGTCTCTTTCATCTCTTGTTCAGGCGTTGTATCATACATAAAGATTCTCCTTGATATCAGTCTTATCTAGTATATCAAAATCTTCCCTATCTGTCAGCTTGATTCTGACAAGTTCTGCATCTTTTGCAAAAGTAAAGCATAGTATTCCAATTCTCGAAAACGATGATAACTTACAGCCACATACTCTTTCAAAAATTCCTTTTCTTCACGTGATAAACCTATGACCATTCTGCCTCCTTTTACTAGATTATTCGTAAAAAAGAAAAAATTCCTCTCATTGCAAGAAGAATTTTATAGCATCGGTGCAAATAATTCGACAATTTCTTTAATCAAGCGTTGATACCAGGTATTTTTAATGGTATCTTCATGTATTTCTTGTGAGGTTTCAAACAACTCCTCAAAATCTCGCTTCAAGTCAAACATAGAAGGCGTTTTATACATCAAAACAGCATTTTCATAGTGATGAACTAAGCTGCGGTAATCAAAATTGATTGTTCCGACAACACCAAAGTCATCATCAGCCACTACATGCTTACTGTGAATAAAGCCCGGTGTATATTCGTAAATCCGAACCCCAGCCGCCATTAAATCTGGATAAGCTCCTCGCGTAATGAGCTGAATGATTTTTTTATCTGGAATATAAGGTGTCACAATTCGGACATCTACCCCCCGCATAGCAGCATTTTTGATGTCTTCCGTCAAATCATAATCAATGATTAAATACGGCGTGGCAATATACACATAATCTGTCGCCTGGCTGATTATATTTTGATAGACATTTTTACCCACTTGAGCTTTGTACATGGGCTTCGGTCCACTCCCGTACGGAATATAGAGCCCTGGCGCATCTACAGCTTTGTTATCCAAATGATAGCGATCGAAATCACTGATTTTCCCACGGTTGATATACCAGTTCATCAGAAACAGCCGTGTCAAGGCTTTCACAGCGCGCCCATTCAGACGAATCCCGCCGTCTTTCCAGTGACCAAATCGCTCGATGTGATTGATGTATTCATCTGCCAGATTGATGCCACCAGTATAGCCAATCTGCCCGTCAACGACGAGGATTTTCCGATGATCTCGATTATTATAAGCCACCGTCATCCGCGGAATCACTTTGTTAAACTTATGAGCGTCAATCCCCATAGCCTGCAATCGGCTGGTATAATCTCCCGAAAGAGTTGCCATACAGCCAATGTCATCATAGAGCATTTTCACTTCCACACCTTGGGCTGCCTTTTCACGCAGAATATCCAAAATACTATTCCACATGAGACCTTCTTCTACAATGTAATATTCCAAAAAAATAAATTTTTCTGCATTGCGTAAATCTTCCAGCATTTTCTGGAACATCGCTTCTCCCAAAGGGAAAAATTGCGATTCCGTGCCGTCGTAAACATCCGCATTATGATCCATGCTGAGAAGCGACTTGATAATCCCGTAAGCTGATTTATCTGTCTTTTTCAAGTCTAACCGCAACTCATAGCTATTGTCCTCACGAAATTTCATCTGATCCATATTTTTTAACTGTTTCAGCTCACTTCTGGACAATCGGCGCTCACCAAACATCAAATAAAGCAAGGGGCCAATGACTGGAACAAACGCTACCAAGAGCCAAGTTACTTTGCTTTCTGGTGTCATTGAGCGATTGACAATCGCTAAAATCGTTGCCAAGCTGAATAAAATCACAAAGACAATCCATAAAGTAGGTGTCCAGCGACCAAGCCAAAAGAAAAACCAAAAAATGAGTGCAAGTTCTAGTACCATGATAATAATACTAAAACCATATTTTGACATCAATAGCTGAAATTTCCTAAGATTCATTTTCTCCCCCTGCTTTTACTTAGTACTAGTATAACGGGGATTTCCTAATAAATCAAGCCAGAATCACTCATTCTTCTATATTCAAAGTATTTTTTCATTAGAGCAAAAAAGAGTAAAAGCAAAGTTGTGATTCGTAACCATCAACTTTCTCTCCTACTCCCTATTTCTACATTTTAACTAGAATACTGATTGTTGTCCACTACCAATTTAGAAAGCAGTTAAAGGCAACAGATAAAGTTCATGAAGCAAGCCCCTTTGTGAATAATTCGCTAAAACAAATGCAACTTCTCCTATCGACTTGTATGAATCAATAAACTTAAATCAAACGCGTCCTAGTTTTCACAAGATCATATCAAATTTTGATCAAGAAATTTTGCACCAACATTAGACAGGTTATTGCTTCGTTAAAACGACTGTATCATTTTCTCCATTTTCTTGCTCAATATCCTCAATCGTTAACCGATCGCCATCAATCATATAACGATCAATGTCATCACCAATCGTCATTCTCTGATTTGTCGAATCAATGCTTACTTGTTTTACTTTCTCTTTACCGTTTGGCTCTTTTTCTGTCCACGTACCACTATTTCCTTTGATAACCAAAGTAATCTCATCTTCTTCGTCCATACCTTTATAAGTACCGTCTAATTTTTCTGACGAATTTTCCGCAATAGTTGACGAAGCACTACTCTCACTTGAGACTGTAGTTGATTGGCTGCTTGAGACAGATTGAGAAGACGGTGAAGTTTGGTTAGACTTGGCGCATGATGCCAAAATGATAAGTCCTATCAGAAAAAATGCGATGTAGCTGAATTTCTTTAATTGTACCATTTTTATCCTCCTTTGCTTACATTTCTATTATACTATCCACCATTCTAATCAGTCAATTTCTTTCTCCAAAAGAAAAGCACGAACTTCCGCAATGAAATAAAGAGAACCTGTCACAAAAAGAAGCTGATTATCAGTAGAATTTTTAATGAATTGTTCAATAAACTCCCGATAAGAGGAAACGTAGGTTTCGGTTGTAAGATTCTGCTTATCTATTGCACCGTCATCCTCAAAAGTCGTTACGAACAACTGCACATGAGGCAATTCCTGCTGAAGATAAGACAGCATCCCCTGATAATTTTTGCGTTTCAAAGCACCGAATAAGAGAAAAATTTCTTTTTGTTCTTGCTGGTGAATAAACTCCACCAAACGGGACAAAGCTGGTAAATTGTGAGCCCCGTCCAGATAAATTCCTCGCTCAAAATATTCCAGCCGCCCTGCCCAATGTGTCTCTTGCAGAGCTTTTCGTACTAGCTCTATTTGCACTTGCCAGCTGTGTTGCCCCATAAACAAAAGAAAACTTTGCAAAGCAACAGCGGCATTTTCTTCCTGATAAGTACCTGCTAGGCTCAACTTTAGATGAGGAATATTCACATCTGGGCTGAAAAATCGTCCCTTTGAAAACGAAAAATCTCTGCCATATTCGTACAAAACAACATCTAGCTTTTTCGCACGCAGTTCACAGATCCTTCTCGCTTCTTCAGCCAGTGGTCCGATGACAGCCACTTTTTTCTCCTTAAAAATCCCTGCTTTCTGCTCCGCAATGGCGGCTATGGAGTCTCCTAAGGTTTCTTGATGATCCAAACCCACAGACGTTACCACTGCAATATCTCCTGTCACCACATTTGTCGTGTCTAAAAGCCCACCAATACCCACTTCAATTAAAGCCACATCTACTTGCTCTTCGTTGAAATACAATAAAGCCATAAGCGTTAAAATTTCAAAATAAGAAAGTAGGTTATGCATCGGTCGAAGCTGTTTTTCCATTTCCTGAACTTGGCGTCCCAGCCGAGTGAAATCTTCATCAGAAATGGGTTCATGGTTGATACAAATCCGGTCATGAACACTTGCCATGTGAGGCGACGTAAAGGTCCCTACTTTCTTTTCATGCTGCACGAATAGCTGACTCATAAACGCAATCGTTGAGCCTTTCCCGTTCGTTCCTGTCACATGAATAATGGGATAATTTTCTTCAGGATGATTCAAAAGACTTACCGCCTGACTCATTCGGTCTAAACCAGAGCGAAAGTTTAGTCCAATGCGACTTTCCAACCACATTTCAATTTCATTCATATTCTTCTCCCAGCAAAAAGAGGGTGAAACAGAACCAGACTTTGGTTCATGTCACACCCCACAACTCACTTGAATAGTTAGCACTCTTGCTCCACATAGGAATTAAACCAACCATTCATTCGTATACCATAAAATAACGATTCACACAGCCTTTTAATCTCTTCATCGTCTGTAATATGAAAAGCTAGTATACACAATTTTTATTCTTCCATAAAGCTATTGAAAACTTCTTCAATCATGTCCCATTCAGCATCTGAATCTTCTGGGATTGGTTGCAAATCACCTTCTGTTCCGTCTTCATTTTCAGTAAACGAGTAGGCTTGAATTTCTACCTCGCCATTTTCATCTTCTTCTGCGCTAGCTGGAATCAAGAGAACATAGTTTTTACCAAATTCTTCTTTTCCGTCAATGGTCAAGAGAATTTCAAACAAAGTTTCATTCCCTTGCTCGTCTACTAGCGTAATCAATTCACGCTCTTCGTGTTCATGGTCATGGTTATGATCGTGTGCCATGTTTTCTCCTTTATTTATTAAAAATTTCGATCTAAATAATTCTGCAATATGAGCTGCGCTGCGAGCTTATCAATCACTTTTTTCCGCTTCTTTCTGCTCACATCTGCCTGCTCAATCAACATTCTCTCCGCAGCTACCGTTGTTAGGCGTTCATCTTGATAGTCAACAGGAAGCTGAAACAGCTGTTCCAGTCTACCACCATAGGCCTGACTTGCTTCGACACGCGGACCACTTGTATTGTTCATGTTTTTTGGGAGTCCTACAACGAACTTGTCAACCTTATATTCTTTTACAAGCTCACTCAAACGATCAAAACCAAATTCCCCTTTTTCTTCATCAATAGGAATAATTTCAAGTCCTTGAGCTGTAAAACCAAGTGGATCACTAACCGCGACACCGACTGTTTTTGAACCAACATCTAACCCCATCATTCTCATTAGAGATCAATGCCTTGCCCTTTCAAATAATAACGAACTAATTCTTCTACAATCTCATCACGTTCATATTTACGAATTTGATTTCGTGCATTATTATAGCGAGGTACATACGCAGGATCACCACTAAGCACGTATCCTACGATTTGGTTGATTGGGTTATACCCCTTTTCATTCAGCGACACATAGACATCTTTCAATGTTTCGCTAATCTCTTTTTTGTTTGAATCATCAAGATTAAAACGTACTGTCTCATCTGTAAATCCCACAATTACACCTTCTTTCACTAGAATACCTATATTATAGCACATTTCAAGGCTTTTCACAAATGAAAGGGGTTGAAAAAAGCTGAATAAATTCAGCTTTTTTTGTTTCATATACACCTATAAAATCATGGATTTGCAACTTCTTTAGCACCAGCTGCTTTGACAGATTCAATATATTGTTTGGGTGTTAAATTTTTGATAGTTGAAAACATAGAGCCATATGTATCCAGTTTTGATGCTTCATCAAGGTTGATTTTGCTCATATCAATATTGATTGTAACTTTAATAATATAGTCTTTTGTAATGTCTGTTTTAACATCAACACCGCCCAAAGACTTAAATTTATCCAATCCTGCAGCCTTTTCAAAAGCAGAAATCAAGTACGGCTTAGTGCTTTCTAAATCTTGACCCGCTAATGCACTCTTCATATTTTCAGGAAGTATTTGTTCAAGATTTATCACAAACTTCTTAAAGGTTTTTCCTTCATAAGAAATAGTTTGCGTAAGTGTTTGTTCAATCCCTTGGACAGTCTGTTTTTGTTGAAAAGACTTGGTCACAACAGAATCCTTTTTCACAACACTCGAACCAGTCTTACTATTCCCTGACTGATTCTGACCGGATTTTTGACCACAAGCTGTGAGTAGCAACAAACTTGCTCCTAACAAAACAACCGATTTTCTCATAAAAATATCCTCCTTGTATTTTAGAGCTTTATAAGAATAGTATACCATCTTTTGTAAGCGTTGTCAAAAAGAGCCGTCTAAAAAATCAATTCGTGTTTAACAAGTTATTGATTGACTTCCGTTGCACCACTGGCAATCTGATCTTCAACATATTCTTTTGGTTTCATTTTTAAAAATTCTTTTAATTTCATATTCTTTAAATACTCAGTATTTGCGGCTTTATTAACATCCAAAACTTGAAAATCAAAAGTATGAATTCGCTTCAATTCTTGCTCATTTATAATTTCCAAAGAGGTCGAAAAACCTTCCAAACTTTTTGCTTGTGTAAATTTTTCATCTTCAGACAAAGATTTCTCCAATAATTTTTGTGCCTCAGCAACTCCAACTTCCGCAACTACTTTTTTCATTTCTTCTTTCATCGGCATGATTTGCTCAATCGTTAAACTTAAAAATTGATCGCCTTTGTAAGTAATTGTTTGTGTTTGTTGAACCCCTTCAGCTGTTTTAGGGAATGATAAGGTTTTTGTCACAACTGTTTCTTTTTCAGCGTTTGCAATAACTGGCAACGTACTATCAATTGATTGCTTGCTTGTTTTTGATTTTGTTTCTTTCTTTTGACCACATCCTGCTAAGACTGTAAGAATAATGGTTAATAGAATCAGGCTTCTTTTCATGGATTAACTCCTCCTCATTCTTTATTTTATCATATTTTTAATATCAATAAACATCGAAATAAAAAAAGAGTGGAAATTCCACTCTTTACAAGGCTGCGCGTAAACGCGCTTCTGTATTTTCAACATTACGAACCGAGCGAGGTAAGAATGCACGAATATCGTCTTCTTTGTAGCCCACTTGTAGGCGCTTGTCATCTACTAAAATAGGGCTTTTCAAGATGCGTGGAGTTTCCATAATCAAGTCAATCACTTCATTCACACTTAATTCTTCAATATCTACACCTAAGCCTTTTGCATAACGATTTTTTGAAGAAACAATGCTTGCAACCCCATTTTCAGTTTTTGTTAGAATATCTAATAACTCTTCTTTTGTAATTCCTTCTTTACCAAGATTTTGTTCTTTATAAGTTAACTGGTGAGCATTGAGCCATGTTTTTGCTTTTTTACAACTAGTGCAACTTGAGACAGTATAAATTGTAATCATGTAAGTACTCCTTTCGCCACACGGTACTATTATCATACTATATTATACCACAAAATCCCTCCGTCTTGCGACCTATTTTTAAAAAATTATTCCTCAATCTCAATCGCGTCATCCAAGTCTAGCGTTACTTCCTCCACCTTGTTTGCTGATTTAGTTGCTTCTGCATTTTTTTCATCTTCAGCATCATCCTCAATCAAACCGTAATGCACTCGAACTTTATGATCAATTTCATCAAAAATTTCTGGATGATCCGCCAAGTATTTCTTAGCATTTTCAGACCCTTGACCAATCTTTTCATCATTATAAGAATACCAAGCACCCGCTTTTTTGATAATATCAAGGTCTGTCGCAATTTTAATCAACTCGCCTGTTTTAGAAATTCCTTCGCCATACATGATTTCTACGAAAGCTTCCTTAAATGGCGGAGCAACCTTATTCTTCACAACCTTAATCTTAGTTTCCTTACCAACATTGGTATCTTTTTCATCACCAGTTCCCTTGATTTGGGTATTTCCGCGAACATCCAAACGAACAGACGCATAGAATTTCAAGGCACGACCACCAGGTGTTGTTTCTGGATTTCCAAACATAATACCAACTTTTTCACGCAATTGGTTGATGAAAATCGCAATTGTCTTCGTTTTGTTAATAGAAGCAGACAATTTACGCATAGCTTGACTCATCATCCGCGCTTGCAAACCAACGTGACTATCTCCAATGTCTCCATCAATCTCAGCACGTGGTACGAGGGCTGCCACGGAGTCAATAACTACCAAATCTACCGCACCAGAGTCAATCAATTTCCCAGCAATCTCAAGACCTTGCTCACCAGAGTCTGGCTGAGAAAGTAAAAGTTCATCAATATTAACTCCAAGGGCTTGTGCATAAGCCGGGTCAAGAGCGTGTTCTGCATCAATAAAAGCTGCAATACCGCCTTCTTTTTGAGCCTGCGCTACTGCATGAAGAGCTACGGTCGTCTTACCAGAAGACTCTGGTCCATAGATTTCAATAATCCGCCCCTTTGGATACCCTCCTGCACCAAGAGCGATATCTAGCGCCAAGCTACCTGAACTCATGACTTGAACTTTTTGTTCAGCGCGCTCACCTAGGCGCATAATCGCTCCTTTACCAAAATCTTTTTCAATATTTTTAAGTGCAGCATCTAGCGCTTTTTGACGTTCCTCGCCAAATTTCTTTGAAATTTCTTCTAATTTTTTTTGTTTTTTTGCCATTTATTTCTCCTGTATAGTGATAAATTATTTTTTTGCCTATCTAATCATTATAGCATATTTTCGTTTTTTAATAAAGTTTTTCGCAGCAGATTGAAAGCATGCAGAACGGCTATTTCACGTACATCTGTCCGACTGCGACCGGCAATATTAACCTTAATAGACTGAACGTCTTCTGTGGTTGCTAGGCCGATATAAACTGTCCCTGCTGGATGTCCTTCTAAGCTGTCTGGACCTGCGACACCTGTTAAGCTCACCGCATAGTCACTAGCGGTCAATTTTCTTGCCTGCTCAGCCATTTTCTCAGCTGTAAAAGCTGAAACTACCCCATGCTTTTCCAAGCCTGCCAATGAAATGCCCAGCATTCGGCTCTTTTCTTCCATACTGTAGGTAACAAAGCCACCACTAAAGACATTGGAGGCTCCAGCAAAGTTTGCCAAAGTTGCTTGAAAGAGTCCTGCAGTCAAACTTTCAGCTGCTGTGACAGTCTTTCCTGCTCTTCTCAACAGTTCAAAAGCTGTTTGTCCCAGAGAATTATCATCTCCATAAGCATAGAAAAGATCAGCTAAATGTTGTTTCTCAAAAGTCTGTACTGCCAAAATTTTCTTTTCTAAACGAGTAAACTTAACATCCGCTTCCTTTTGACTAGTAGCCTTGGTGGACAATCGCAATGTCACTTCTCCCGTCTTAGCATAAGGAGCAATTGTCGGATCCGTTTGAGTATCAATTAAATCCCCTAAAAGGGTTACTAATTGACTTTCACCAATACCAAAGAAACGCAAAACTCTTGAATACAATTTTTGACCAGTTGCTAAGAGCGGAACCAGCTCATTATTTACCATAGGTTTTAATTCACTAGGCGGTCCAGGCAGAACGACATAAGTCACGCCACTGACTTCAATCACGCCCCCCACCGCAAGTCCGGTTTCGTTTTGGAGAGGAGTCGAGCCTTCCACTATCTGAGCTTGTCGCTCATTATTGGGTGTTCGCACATAGTCTGATCTACTTGCGAAGAAGCGATCCAATTTCTCCGTAGCCATTCGGTCAAATACCAACCTACGATTTAAGAATTTTGACAAAGTCTGCTTAGTCAAGTCATCTTCTGTTGGACCTAATCCTCCAGTTAAGATGATCAAATTACTACGATTTCGAGCGATTTCTAAAATGGATAACAGACGAGCTTCATTATCTCCGACCGCTGTTTGGAAATACACATCTACTCCCAGACTCGCTAATTTTTCAGATAAAAATTGGGCGTTTGTATTGACAATCTGACCTGTCAGAATTTCAGTACCCACAGCAATAATTTCTGCTTTCATAGAACCTCCTACCTTACTATTCGCAATTGATTTTATTTTATCACAAAAAATCTTAAAAAAGTTGATTTTCATTTCAGGAAATAAAAAGAGCTGTCAAGTTCCTTGACACACTTGTCAACATGCTGTGGAAAACTTTAAAAATATTGTTTGTTATGGATAATAACTGGATTGTTAGGTCAATGCTATTGGCAAATAGTTTGAATATTTTTATAATGGAGATGAAAAAAGGAAATCGTCTAAATATTTTTATTCAAAGAAAGGAGATTATCATGAAA
This sequence comes from Streptococcus sp. HMSC36C04, assembly GCF_001839535.1. Lineage (NCBI taxonomy): Bacteria > Bacillati > Bacillota > Bacilli > Lactobacillales > Streptococcaceae > Streptococcus > Streptococcus sp. HMSC36C04. Next base: position 104,488 of record NZ_KV841587.1, on the reverse strand, counting down.
ATTTCACAAGTGCTCAAAGATATTCGTCAACAAAATCAGCTCACTCAGGAGGCTTTGGCAGAAAGACTCAAGGTTTCCCGCTCCGCCATTGCTCGCTGGGAAAGCGAAAAAGGTATCCCTGATATTGGAAATCTCATTGCCATCAGTCGGGAGTTCGATATCAGACTGGACACACTCATCACGGAGGATGAGCGCTTGGAGAAAAAGGTCATCGAAGATAGCAAGGCCAAGAAATGGCATTATTTAGTCATTTTCTATCTCTTCTCCGTTTTGGTTGAGATTGCTATTTTTGCCTATTTGCATCATATCTTTATGGCTGGCTTCCTCATCTCCACCCTCTTTATTCTTTTCTATGAACTACGCATCTTTATCAAGGAAAAGATTTGGATGCTGAAAGGAGAATGAGGAAATAAAGAAAATGACAAAAAACCTAGAGATCTGGAACTTCTAGGTTTTCATTTAATTATGGTCAATAAGGAAATATACTGGATAATTCAGCTATTTTTGTCCAATAAGCTGCAACCCTCTGCCTAGGAATAAAATGGTATATAGAGAGATAAAAATGAGCTGAAATTTTCTTGTTTTCATTGTTCTACTTCCAGTCACAATCCTTTTCGTGATCATTGATAAGGCCGGCTGCTTCTAGGAATGAATAGACACAAACAGGACCGACAAATTTGAAGCCTTGCTTTTTTAGCTCCTTAGACATGCTTTCTGACAGCTCTGTCTTGGCTGGCGCTTCCTTGTAGTTCAAAATTTCATTGTCAATCGTTTTGAAGTCTACAAAAGACCAGATATAGTCATTAAACGAGCCAAACTGCTTTTGAACAGCCAAAAAAGCTTGGGCATTAGCCCTGGTCGCATAAATTTTCATCTTGTTACGGATAATATCAGGATTGCCTAACAAACCATCTAGATCTGCATCTGTCATCTGAGCAATTTTCTGAGCATCATAGAAATGAAAAGCTTCCCGAAAAGCCTGGCGTTTATTCAGAATGGTCTCCCAAGAAAGTCCAGCTTGATAGGTCTCCATGCAAAGTAGTTCAAATAATTTCTGATCATCATGGAGGGGCTTGCCCCACTCCTCATCATGATAGGCTACATACAAGGGGTTATTCATTTTTACCCAGCCGCAGCGTTTGGTCATAGCTTTCTCCTATTTCACTAACATCTTAAGAGCAGACTTGATATAGTTTTCTGCTGTATCCGTCGTTCCTTCAAAGAATTTCTTGATTTTCTTGAGCTCAGCAGCTTTGTAGCCCAAAGCCAGCATGGCTTCCATGGCTTCTTCCAGCTCCTGATTATCCACAGTCTGGATGGGTGCCTTGCTTTCTGACGGACCATCCGCAGCCACTACCTTGCCTTCTAAGTCCAGCACCATCTGCTGGGCTGTTTTCTTACCAATCTTAGGAAACTTGGTCAGGTAGGTGATGTTTTTCTGCTCAATGGCTTGCACTAAGCCCGCATTATCATCTGCCGCAATGATGGCTAAGGCAGACACTGGGCCAATACCTGAGACTGAAATCAAGCTGAGAAAGAGTTGCTTCTCCTCCTCGGTCGCAAAGCCGTAAAGGAGCTCAGCGTCTTCTCTCACCACCTGGTGAACATAGACCTTAGCTTCCTGATGGAGATGTCCTGAGTAAGCATAGGGGTTAGCCACATGAAGAATATAGCCGATAGAGTTGACTTCCAATACAATATATTTAGCTGTAATTTTGCTGATGATTCCTTTAAAATATTCGTACATGACTTCTCCTTTTCAACCCTTTTAGTATATCATATTTTCAACTAGAAAAAATTGAAGCTGTTGGAAAAACCTCACATTGGATAGAAAAAAGCTAAAAAACAGAGAATATGGTAACTCTCTGTTTTCAGGATATTTAGTATTTCCCCAATTCTCTCAGACTGGTATGATTTTCCTGAATCCGACGGAACATTTTTTCCATATCAGATTTGGTAAAGTTGACCAAAACGGGACGACCATGTGGACAATTGTAGGGATTGTCACATTGTGATAACTGAAAAATCAAATCACGCGCTGAATAGTCATCCAAACTGTGATTGGCTTTAATAGAGCGTTTGCAACTCATCATAATAGCTAGCTCAGCGCGATATTTCTTGATAGAGACTTCCTTGGTTAGAAGCAGCATATCGCACATCTCATAAATACCTGATTCGATCTCCTCTTCCTTAAGCCAAATGGGATGTTCACGAAGAATAAATTGATTAGTTCCGTATTCTTCAAGGAAAACACCGACTTCTTCTAAAAGAGTCATTCGTTGTTTCAGACGCAACATATCATCAGCTGGAAATTCAAAGATATAGGGAACCAGAAGCTGCTGCTGACTAGCATCTACATCTCCGATTTTTTCGCGGTAATATTCATACTTTACTCGCTCTTGAGCTGCATGTTGGTCAATAATATAAAGACCACCGTTTCCTTGAGCAAAAAGGTAGGTGCCGTGCATTTGCCCGAAATATTCCAATTCTGGAAACGTTGAAGTTTCTTCTCCACCCAACTTATCTAAAGCTCTCTCTAAGCTCGCCTGATCCAGCTCTGGATGATCTAGTTGATTGTAAGAAGGAGATTGCCTTTCTGCAAATTTGACAGAAGCAACTTTTGAATTGAGTTCATCTGTATCAGCAGATTGTTGGTCTAATCGGGCAGATTCCTCAAAAGAAGGTTGAGCTTCTGACACTTGTGGTTTCACAAAGAAGTCATTTCTTTCTTTATCGTAATAGAGTCGGTTTGCTTTGAGTGGGAGACTCGTCTGCTCAGGTTTATTTGCTCGGTTAATGGTTGATTTTGCTAAATTTTCCAAAGCGTCCGGAATCAAATCCTGCTCTCTTAAACTCGCAGAAATGGCTTGCGAAATCAAGGCCATCAGTTCTCTCTCTTTTGAAATCCGCACTTCTTGCTTGGTCGGATGAACATTGACATCAGCAAGATATGGGTCAATCCGAATATCAATCACAGCAATCGGAAAACGTCCCACCATGAGCTTGCTACCATATCCATCTAAAATAGCTCGATTGAGCAGGAAATTCTTGATGTAGCGACCATTGATGAGAATGGTGATGTAATTCCGATTAGCCCTTGTTAATTCTGGCAAACTAATATAGCCTGATACTTCAAAATCCAAATCAGATGCTGAAATTTCAATCATTTTTTTTGCTGTTGTTAATCCATAGATACCAGCAATTGCTTGACGCAAATTTCCTGTTCCTGCCGTCCGAGTCAACTCTTTACCATCATTGAGCAAGATAAAAGCGACCTCTGGATGTGCTAGACTCAAACGGTTCATTACATCTACAATGTGAGACAGTTCTGCTTGTTGACTTTTCATATATTTTAAGCGAGCAGGTGTGTTGAAAAAGAGATCTTCCACCTTGATTTTGGTGCCTCTAGGACAGCTACTTGGTTCTATAGTTTCAATTTCTCCACCTTGCGCAATCAGAAGCGTTCCATGTGTTCCACCATTTGTCGCAGTTTCAATTGTCAAGCGTGAAACAGAAGCAATCGACGGAAGCGCTTCACCGCGAAAGCCCAATGTCCGAATTCGAAAAAGGTCGGCTTGTTTCTTGATTTTACTAGTAGCATGCCGCCGCAAAGCCAAGGAAACCTCCTCATGCTCAATTCCTTCGCCATTATCAATGACTTGAATGCTCTTGAGTCCCGCTTCTTCAATCTCAATTGTAATTTGGCTAGCGCCCGCGTCAATAGAATTTTCTACCAACTCTTTGGCAACGCTGCTAGGCCGCTCAATGACCTCACCTGCCGCAATCTGATTGGCAAGATTTTCTGGTAGTTCTATAATTTTTGACATAGTTTTCTCCGTAAGTATTCTAGCTATCATTATAACATAAAGCCGTTTTTCTATCAGAGGTCTAGTGTGAGAGGATCTGGACCAGATTCTCCTTTTAAAAGCAACCAAATAGGCGGGCAAAACAACCACTTAGGTAAAAGACCTTGTTTTCCTAGCCGAAATAATGTTTAATAGATTTAGGAAGGGAAGGAAATAATGGATCTCCCTTGCAATGAAAGTCAGCAGTAAGAAAGATACAACATCATTGGGAAAGAAGGGGTGTTTATGAAAGTTCAATTACATATTGATGAAAAATTTTCAGAAGAAAAGATCATTATTGAAGCGCCTGTTTTGTCGGATTCCGTTCAACAACTGCTGACATTTGCTCAACATATCGGTAAAAATAAAACCATTCGAGCCAAAAAAGAGGAGGAAATTTACCTACTAAATAGCACAGAAATACAACGTGTCTATACTGAAAATCGGCAAGTTTGGGCCGAAACAGCAACAGACACTTATCTCTTAGGGCTTCCACTTTATCAAGTTTTGGAATTGCTTCCCACTGATTTTCTACAGATTTCCCAATCTGAAATCATCAATATCAAACAGATTGATCATCTGAAATTGACTGGCAGCGGTCTGATTCAGATTGCAATGAAAAACGGTCTGATAACGTATTCATCTCGCCGTTATCTCAAAGCTATAAAGGAGAAATTACAACTATGAAAAAAACATTATTCAGAGATGCTCTAGGAGGCATTGTAATCGGACTCCTCTTATCCGTCATCTTTTCTTACTTTTTTGCACCTGTCTATCATCCGCTCAACCCTTATTCAGCAGTTGGTCTTTGGATGGAACAGCATCATATTCACGGCGCCTTAGTCGTTCTCTATTGCGCAGTAATATGGGGTCTAATCGGCTTGCTCTTTAGCTTAGGAAAAGAGCTTTTCAAAAAAGATTGGAGCATCCTCAAAGCAACTATCTGTCACTATGGGCTTATGATTCTAGGATTCATTCCCTTAGCTCTTTTAGCTGGCTGGTTTCCAAGTGAACCCATTTTCATCTTACAGTTGATTTTGGAATTTACTGTTGTTTATCTTATCCTTTGGGCAATCCTGTCTTATCTGACTAAAAAGAAAATTGAGAAAATCAATCATCACTTAAAGGAACAATGCAAATAGCAAGAAATAACCGCTGTGAAAAAACTCACGGCGGTTATTTGAACCCAACTAAAAATGCAGATTGATAGAAAACAATCATAGCTTACTAAATTGTTGTGGTTTGAAGATTAGACCCTAGCTGCAATTCTGGTATGACATTTCAGCAAAGTAGGCTGTTAGCCAGCCACACCCACTATAGCTTCAACATTTTAAAGTTTCTTCTTCATCTCTGCCACAGCCAACATCACTTCCATTGGAGTCATGTTATAGATGTCCAACTGACGTAACTCGTCTAAAATAGGTGATTCGGTTATTTCTGGAAATAAAGACATCTGCTCAGCCACTTGATTTTTTTCACGAGCATCCGCAGGCAATGTATTAGAGATGCCAAGAGATGACTTCTCATTTGCTTGGCTTTCTAATCGTGTCAATATTTGATCCGCTCTTGTCAACAAATCATTTGGCAAACCTGCAATTTTTGCTACATGAATCCCATAAGATTTATCAGCAGGTCCAACTTCAATCTTATGAAGAAATGTTACTTGACCATCTTTTTCTAGGGTTGCTACATGGACATTTTCTAGTTGTGTCAAGCTAGTTGACAGTTCTGTCAACTCGTGATAGTGAGTCGCAAAAAGTGTCTTGGAGCCTGTCCGATTGTGAATATACTCAATAATCGCCTGAGCAAGCGCCATGCCATCATAGGTCGCTGTTCCTCTTCCTAACTCATCGAAAAGAATGAGTGAATTTTCTGTTGCTTGAGAAATAGCATGGTTCGCTTCCATCATTTCAACCATAAAGGTTGATTGTCCAGAAACCAAGTCATCCGCTGCACCAATTCGAGTAAAGATTGCATCAAAAATCGGCAATTGAGCGCTTTCAGCTGAAACATAAGAGCCCATTTGAGCCATAATCACAATGATTGCTAACTGCCGCATATAAGTTGACTTCCCACTCATATTTGGACCTGTAATTAGCTGAACATTAACATTCTCGTCCATTGAAATGCTGTTAGGAATATAGGTTTGTGCACCCATAACTTTTTCTACAACCGCATGCCGCCCTTTATCAATTTGGATAGAGCGCTGCTCAATAAATTCTGGTCTCACAAAGTGTTGCTTTTCAGCTACAGTTGCAAAGCTTTGCAGCACATCAACTGTTGCCAGAGTTTGCGCCAAGAATTGCAGGCGTTTGATATATTTACCAGCTTCCTCACGAATGCGCATAAAAATCTCGTATTCCAAATTAGCTGATTTTTCACGCGCTTCCAACATCTCGCCTTCAATACGAGCCAGTTCTTCCGTACCAAAACGCTCCGAATTTTTCAAAGTTGCCTTGCGGAAAAAATGACTGGGAACGTGTTCAAGCTGGGAATTGGTGACATGGAAATAATAACCATCTTTTTTATTGTAATCAATCTTCAGGTTGTTAATTCCACTAGTTTCTCTTTCTTTCGCCTCAATATCTGCAATCCAACTCGTTCCATCTCGCATGACCACTCGATACTTGTCCAAAGTTTCATCAAAACCTGTTTTAATAATATTACCCTCTGTAATGACATTTGGAGCATCCGACGAAATTGCTGACTGAATCAAGGCCGCTAATTCAGGAATTTCATCCAATTTGGCAATCAAATCTTCCAAAACTAGGCTGTCAATTCCTTTTAAAATTCCCTTAATCTGAGGGACATTGCTCAATGTTGCTGCCAACTGCAATAAATCTTTCGGATTGGTCTTGCCAAACGAAACACGACTGGCTAAACGCTCAATGTCATACACACCTTTGAGACTATCTGCTAAATCACTGCGCTCAAAGAAATGATCTAAAAAGACTTGCACTACATCCTGCCGCTTGACGATTCGCTCTTTATCAATCAACGGACGTTGAATCCACGCTCTCAACAATCGCGTTCCCATAGCTGTCTTGGTCTCATCCATCAACCAATAAAGGCTACCGTGCTTCTTTCCTGTCCGAGCATTCTCTGTTAAATCCAGACTTGCCATAGTTGAGTAGTCCATCTGCAAGAAATCTTTGATTTCATAATGATGAACTTGTTTCAAATGACTAAGCTCACGTAGCTGCGTTTTATGAACATACTCTAATAACTTTCCAGCTACTTGGTGCTCTAGCGGCGACAAGTCCTTTCCTAGTAGCTGAACATCATCAAATGTAGTTTCTACTTGCGATAAAAGGAGATTCATTTGAGTCTCCAATACTTGACGCTCCATTTCAGGCAATTCATACCCTATGACCACTTCACGCGCTCGTAGGTTTCGGATTTCTCCACAGACCATGTTAAAATCACTGAGAGTTGTAACTTGAAATTCACCTGTTCCCACATCCATATAAGCCAGCCCATATATACCTGCCAGCTTATCTAAAGCCACTAAAAAGTTGTTCTGACTGTCTGGCTTTGAAGAATCAACTACTGTCCCCGGCGTGATGACCTGCACCACTTCACGTTTGACTACTCCAACCGCTTTTTTAGGATCTTCCATTTGCTCTGCAATCGCAACTTTATAGCCTGCTTCAATTAAGACATCAATGTATTGCTGCACCGAATGATAAGGAACTCCTGCCATTGGGATTGGATTTTCCGAGTTTTTATTGCGGCTAGTCAGAGCAATCTCTAAAATCTGTGCCGCATTGGTCGCATCATCATAGAATAATTCATAAAAATCTCCCATGCGAAACAACAAAAAAGCATCTGGATAATCTTTTTTTATATCTAAATACTGTTGCATTCCTGGAGATAGTTTTTCTTTTGTCATTCTCATCCTTTCTGTTGGTTAATAGTGATAAGAGTGGGATAGAAAACAATAGTTTCGTAGAAACTTGATTTCGTCGTCCCACATCCGCATAGCTGGGAGTGGGACAGGACTCATCTTGAAAATTTTCAGTTCGTCATCTCACCCCGCAAGGCTTGCTCAACAGTCTGAAAGACTGTTGAGGTGGTGGATAAAGAAAACAAAGTTTTTGTCAAAAGTGTTTTTCCGAGCCTGAAAAACAACAGCTTTGAGACGTGTTTCGCAAGTTCTATCCACCACCTCAAAGCATTGCTTTGAGCAATCAGCTACTGCGTCTTGTTGACTACATAAACAAAGGAAGCTGAGCTCTTTGTCCCAGCCTCATCATTCATTCTCTTAATCCATTTTCTCAAGGAGCTGCTCTTCCATTTGTTTTGCAGCTGCTGTATCACGACAAATAACTAAGAGCGTGTTAGCCCCTGCTACCGTTCCTAAAATCAGCTCACCTTTATTGGCATCCACAAAGTTAGCCAGAATAGAAGCATCTCCTAAGCGAGTATGAAGAACCAAGGAAAATTCCGCCCGAGAAACACCCTCTACATGATAAGACAAGAACTCAACCAAATCGATTTTATTTGTTTCATCTGCTAAAACATAATAAACTTCATTGTTTTTCTTGGCTTTCGTCAATCCAATTTCACGTAAGTCCCGAGAGAGGGTTGTCTGTGTTACAATGATGCCTTGTGCCTTTAAACGATCCTGAATATCTTTTTGTGTACTCAGTTTTTCTTCCTTAATCATTCGCTTAATTAGTTTATGACGTTCACTCTTTTTCATTTTATCCTCAATAATGTATATTTATACTCAAAATTATACCAAAAAATTGAAGATTCGTCAAAAAATATGTTAAAATACTAGTAAAAGACCAAAGGAGAAACCATGGATAATAAACAATTGATTGCAAGTGAACTGGCTAAGGTCATTGACAGCTTAGACCAAGACGCTATTTTAAATTTACTAGAAAAACCCAAAAGCTCAGATTTAGGTGATATTGCTTTTCCTGCCTTTTCTTTAGCGAAAGTAGAACGAAAAGCGCCTCAAGCGATTGCAGCAGATATTGCAGCAAAAATTGACTCAACAAACTTTGAAAAAGTAGTGGCAACCGGTCCTTATGTTAATTTCTTCCTTGATAAATCAAAAATTTCAGCTCAAGTTATCAAAGAAATTGTAAAAGAAGGAAACAACTATGGTCAGCAAAGTGAAGGAAATGGAGAAAACATTACCATTGACCTCTCCAGTCCAAACATTGCAAAACCATTTTCAGTTGGTCATTTGCGCTCCACCGTTATCGGTGATGCTCTTTCTAATATTTTCCGTAAATTGGGTTACAACACCATTAAAATCAATCACTTAGGTGACTGGGGAAAACAATTCGGTCTTTTAATGGTGGCCTATAAAAAATGGGGCAGCAAAGAAGCCGTCGAAGCAAATCCAATTGATGAATTACTGAAACTGTACGTTCGTATCAATGCGGAAATCGAAACAGATCCTGAGCTTGATGACGAAGGTCGCCTCTGGTTCAAAAAATTAGAAGACGGTGATCCTGAAGCTACTGAATTATGGCAATGGTTCCGCGACGAAAGCCTGAAAGAATTTAACCGTATCTACAAATTGCTTGGCGTTGAATTCGATAGTCTGGCTGGTGAAGCCTTCTATAATGACAAGATGGACGAAGGCATCAAAATCCTTGAAGAAAAAGGATTGTTGGAAGAGTCTAAAGGAGCTAGCATCGTCAATCTTGATGATGTCAACCTTCCGCCAGCTATGATTAAAAAATCTGACGGAGCGACACTTTACATTACACGTGATATTGCGACAGCTATGTACCGTGCTCGCACTTACAACTTCGTTAAAAACATTTATGCTGTAGGTCAAGAACAAGCTAATCACTTCAGACAATTAAAAGCCGTTTTGAAGAAGATGGGATTTGACTGGAGCGATGATATGATTCACGTAGACTTTGGATTGGTAACAAAGAACCGCCAAAAATTGTCTACACGTAAAGGAAATATCATCCTTCTTGAGCCAACTCTCCAAGAGGCTATCAGTCGTGCTAAATCACAAATTGAAGCCAAAAATCCTGACCTCGAAAACAAAGAAGCCGTTGCTCGTGCTGTCGGGGTAGGAGCTGTTAAATTCTACGATTTAAAAACAGACCGTCACAACGGTTACGACTTTGATTTGGAAGCCATGGTATCCTTTGAAGGAGAAACAGGTCCATACATCCAATACGCTTATGCACGTATCCAATCAATCCTTCGCAAAGCTGACTTCAAGCCAAGTGCTGAAGCAACATACAGCCTAGATGATGCTGAAAGTTGGGAAATCATTAAACTGCTACAAGATTTTGCCCGTGTTGTCAAACGTGCAGCTGACAATTATGACCCTTCACTCATTGCAAAATATGCGATCAGTCTTGCACAAGCATTTAACAAATTCTACGCACACACTCGTATCTTGGACGAAAGCCCTGAACGTGACAGCCGTCTGGCTCTCAGCTACGCAACAGCTGTTGTTCTAAAAGAATCTCTTCGTCTTCTCGGCGTTGATGCTCCAGAAAAAATGTAATTTTCTAACCCTATCAAAAAATCCTATCGGTATTTACAACGATAGGATTTTTTATTACATTCCGTATAATTCTTCAATTTTCAGACCAATTCGTTTGACATCTTCATTCAAGCCACGAAGTTCAAATGTGTCCAAGACTGGAAAGTCAAATCGCTCTGCATATTGCTTAGCTGTTAAACAATATTGGTTGTTAAAATTACGATTACCACTACCAACAATGCCAAAACAGCGTTTGTAATTTTCTTCAAAAGCGATAAAGTCACCTAAATCATTGGTAAGAATCTCCACATCTCCATTATCCAAACCATTCCCACCTTCTAAGTAGGTTGGCAAAAAGGCTACAAAGGGCTGAGACATGGCGTAAAATGGTCGCTCCTCTTTCACCATATCTTTTATATCCACCTGCTCAATCTCAACATTTTCATGTCGCTCTTGCAAAAAAGCAGACAAACGTTTGATAAAACTCGCTGTGTTGCCACTTAAGCTAATATAAACTAAGGAAATCTTCATATTTTCTCACTTTCTAAAAATAAAACACATCTATCATTCTCTTAAAATTTTAAGCTGATAGATATGTGTTGTCAACTATTGTAATTCTTCTTTTGCTAAGTCTTGTTGCTGCCGTTTCATCTTGAAAAAGACAATAACAAGGAAAAGAATATTAAATGCAAAATAAATAATGGTCAAAACTCTTGTCGATGAGATTGCTGTGGCACGCATCGTTTGATCTTTATAAAGATTGTTGAGTGGCATACCACCGATATAATTGTAAATTGTCCCAATAATTCCTAATAACACATAAGCAATATAGGCAAAATTAGCGTATAAAATGTTTTTCTTGACGATAAACACAATAGCAGCAATCAACAATAAAATTGAAAGGACAACTAATATTTTATGCGGAATATTATGAAGAAAGACAAGACTTCTTTCAGTTACTTCCACGATTTGCTTCACAACCGTTTCAGACAGTCCTTTATAAGAACTTGTATTCGTTATTTTTTCACTGCCAAAAAAGGTTCCTACAAATGTAAAAGATGATAGAATGGCTGATAGTGTCAGCAAGACATATAGATAAATTGGTCGTTTTTTCACAATAATCCTCCTCGTTGTGAAAAAGTTTTCAGTTTTATTTATTATAACGTACGCAGTCAAAAATGGCAACAAAAATAAACAAAAGTTTCACTAGTGTCCTTTATTTTTTTCAAACAAAAGCCCCTCAACTACCAATCAAGGGGCCTATTCGCTATTGAACTAGTTCAAATGCCAAATTTCATCGTTATATTGAGCAATCGTACGGTCAGCAGAGAAGAAGCCTGCTTTTGCAATATTGACAAGAACTTTTTCAAGCCAAACATCACGGTCTTCATGATCCGCAAACATGCGTTCTTTTGTTTCGATATAATCTTCCAAGTCAAGAAGCGTCATGAACCAGTCTTTGTTGATTAATTCATTGTAAAGTCGCTCCAAGCGCTCTTTCTTACCAACTGCAAGAACGGCATCGCTGACAATGAAATCAACCAGCGGTTTGATTGCTTTACGAGCATAGAATTCACTTGACTTATAAGCTTCTTTGGCATACAAATCAATAACTGTTTCAGAATCTTCACCGAAGATATAAATATTGTCATCGCCGACTAATTCATGAATTTCAACATTCGCACCGTCTGAAGTACCAAGCGTTAAAGCACCATTTAGCATGAATTTCATGTTACCAGTACCTGAAGCTTCTTTAGAAGCAAGGGAAATTTGCTCAGAAATGTCACCGGCTGCAATTAAGAAGCTAGCTGCTGTTACATTATAGTTTTCAACCATAACGACTTGCAAGTACGGAGAAACTTCTGGGTCGTTAGCAATTACTTCTGATAGGCAAAGGATTAAATGAATAATATCTTGCGCAATCGTGTATGCTGGAGCAGCTTTCCCACCAAAGAAGACTGTAATTGGACGCGCAGGAATGTTTCCGGCCTTGATATCCAAGTATTTGTGAATGACATAAAGAGCATTCATTTGTTGGCGTTTATACTCGTGAAGACGTTTGATTTGGATATCAAAGATTGATTCAGGATTGATTTCAACACCTTGGTGCTCTTTCAAGTGACGAGCTAATTTCCGTTTGTTGTGAGCTTTGATTTTTTCAAGTTCAGCTTTCACATCAGCCTTACCAGAAAATTCAAGTAAGTCTTCTAATTTTGAAGCATCATGGTGCCAATCGCGACCAATCAAGCTATCAATGTAATTTGACAAGCGTGGATTTGCATGCATGAGCCAGCGACGGAAGGTGATTCCGTTTGTTTTATTGTTGAATTTTTCTGGATAAATATCGTAAAAGGCTTTGAGTTCTGAGTTTTTCAAGATTTCTGTATGAAGAGCAGCAACCCCATTGACACTATATCCATAGTGAATATCCATGTGAGCCATGTGCACACGATCGTGTTCATCAATGATTTGAACAGCTGGATCTGCGTATTCAGCCTTCACGCGCTTATCCAATTCTTTGATGATTGGAACCAAGTGTGGAACAACTTCTTCCAAGAATTCAAGTGGCCATTTTTCAAGCGCTTCAGCAAGAATTGTGTGGTTTGTATAAGCCGTCATATTCTTAACGATATTGATTGCTTCATCAAGAGAAATGCCACGTTCTGTCAAGAGACGAATCATCTCTGGAATGACCATAGATGGGTGTGTATCGTTGATTTGGATAACAGCATAGTCAGCCAAGTCATGAAGATTGCTACCTTTTTCAATCGCTTCATCAATAATCAATTGTGCGCCATTTGACACCATAAAGTATTGTTGGAAGATACGGAGCAATTCACCTTGCTTATTACTATCATCTGGATAAAGGAATAGAGTCAAATTACGAGCAATATCTGTCTTATCAAAGTCAATCCCATCTTCAATGATACTTGCATCTACTGAGTCAAGGTCGAACAGACGAAGACGGTTTTTAGTAGCTGTTTTGTAACCAGGCACATCAATATCGTAAAGAGTTGATGTTAAAGTGAAATCAGCAAATGGTACTTGATAGCTACGGCTTGATTTTACTAACCAATTTTGCTCTGTTAACCAGAAGTTTGGTACTGCCGTTTGCTCATTATTTTTCAAAACTTGTTGGAAAAGACCAAAGTGATAGTTCAGACCTACACCGTCTCCATTCAAACCAAGTGTTGCGATAGAATCAAGGAAACAAGCAGCCAGACGTCCTAAACCACCATTACCAAGTGAAGGTTCTAATTCTACTTCTTCCACTTCAATCAAGTCTTTACCAGCATCTGCCAACTCTTTTTTGACATCATCATAAAGGCCAAGATTAATGAGGTTGTTTGACAACAGTTTTCCAATCAAAAATTCTGCTGAAATGTAATATAATTTCTTTTTACCAGTATTAACTGGCTTTTGTGCACTAGCCAATTTTGTATAGTTTAAAAGGGCAATATACAATTCTTCATTGCTACATTCAGCAATTTCTTTTTGATAAGTTTGTTGGATAAATTCTTGTAAATTTGACATTTTTTCTCCTACCTAGAAAAGAACGTTACAATTCATTCTCTTTCTTTAATAATTTTTTATTTAAACGACGATATGTTTTCGTCAAGCTATATAACTCTGCTTCAATCACAGGGTCCAATTCATCTGCTGTCATACGCCATGACCAATTGCCACCAATGCTTGATGGATAGTTCATGCGAGCTGAGCCGTCTAGTTCAAGCAAATCTTGCATGGTTGCAATTGCCATAAAGCTGACAGAAGCAAAGATAGTCCGTAGCATAGCATGAGGTACTGTTTCATATTCTTTACGATTAGTATATTGAGCCATATATTCACGTGTGGCATCATCAATTTCATCGCGATACCAACCAAGTACCGTGTTATTATCATGCGTACCTGTGTACATGACAGAATTGTTAGGCGCAAGATGTGGACTATCAATACTTTCAGACTCTGGATTAAAGGCGAATTGAGTGACTTTCATACCAGGGAAGCCTGTTTTTTCCCGCAAAGCAATCACTTCGTCAGTCATAAAGCCTAAATCCTCGGCGATGATGTTTAGTTCACCCAATTCTTCCTTCACAGCTTTAAACAAAGCATAATCAGGACCTTTCACCCATTTACCAGGAGCGGCTGTATCGGATCCAGCAGGGATTTCCCAATAAGATTCAAAACCACGAAAATGATCGATACGAACCACATCGTAGATTTTGAAACTCTCACGTAAGCGTTCAATCCACCAGCTATACCCATCTTCATCCATTGCCTTCCAGTCATAAATTGGGTTTCCCCAAAGTTGACCGGTCGCAGAGAATTCATCTGGCGGACATCCTGCTACACATGTAGGCTGTCCTAATTCATCTGTTTTAAAGAAATGCGGTTGCGCCCAAACATCACAGCTATCAGCTGCCACATAGATTGGCATATCGCCAACGATTTCAATATGATGTTCGTTAGCATAATTTTTCAATTCTAACCATTGTTTGAAGAAGAGATATTGCGTAACACGATGATAGGTCAATCGATCAGCTAGCTTTTCGCGATAAGTTGCCAAGCTAGACGCTTCACGACGACGTACCGCTGCATCTGGCCATTCCGTCCAAGCTTTCAAGTCGAAATGCTCTTTAATCGCCATGTATTCAACAAATACTTCAAGCCAAGATGCATTATCTGCTACAAATTTTTCATAAGCCGCTAAATCTCCGCGTTCTAAGAAACGTTTCACAGCTTTTTCTAAAACCGGTCTACGATTGTTGAAAACTTTCGCATAATCTACTTTTCTTGGATCTTGTCCAAAGTCTAAACCGTCAAGATCACTTTCAGTAAGTAGACCCTCTTCAATCAGTCGGTCAAAATCAATAAAATGTGTATTTCCCGCAAATGCAGAGAATGATTGGTAAGGAGAATCTCCATAACTGGTCGTGCCTAAAGGCAAAATTTGCCAGTAGCGTTGCTTTGTTCTTACCAAGAAATCCACAAAATCGTAAGCACTTTTCCCAAATGAGCCGATTCCGTATTTTCCTGGAAGAGAAGAAATATGCATGAGAACACCACTTTGACGCTCTTTCATCTTATCACCTCAATAAATTTTTCTGTTAAATTTTGCATTCATTTAACGAAAACGTTTGCGTTGATTTGATTATAACTTAATTCCGGTCTGTGTGCAACCATTTTTCTAGTTTTTTTGTAAATTTTTAAAATATTTTGGACAATTGAATCATTTTCTTCTATATTTTATCAAGATTTTTGGAGTGGAAAATAAAAAATTTTCAAGATTTTTAAAAAAAGTGTTGCAACCGTTTTCTGTTTGTGGTATACTAAGTATAGTTTAAGAAAACGTTTGCGTAAACTATTTTAAATTGTTATCTTATTATTTTATTCTTTAGGAGGAATAAATCATGAAACGTAAAATGTTGAAAAGTGCTGCAGTTCTTGGAACTGTAGGGTTGGCTAGCTTGCTTTTAGTAGCTTGCGGAAGTAAAACAAGTAATTCTTCTTCTAGCGACGGCAAGAACATTACAGCCTACGTAGAAAAACAATACGAAGGCTACATGAAGAAAGCTGCTGCTGCTTTTGAAAAAGAAACTGGTACAAAAGTTACTATTAAGACAGGTGACCAACTTAAAGGTCTTGAAAATCTTTCACTTGACAACCAATCTGGCAAGGCTCCAGACGTTATGATGTCTCCATATGACCGCGTAGGTAGTCTCGGTTCGGACGGCCAACTTTCAGAAGTGAAACTTGACAAAGGTTCAATGACTGACGACACAACAAAAGCACTCGTAACTACAAAAGGTAAGACTTATGGCGCACCTGCTGTTATCGAAACATTAGTAATGTACTACAATAAAGACCTTGTTTCTAAAGCTCCAACTACATTTGCTGAATTAGAAGAACTTGCAAAAGACAGCAAATATGCTTTTGCTAACGAAAATGGCAAAACAACTGCTTTCCTCGCGGACTGGACAAACTTCTATTATACTTATGGTCTTTTAGCGGGTAATGGTGGATACGTCTTTGGTAAGAACGGTACCGATCCTAAAGACATTGGACTTGCAAATGACGGTTCTATTAAAGGTATTGAATACGCTAAATCTTGGTACGAAAAATGGCCAAAAGGAATGCAAGATGCTAAAGGGGCTGCAAACTTAATTCAAACTCAATTCCAATCAGGTAAAACAGCTGCTATCATTGAAGGCCCTTGGAAAGCTGCATCATTTAAAGAAGCTAAAGTGAACTATGGTGTTGCCACTATTCCTACACTTCCAAATGGCAAAAACTATGAAGCCTTTGGTGGAGGTAAAGCTTGGGTCATCCCTGCAGGATCTAAAAATGCCAAAGCAGCTCAAAAATTTGTTAATTTCTTGACTTCGACTGAACAACAAAAAGCTTTCTATGATGCTACAAACGAAGTACCTGCAAACACAGAGGCTCGTAAATACGCTGAAGGAAAAAATGATGAATTAACTTCAGCTGTTATTAAACAATTCCAATCTGCTCAACCTATGCCAAATATCTCTGAAATGAGTACTGTATGGGATCCAGCAGCAAGTATGCTCTTTGATGCTGTAAGTGGTAAAAAAGATACTAAAACCGCTGTAAATGATGCCGTTAAATTGATTAAAGATACTATCAATCAAAAATTTGGTAAAAAATAAAACAGATTGAGGTAGGATAGAACTCGATTGGCAGCACCAGTCGAGTTCTATATTTTAGAAAAAGGAGACTCTGATGACTACACAACAACAGCCACGTAAAGCATTGCTGCTCTCCCTCATCCCAGGACTTGGGCAAATTTATAATAAACAAAAAGCAAAAGGGGCTATCTTTTTAGGAGTTACCATCTTATTTTTGATTTACTTTTTCGCCATTGCTGCTCCTGAGTTAGGAAACTTAATTACTCTCGGTGAGGTGCCTGGACGCGATAACTCTCTTTTCATGTTGATTCGTGGTGCATTCCACTTTATTCTTGTCATTGTTTATTTCATCTTTTATGCTCTCAATTTAAAAGATGCTTATACTATTGCGAAACGTTGGAATAATGATTATCCAGTTCCTACGACTTTCAAAGATATGTTAAAAGGAATTTACGCTAATGGTTTTCCTTACCTATTGATTATTCCTTCATATATTGCAATGACTTTTGCTATCATTTTCCCTGTATTGGTCACTCTTTTAATCGCCTTTACAAACTATGATTTCCAACATCTGCCTCCAACCAAGCTCTTGGATTGGGTTGGCGTGACAAACTTCACTAATATTTGGCGACTTAGCACTTTCCGCTCTGCTTTTGGAGCCGTTCTTGGTTGGACTATTATCTGGGCACTGACTGCCTCAACCGTCCAAATCGTTATTGGTATTTTTACCGCTATTATTGCAAACCAACCATTTATTAAAGGGAAACGCATTTTCGGCGTTATCTTCCTACTGCCTTGGGCTGTCCCAGCATTTATCACTATCTTAACTTTCAGTAACATGTTCAACGATAGTATCGGTGCGATCAATACCCAAGTCATTCCGCTTCTTGGTAAAGTATTGCCATTCTTAAATGGACATTTGATTCCTTGGAAAACAGACCCAACATGGACAAAAGTTGCTTTGATTATGATGCAAGGTTGGCTTGGATTCCCTTACATTTATGTATTGACACTTGGTATCTTGCAATCCATTCCAAACGATCTTTACGAAGCAGCTTACATTGATGGTGCAAATGCATGGCAAAAATTCCGCAATATCACTTTCCCAATGATTTTAGCAGTTGCTGCCCCTACACTCATCAGTCAGTATACTTTCAACTTCAACAACTTCTCTATCATGTACCTCTTTAATGATGGCGGTCCTGGTACAGTTGGTGGTGGTGCAGGTTCGACCGACATCCTCATTTCATGGATTTATCGTTTAACGACAGGTGCAGCTCCTCAATACTCAATGGCTGCTGCGGTAACACTTATCATTTCTCTTATCGTGATTTCAATCTCCATGATTGCGTTCAAGAAACTACATGCATTTGATATGGAGGATGTGTAAGATGAATAATTCTATTAAATTTAAACGCCGTTTAAACCACTTCCTAACTTATTTCTATTTAGTGGCTTTATCTATTATCATTATCTATCCTCTCTTGATCACGATTATGTCCGCTTTCAAGACAGGGAATGTCCTTGCGTTCAAGTTGGATACTGATATTAATTTCAGTTTTGAAAACTTTAGCAAGCTCTTTACCGAAACTCTATACGGTACTTGGTACTTTAACACCTTAATCATTGCCATCTTGACAATGATTATCCAAACAAGTATAGTTGTACTAGCTGGTTACGCTTATAGCCGTTATAATTTCCTCGCTAGAAAACAAAGTTTGATTTTCTTCTTAATCATTCAAATGGTACCAACAATGGCAGCCCTTACTGCCTTCTTCGTTATGGCTTTGATGTTAAATGCGCTCAACCACAGTTGGTTCCTCATCTTCCTTTATGTCGGCGGTGGTATCCCAATGAACGCTTGGCTCATGAAAGGATATTTTGATACTGTGCCTATCTCGCTTGATGAGTCCGCTAAATTGGACGGTGCTGGGCACTTCAGACGCTTCTGGCAAATTGTACTGCCACTCGTTCGTCCAATGATTGCTGTACAAGCTCTCTGGGCTTTCATGGGACCATTCGGAGACTACATCTTATCTAGTTTCTTACTTCGTGAAAAAGAATTCTATACAGTTGCTGTTGGTTTACAAACCTTTGTTAGTGATGTGAAGAATTTGAAGATTGCCTACTTCTCAGCAGGTGCTATCTTGATTGCCTTGCCAATCTGTATCTTATTCTTCTTCCTACAAAAGAACTTTGTATCTGGTTTAACAAGTGGTGGCGACAAGGGATAATCTTGTCCCACCCTCTTTTATTTATAGTTGTATGATAGCCAATAAACACAGTTTATTGGTCGTCACCTGATTATAAATTTTAGAAAGAAACGCTTATGCTACCTTATCCATTTAATTATTTTTCTAGTATTTCCGGTTTTAAAAAGCCTTTTGTTAATCGCAAATCACTTACATGGTTTCAGCTGATTTTTACAAGCATTTTTTTAATTTCTCTATCGATGATTCCGGTCGCCATGCAAAACGCATCTCTCAAAACTTATCCGCTCACTACTTTCGTAGACGGTGTTTTTGATCCTATCACAAAGGAGGCGATGACTGATATCACAAAAAATGCTAAAATTGAAAATCATCAATTTCACTATTCTGGTCAGCAATCAACTCACAATAGCAAAGCAGGCACTATTCTTCTAGGACAAAAACAGTCTACCTTAGGAGAAAAACTAACACTTGCTTTTGGATCCAAACAACTGATTATCAGTAAAAAAGGAAGAAAACTAGCAGAAATTCAATACCAGCATATTAATCAAGCTACTTTGAAAGATAAAGCCGCTCTGAGTGCTGCCATTTCTCAAGACTGGTTCCAACAAAATCGTGTGACAGTCAGTCTATTTTTGATTCTGATTTCAGGATTTCTATTGGCATTAAACTTCTTTATTATCCTTCTAGGTGCTACTTTTTTCCTTTATTTAACGAAAAAATCCCGTCTCTTCTCCTTTAAAACAGTCAAAGAATGCTATCACTTTGCTTTGAACTGTTTGGGATTGCCAACTTTGATTGCTGTTGCAGTAGGGTTATTGTTCGGTCAAGCCATGACCACTATGATTACCATTCAAAACATTCTTTTTGTTCTTTATCTCGTCATTATTTTCTATCGGACACATTTCCGTGATGAAAAAATGAAAAAGTAGGAGGTTTTTTATGCGAGTTACTATTAAAGAAGTTGCTAAATTGGCAGGAGTTTCGCCTTCTACCGTTACCCGTGTGATTCAAAACAAATCCAGCATTAGCGATGAAACAAAAAAAAGAGTCCGCAAGGCTATGAAAGAATTGAATTATCACCCTAATCTCAATGCACGTAGTCTTGTTAGCAGTTACACACAAGTCATTGGGATTGTTTTACCTGATGATTCAGACACTTTTTATCAAAATCCGTTCTTTCCTTCTGTTTTCCGCGGAATTGCTCAGGTGGCTTCCGAGCATCACTACGCTATCCAAATTGCAACCGGGAAAAATGAAAAAGAGCGCATGGAAGCCATTTCCCAAATGGTTCTTGGCAAACGAGTAGACGGACTCATCTTTCTCTACTCTCAAGAAAATGATCCACTAGTGAAAATGGTCAGTGAAGAACAATTTCCTTTCTTAATTTTAGGAAAATCGCTTTCTCCGTTTATTCCTTTGGTGGATAATGACAATATCCAAGCTGGATATGACGCAACAGAATATTTTATCAAAAAAGACTGCCACAATATTGCTTTTATTGGTGGTAGCAAAAGACTATTTGTAACGCAAGATCGCTATAAAGGGTATCAAAAAGCACTAGAGGATTATCACTTAGAGCTTGACCCTCAAAATACAGCCTTTGCAAATGAATTTTTGGAAGACAAAGGATATCAATTTACCAAGCGCCTTCTCAGTCATGATACAAAAATTGATGCTATTATCACAACAGACAGTATGCTGGCAGAAGGAGTTTGTAATTATTTAAATGAAAATCAATTGTCTGTTCCCACTCTAGCCTTTGACTCTATTAAACCCAAACTTGATTTAACAGCTTATGTAGACATTAACACATTAGAGCTAGGGCGGGTTTCGTTCAAGACTATTCTACAAATTATCAATGATACCAAAGAAAATCGACAAATTTGCTATCGCCAATTGATTCCACATCGCATTATCGAACGATAAAGAAAGGAAGTTTATGGCTTTCCGAACATTCCAAGCCTATTTAGATGACCAAAGTCTCATCACTATTGAGTTAGAAAAACAATTTTATGCCGAACCATTACAATTTACAATTGAAACGGTTGATCGTGCAGAAACTTTACGGATAAGAGCTGTAGGAGAACATGACAACTTCGTGCAATACCGTCTTGCTCCTCTTGAGCCGTTAGATTTAACCAGTCATTATTGGATTTACGACCAAGATCGCAATAAAACTTTCTTACAATTTCGCCATATTGTGAGAAAACCGATTTTTGACCAAACATTTACCTACAACGGAAGCGATTTAGGGGCTCATTATACTCCACAAGCAACTATTTTTAAGCTTTGGGCACCAATTTCTGAACAAGTATTGCTTCATTTGCAAAATGACATTTACCCAATGATGCTCGGAGAAAAAGGAGTTTGGCAAGCAGAAGTCTCTGGAGATTTTGATGGGGCGGCTTATTACTATCTACACAAAGTGAATGGTCATTGGGTGGAAGTACACGATCCTTATGCCTTATCTTCAGAAAGCAATTCTGGCGTTAGTTATGTTGTCAATCCAGAGAAAATTACTCGCCCAATTCACCGAGCAGCAACACAAATTCCAATAACAAAAGCTGTTATCTACGAGATGAGTGTGCGAGATTTTTCCATGCAAAAAGAAGCTGAGTTTTCTTACCCTGGTAAATTCAAATCCCTAACAGAGTCTCCGCAATTGCAAGAGCATACTTTAGGAATGGATTACATCAAACAGCTTGGAGTAACCCACATTCAGCTCATGCCTTTGTATGATTTTGGCAGCGTTGATGAAAATCATACAGAACTCGTGTATAACTGGGGCTACGACCCTATGCAATACAATCTTCCTGACGGTAGCTTTGCAACGAATCCACATGATCCTTATACAAGAATCGTTGAATTGCAAGAAGCAATCGCTACTTATCATCAAGCCGACATTAGTGTTATCATGGACGTCGTTTACAATCATGTCTACGATCCTAAAGCCTATGCTTTTGAAAAAATCGTCCCAGGCTATTTCTTCCGCTACGATCACAACGGCAATTTGACAAATGGGACTTTCTGTGGGAACGATGTGGCAAGTGAGCGGGCAATGGTTCGTAGCTATATTAAGCATTCCCTCAAACAATGGCTAACTCTTTATGGAATGGATGGCTTCCGCTTTGACCTCATGGGCATTCTAGATATGGAAACCATGAAGCAGATTGCAGAGGAATTGAAGTTTCTTTATCCAAATGTTTATTTGTATGGAGAAGGGTGGCGTATGGCTACCGGACTGGATAGCAATCGGCTTGCACATCAATTCAACGCCGCTCAATTACCAAACTATGGTTTTTTCAGCGACCACTTCCGCAATACAATCAAAGAAACGATTTTAGAAGGCAGTCAAATCCAAGATCCTAAACCAATAGATACAATAGAAAATGTATTGACGGCTAATGTTGGATTAACGGAAACAGCACATTTTATTGCACCCCAGCAAGCTATCAACTACGTAGAATGCCATGATGATGCAACGGCTTTTGATTATTTTACAATTAAAAAGCCAGATATCTCTCTAAATAAGCGGTTAGCAGATGCACGACTTGCTTTGCATATTACTTTGTTAGCTCAGGGAGTACCATTCATCCATAGCGGGCAAGAGTTTTTCCGCAGTAAAAACCTCATGGATAATACTTATAATGCTCCAGACACCATCAACCGTCTTGATTGGCTACGCTCCATTGAATATGAGAAAGACGTAGATTTTATTCGCCAGTTAGTCCAATTCAGAAAAGCAAATCCGCTCCTCAGTTTGGAAACAAGAACAGAAATTAAAGATTACTGTTCTATCGAATGGCTAACTGATTCTGTGGTTGAATATAAAATTAAAGAAAAAGAAGATCAAATCACAATCCTCATTAACTTTGGAAACGAAGCATTTAGCTATCCAAATCAGGATAAACAAGCTATTTTTATCAACTACCCAGAGATCAGCCTTGACGTTCCTCTCAATACTAACAAAGATTCCTGTACTGTCCCTGCAAAACAAGTTCTCGTACTTAAATAATCGTAACATCTGTTTTATTTGTCTCGCACTAAAAACCACGAGACAGACTGAAAGTCATATAACAAAAAACATCAGATTGGCTAAACAAACCAATCTGATATTTTATTCTTCTACGAAACGTCCAAGAATGTGAACATTATCTGCTACCGATACAAAAGCATGCGGATCGGTTTTACGCATAATATGTTTAAATTCATTAAATTCAGCACGCGTAATGACTGTAATCAAAACAGTCTTTTTCTCATGATTGTAAGTTCCTTCTGCACCATTAACCATGGTTGCACCACGATGCAATTTGTTATGAATTTTATCAATAACTTCTTCGGGATGACTGGTAATAATCATCGCCTGCATCTTCTTTTGCTTAGTAAAGACTGCATCTGTCACACGGCTTGACACAAAAATCGTAATCATCGAATATAGTGCATATTTCCAGCCGAAAGTCACACCGGCAATAATCATAATCATGCCATTGACCATAAAGGAAATATTTCCCACATTTCTGCCGGTTTTCTTCCGAACCGTCAAGCTGACAATATCCGTCCCACCACTAGAAATATTGGAACGCAAAGCAAAGCCGATTCCCATTCCCATGATGACCCCACCAAACAAGGCATTGATAATCGGGTCATTTGTTAAACTCACTTCAGGAACAAACTGGATAAACAGCGAGCTCATGGAAACGGTTATAAAAGTAAATACCGTAAACTTGTGCCCAATTTGATACCAAGCCAAAATCATCAGCGGGATATTGATGAGGTAGAAAGTCACAGAAACCGGAATAGTAAATCCTAAAAAACGTGTACTTAAAGCAGCTAAAATCTGTGCCAATCCAGTCGCACCACTTGAATAAACATGTCCCGGTTGAAAGAAAAGATTCACTGCAACCGCAGATAGAAAACCATAAATGAGCGAAGCAGAAATCTTTTCATCGTATTTCTCACGAGAAATACTCTTAAGTACTCGTATCAACTTAAAATCATAGGCTAGACGGCGCAAATAATAACGCAATCGTTTGTAAATCTTACTTTTCTTCATGAGTTTCTACTTGTAAACTTAATTCTTCAAGTTGTTTGGCGTCAACTATGCTTGGTGCCTGAGTCATTGGATCACTTGCTTTGTTGTTTTTAGGGAAAGCAATCACTTCGCGGATATTTTCCTCACCAGCCAGCAACATGACAAAGCGATCGAGGCCAATTGCCAGTCCACCATGTGGCGGGAAACCATAATCCATTGCTTCTAGCAAGAAACCAAATTGATCAGTAGCTTCTTCTTCAGAAAAACCAAGGGCTTTAAACATTCGTTCTTGCAAATCTTTGTGGTTAATACGAAGACTTCCACCACCCAATTCATAACCATTCAAGACAATATCATAAGCAATAGCACGAACCCTGCTCAAATCACCTTCTAATTCATGGGCTGTGTCCGCTTGTGGAAGAGTGAAGGGATGGTGTGCACTCATATAACGACCTTCTTCTTCCGACCATTCAAACATTGGCCAATCCACAACCCAAAGGTAATTAAATTTCGATTCATCAATCAAGCCCAACTCTTTTGCCAAACGTATACGCAAAGCACCTAGTGCTGCATTGGCAACTTCTAGAGTATCCGCTACAAAAAGAACCAAATCATTGTCTTCAAGCTGTAAAGCATTTGTCAAGTCACTTGTCAAGTCTTTCAAAAACTTAACAACTGGTCCATTTAGTTCACCTGATGCCACTTTCACCCAAGCAAGTCCTTTTGCTCCATACTGTTTTGCTTGCTCTGTCAACTTATCTATATCTTTTCGCGAATAGCTGTCAGCTGCATTTTTCACAACAATAGCTTTAACGGCTGGTGCTTCTGAGAAAACTTTGAAGTCAATTCCCTTGACAAGATATGTCAAGTCTTGCAATAGCATCTCAAAACGTGTATCTGGTTTATCACTTCCATACAAAGCCATTGCATCATCATATTTCATTCGTGGGAATGGTAATGTAACCTCAATCCCCTTCGTTTCTTTCATCACTCGAGCAATCAAGCCTTCTGTAATATCTTGAATTTCTTGATCAGACAGGAAAGAAGTTTCTAAGTCAACTTGTGTAAACTCTGGTTGACGGTCTCCACGCAAATCCTCATCACGGAAGCATTTTACAATTTGATAATACCGATCAAATCCAGCATTCATCAACAGTTGCTTGGTAATTTGAGGGCTTTGTGGCAGAGCATAGAAATGACCTTGGTTCACTCGACTTGGTACCAAATAATCACGCGCCCCTTCTGGAGTTGACTTAGTAAGAAACGGCGTTTCCACATCAATAAATTCAAGCTCATCTAAGTAATTGCGGATAGAATGTGTTACCTTAGCTCGCAATTTCAAATTTGCCAACATTTCAGGACGACGAAGGTCTAAATAACGGTAACGGAGACGGGTATCATCATTCGCTTCAATACCGTCTTTGATTTCAAATGGAGTCGTTTTGGCCGTATTGAGAACTGTCAGATTCTCCACGTGTAGTTCAACAGCTCCCGTTGCCAATTTATCATTCGCCTGCGTACGGGCTTCTACTTTTCCAGTCACTTCAATCACATATTCGCTTCGTAAACTTTCAGCGATTTCCATGACTTCTTTAGCCACATTTTCAGGATTGATAACTAGCTGCATGATGCCTTCACGGTCGCGCAAATCAATGAAAATCAACCCTCCCAAGTCACGACGACGGGACACCCAACCTTTCAAAGTGATTTCTTGACCAACATGTTCACTACGAACACGCCCAGCATACATTGAACGTTTCATTTTTATTCTCCAAACTTTTAATTCTTTTACTATTTTACCACAAAAGCGACGAAAAAGAAGATATGCTTTTCAAAATCTTCATATCTTAACGTAATATTTCACAAAAGAAGATGACGACTCACCTCTTACTTTCTTTGTCATATAATTCAGGATGCAAAACCTTGACCACATAACTTGATGCTAAGCGCAATAGCCCTGCTGCTAAGCCAAAAATCGGTGCTAAAAACCGAAAAAAGAAATCCCCTCTCACAAAATAGGCAATTCCTCCTATAATCAAAAAAACAATTAGAAACTGAATTACAGACGGAATGATTATTTTTTTCATTGTTCTCTCCACTTCTACTTCAACATTCTACTATGTTATGAGAAAAAAAGCCATTTGACTGGCCTTCTCCCTTTTTAAATTAAAACCCCAGTTGTTCAAAAATTGTTTGAAAATCTTCTTGAATCTGATTTAAATCAACCGTTAATTCTTCACGAGTATGATTGTTTTTGACGGTAACTTGGTTACTTTCAATTTCACTTTCGCCAAGAGTTATCAACACTTTAGCAGAAAAAGTATCTGCTGACTTGAATTGCGCTTTCAACTTACGGTTTAAATAATCACGTTCAGCTGTAAAGCCTTGCTTGCGAAGTGCTTGTGCAATTTCCAAAGCTTTGTTATTAGCACCGTTTCCCAAAACTGCAACATAAACGTCCAAACTATCCTCTAGCGGCAAGACTACACCCTGCTTTTCAAGAACAAGAAGCAGGCGCTCCACGCCCATTCCAAAGCCAAAACCAGCCGTTGCTGGTCCGCCAAAATAAGCAACGAGGCTATCATAGCGGCCGCCTGCACAGATTGTCAATTCATTGCCCGCCACATCTGCAGTAAATTCAAAAATCGTATGATTGTAATAATCCAATCCGCGAACCATGTTGGTATTGATAACATAAGGAATTTTTAGTGATTCCAACATCGAACGCACAGCTTGAAAATGAGTTTGGCTTTCTTCATCTAGATAATCCAGGATAGAGGGTGCATTTTCAACAGCGAGTTTATCTTCTTTTTCCTTACTGTCTAGCACACGGAGAGGATTTTCTTCCAGACGACGCTGGCTATCTTTAGAAAGACTGTCTTTCAGCGGCGTCAAATAATCAATCAATGCTTGACGGTAAGCGGCGCGACTCTCTGCATTCCCCAAACTATTCAACTGCAACGTTACACCTTGAATACCAATTTCATTGAAAAATTGAGCTGCCATGGCGATTGTCTCCACATCAGTCGCAGGATTGTTGGATCCAAAACACTCTACACCAATCTGATGAAACTCACGCAAACGTCCAGCCTGAGGACGCTCATAACGAAACATAGAGCCCATATAATAAAGTTTCACCGGCTTTTGGACTTCTGGTGCAAAGAGCTTATTTTCCACATAAGAACGTACAACTGGTGCTGTTCCTTCTGGGCGTAATGTGATATGACGGTCGCCTTTGTCATAAAAATCATACATTTCTTTGGTTACAATGTCAGTCGTGTCTCCAACAGAACGACTAATCACTTCATAATGCTCAAATAGCGGGGTGCGAATTTCTGCGTAATGATATTTTTTAAACGTTTTGCGAGCAAATTCTTCTACATATTGCCATTTGACAGACTCTTGAGGGAGAATATCCTGAGTCCCTTTCGGTTTTTGTAATTTCATAGCTTTCCTCTTCATTCATATAATATAATTATTTTACCACAAGTAACAGATTTTGAGGACAGTTTCGGTATATTTTCTCTGAAAAGCTAGCACGCTCTGCTATTTTACAAAAAGTAAAAGAAAATCTGTCAAGTAACTTTACTTTACAAAATTTTTTTGATATACTATTACAGTTGATGAAAATCAAAGAGATTGAATCGAACTTATATTAAAAGGAGAATAAAGAAAATGGCAGTACCTGCACGTCGCACTTCAAAAGCGAAGAAAAACAAACGCCGCACTCACTACAAAATTACAGCTCCATCTGTACATTTTGACGAAACTACTGGAGATTACTCACGTTCTCACCGTGTATCCCTCAAAGGATACTACAAAGGACGTAAAATCGCCAAAGCTGCAGCAGAATAATAGAAGGGAGCTATCATGCGCGTAAATATCACACTTGAACACAAAGCATCTGGTGAACGCTTGTACCTTACTTCTAAAAACAAACGCAACACTCCAGACCGTCTTCAATTGAAAAAATACTCACCAAAATTACGTAAACATGTAGTGTTTACAGAGGTGAAATAATTGAGATTAAAAAAGCCTATGAAATCAACGTTTCAAAGGCTTTTTCTTTTGGCTTTAGCAAAATAACTGAATTTTAACTGATTAAATATTCCATAATGATATATGAATAATAAAAAAACGGATAACTTCTAGTCTTGATTAAAATCTAAATTTGGTATCAGAACAGCTCCATATGCACCCTCAGAAAACATACCAATATATAATCTAAACTTCTCTATCATTGGTGTAATAAGTGCTTGTTGAAATTCATTATCCTGCGAAATATCTTCTGGTAAATCTGAAGCTAAGACCGAATATATGGCATCAATGTCAGCAATAACTCGATACTGACTATCTGGGTAAGAAATTTCCATCTTTATCAGAATAAGTTGATTCTCTTGTCCTTCTTCTCTGTCAGGAAGATTTAAATTAATTGAGGCTCTTCCATCTTCTTCAACTTCTCCTGTGTTATGAATATTAAATTCGAATTTACTAAATGTTATCCTTCTTATCTCAATATTTTTTGACTTCATTTTAACCTCCAATAGACCATGAAACTACTTTATTATCTTGTAATCTATTATTAGTAATATTCTGCTCTTTATATGGTTGTATTTTTTCAGATTGATTTTTTATAATGATTGTTTGGTGAATATGTTGCTCTGGTGTAGAAACCTTTTCCACAATGGTTTGACTAATTTTTTTAGTCATATCTTTAAATTGCTCTGTTAGCTGTTCAACAACATTTTGAGTTTGTTTGAATAACCCATCGTTAATCAATTGTACTATAGTTTGATTTAAACTGACTCCTTCAATTTCAGAGCGTTCTTTAACATCTCTATGTAATGTTTTAGGTAATCTTAGCGTTATTTTTCCACTATACTCTTCCAGAGAGTTCTCAAGAGGTTCTTTAATTTTTCTCCCCCACTCAAGATTGGCCTCAATCCAGTCTGCTTTAGCTAATTCAATTTCATCATAAACTTCTTCTAAAGATTCACCATAAACGATTAGTCCTGGTAACTCTTTAATAGAGGCAGTAAACAATAATTCACCCTCATCATAAATTTTTTCAATTAAAATCGGATAGTTCAATCCAAGATAATATTCTTTATCTTTCATCATTTAAACCCTCCTCCAATTCTATCACTTTCTCAATCATTTTTATAACCTTTTTCACATAAACTGGCTTTATTGGCTTATGTCGCGGTATTGGATAACTTTCTTCCAACAAGGCATGAGAGGTTATTGAATGATTGGTTCCTTGCTTCCACATAAAACCATATTTTTTACACAGAGATTCTAAGCGTTCAGGGGTAACAGATTTGGGGTTATTTTTTATTTTTTGCAACTCTTTTTCCTTGCCCATGATGTACCTCATTTATAGCGACACTATATATGGTGTCATATTAATTATATACAAAAAGGTTGACGATTTCAAGAATTTCTTTTATTTTCAATAAAATAACTGAATTTTAAGTGATTATAATCATTAAGAGATAATTTTAGCTAAATCTATCATGGCTTGTTCAATCTTATCCTTTCCTTTTTGCATAACATGAAGATAGATTTTTTCTATCTCTCTACTATCCTCTGAATGTCCTACAAATTTTCGAATCACGTTTAGACTTACATTTTTATCTGCCATAACTGAAACAAAGCTATGTCGAAACATGTGAGGAACTATGTGAACAGGTCTGCCAAAATCAACTAAGTCATCAATATCTTTATAAGGTTTTCCACTTTTTTTGTTGTATTTCGCAGACTGACTTGAACCACCTTGCAGGAACATTGAAATTTCTGTATGATACAATGAGCTACCTTGCTGATTCTTACATTTAATATACGTGATACTAGTTTCCATATTTTAATTTATAAGTAAAATAATCAACCATCTTATGAAAGTAGAATTTTCAACAATCATAAAAAAGAAAACATAAAAATAAAGAGTTTAAAACATCTGTCTTAAACTCTTTATTTCTCACTGTTGCTCACCAATACAGCATTCTTCATGCTCATCTAAACTTTCGTCTGTCTGAATGGTTACTTTTGTAATTCCATACATTTTGAGATGTTGGCGAATGCGCTGCTGAGTTTCTGCTTGTTGTTCGAGATGTTTCATGCAAATATGAATCATCGCAAATTTTTCTAGCCCATCGGTTGTCCAAACATTTAGCTGAGTGATTGTTTGGATATTCTCGATTGTTTGAATCTCTGCATAAAGATCATTCAAGTTCACATCACTCGGTACGTGATCAAGAAAGATTTGAACATTTTCCCAAAACTTTGGCAGTGCTTTACTCAAGATAAAAGTCGAAATGATGAGCGAAAGCAATGGGTCAAGGAAATACCAGTTTGTAAAGCGAAGAATAAAGGATACGAAGATTACAGCCAACCAGCCTAAAATATCTTCTAAGAAATGCAGACTCAGAATGGATTCATTGTGTGTATGTCCATGGCTAACCACTCTGCTGGCTGCAAAGTTGATTACAATTGCAAAAATTCCTAAGACAAGCATACCGTCGTAGTTCACCCGTTCAGGCGCAAACAGCTTGGGAACATTTTCAACCAGAATGAGAATAGATCCCACTATCAAAATGGTAGAGGTCAACATAGCCCCCAGCAAACTATACCGTTTATACCCTAGTGTGTATTTCTTATCATCTCGTCTGTTGGAAATTTTTTCAAAAAACGCCGACAAGCCAATCGCTAAGGCATCTCCTGTATCATGTACCGCATCTGCCAGTACAGCACTGGAGTTAAATAGAGCTCCAAAGATAAATTCAATAATCGCAAACGAAAAATTTAACAGAAATGCAATCCAGACATTTTTACTTGATTTCATTATTGTCTCCTTCTAATCGCACATTGAGATTTGATTTTATTTATTATATAATGTATTCAAAACAAAACACTTTGTTCAATTATATTATCTACTATTTTAACGGAGGAAACAAGAAACAAATCTAATGCTTCGTTTGATAGTGTACATTTAAGGAGATTTGTTCGGAAACGATGGATAGACGAGTTAAAAAATCACGCGCAGCCATTTATCAGGCTTTTCTCACTCTTTTGAATCAAAAAAGCTATGAGTCCCTCACAGTTCAAGAAATCATTGATCTTGCAGATGTCGGTCGGTCGACTTTCTATGATCATTTTGAGACAAAAGAGGCACTACTTGAAGAAATGTGCCAAGATTTGTTCCAGCATACGTTTGTTGAGCGCTACCAAGCAAGCGAACTTTTTAACGCAACAGCTCATATTTTTTACCATTTCAGGAAAAACCAAGATAAAATAGCCACTTTATTATTATCGAAAAACATCTATTTTATCAATCGTTTAAAATTAGAACTAGAGCATTATCTTTTTCCTCTCATTCGCGAAAAGCTATTGATACAAAAGTCTGATTTACCAGAACCATTTTTAAAAAACTATGTCACGACAACTTTTATCGAAACGGTTACTTGGTGGTTGGGACAACGAAATAAAATCGATGAAGCCACTATTACAGCCTACTATCTTGAGCTAATGCACTAATATAGGGCTATAATTTTGGTTATCGCTATGGTATAATTTTTTTAAGAACCCTTCTAGGAGAATTTATGAAAAAACAACATTCTATCTTTTTATTACCAGGAATTATCATGATGGGTGTCGCTTTGCGGACGCCCTTTACAACGCTTCCAACTGTCTTAACAGACATTGCCAACGGGCTTCATGTTTCAGTTAATTCCCTCGGTCTTTTGACCAGTCTGCCCTTAATCATGTTTGCTCTCTGCTCTTCATTTTCGGCGCGTTTAGCGAGCAAAATTGGGCTCGAACGGCTTTTTACTCTCGTCCTTGCTCTGCTTACCATTGGATCCTTCATTCGGATTTTTAATCTACCACTTCTTTATGTGGGGACGATTCTCATTGGAGTTTCCATTGCAGTACTTAATGTTTTACTTCCAAGTGTCATCCAAGCCAATCAACCGCATCGGATTGGACTCTTGACAACCATGTATGTAACCTCTATGGGGCTATCAACCGCTATTGCTTCTTCTATTGCAGTGCCGATAACAAAAGCAACTTCATGGCAAGGTCTTGTCCTTTTTTTGACAATGGTTTGTCTTTTAGCATTTTTGATTTGGCTACCAAATACATCTTATAACCATTTCTTAGTGAACAAAAATAAAGAGCACCAAGGTAGCTCTATCTGGAAAAATAAAAAAGTTTGGGCTATTATTATTTTTGGTGGCTTGCAATCATTGCTTTTTTATACTTGCCTAACCTGGCTACCAACTATGGCAACACAAGCCGGCATTTCAAATGCTTCTGCTGGAGTTCTAGCCTCTGTCTTTAACTTGATTAGTCTACCTTTTTCAATGACCATTCCTAGCTTGACAACACGGCTATCTCCTCGTCATCGTATGATAATGTTAGCAATTATCTCTGCTGCAGGTGTCTTTGGCATTAGCATGCTCTTAATTCAAACGAATGATTTCTTTTATTGGCTTATTGCCAATATCCTCATTGGGTCAGCTGTGAGTGCTCTTTTCCCATATCTTATGGTTACTTTTTCAACAAAAACGAGTAGCCCTGAACAAACTGCTCAGCTATCTGGCTTAGCACAAACAGGTGGTTATTTACTAGCTGCTTTTGGACCAGCTCTATTTGGTTATAGTGCCGATTTCTTCCATTCTTGGCTACCTGCTGTATGTGTCTTGCTCATTCTTACAATCATTATGATTATTGCCCTCTTTTATGTAGAAAAATCTGATCAAATTTTATAAAAATCAAAAACAGAATGGAGAGTGAACCTTTTTCAGTTGTTGGACTCTTTTCTCCACTCTGTTTTTTTAATTATCTATTTTCCATGTCTTAGAATCTGGCAATAAACCTACCTTCGAAATTTTAGAAACATGCCGATTGCCCATAACATAAAAGCCTAGAGGCGCAGCTCGCCATTCATCTGTACAGGTCACGCCAATTCGAGAGCGCGAGCCAATTTGAAACGGGACAGCATTTCCTACCAATTGCAATCTTGAAGTGGTCAAACCTTGACCATCAAATTCCTTGGTAATCCCTGCAAATTTGGTTAATTTTCCTGGGCCGTTGGCAAGCAATGTCCCGTCTGGCAATTCCAAGGCTCGAATCAAGACAGCTTCTGCGACATTCTCAGCTCTTGTGACTAGATTCAACATTTGATGTCCGTAGATTTGATAGACATACCAGTGTCCAGCAGATAAATACATAGACTCGTTTTTCGATGTGCGTTTGCCATGCGCACTATGACAAGCACTATCTTTAGCTCCCAAATAGGCTTCTGTCTCAACAATTCGTCCCAACACTTGTCCGTCTAAGCACAATTGCATACCTAACAAGGACTTAGCCGTTGCGACTGTATCTGTCTGCATGATGTGTTTAAATTCTTTTGATAACATGATTTCATTATAACATGAATTCCATACAAAAAAGCAATCGAGAAAGACTGCTTTTTTGTTTAGGAGATTATGATGAAAAAAGTTTTTTTAGGATTAGTTATAAGATACCTTGTTTTGCTTAAATTTGTCTTAATAGAAAACAGCTAAACCGCTTTCAAAAATTCTTTTTTGTGTTAAAATAATAACAAAGAAGAAAAATGAACATTCTGATTATCACCCCACAATGATATCATGCTTATAAGGAAGAAATTTTATGAACAAACGACCTATCCGCCTTGTCATAAGCGATATTGACGGTACTATTTTAAATGACCAACACCAAGTTGATTATCAGCTAAAAACACAGCTTCCTCTTTTGCAGGAAAAAGGAATCCCTTTTGTGTTGGCATCTGCACGTTCACCACTTGGCATGGAGCCAATCGCACAGCAGCTTGGTCTCATTGACAATCCATTGGCTTGCTACAATGGCGCTCTTGTCATCAAAGGAAATCCTCAGAATTATGATATTTTAATGGAACACGC
This sequence comes from Streptococcus sp. HMSC36C04, assembly GCF_001839535.1. Taxonomy (NCBI): domain Bacteria; kingdom Bacillati; phylum Bacillota; class Bacilli; order Lactobacillales; family Streptococcaceae; genus Streptococcus; species Streptococcus sp. HMSC36C04. Next base: position 70,332 of record NZ_KV841587.1, on the reverse strand, counting down.
TTTGGATAAAAAAGAAGTTCGTTGTCTGCTAGAGCTCGTCCAAGAGAAGTTTCCAGCTGTAGCTATCAATCTCTATACAGGAAAGGATTGGTTTGCTGAACAGATTGACAAATGGGTTCAGGAAGAAGCAGATATTACCGGTGAAAATCCTATCCTTCAATCTCTAGTTTCTGTTGTAGAAGGGCGTGCTTCTATTCACAAACTTCTTCTGATAGGTGAAGCAGTCATCATTCAAAATCTTCACGACTATCTGCAAAACACAGATTTTCCTAAAACAGCCTTTTATCTTTCAAAAGAGAATTATCTAGAAGTTACAGCTAAACAGGTTTCTAAGGAAAATGCTCTTCAAGAGATTGCTCATTTTTACCAAATCCCTCTCCAGCAAGTCATGGCAATCGGTGATAACTTCAACGATCTCCCCATGCTGAAATTGGCCGGATTAGGCGTGGCTATGGGAAATGCTCCTAAAGCAGTCAAAGAGCAAGCTACTATAGTCACTCTGACAAACAATGAGGGAGGAGTTGCTCAAGCAATAGAGCAATACGTCTTGGATTAACAGCTATCTTTCCAAAATACAATAGAAAAATGAACGGATTCATAAAATTCTCTAGTTCTCCATATAAAAATTAAGGGAATTATATACCTGTTTACACAACCGCAAAGTATAGTTGTCAAATTTACAAAATCTTGTTTTAAAATACTACATATTGTAATTGGCGTAAACTGCTATATAGTTCCCCAAAATAAAACACGGACAAGCAAACTAGCAACCAACTAGTTAAAATCTTTGTTCGTGTTTTCTTTTTCTTATTTAAAATTCTCAATTGCTCCGTCATAATTTGCCCATTCTTTGCTGAAGAATCGATCATTCATCCGGTAAGTCGGAGCAGGCTTTGGATTGGAAATAAAAGGATTGACAGCCTTATCAAACGCCAGCCAGCCAAGCCAGCCCATGTGAATGGTGTCCTGCATAAAATAAGGTTTCCCACCATCGTTTGAAAAGTCTGCAATATTGGTAAAACCTTGGCTTTCCAACTGATAACGAATTTTCTTCACCGCTTGTTGGTACTTTTCTTGACTCAAACCAGTATAGGCCATCCACTTTGCATTGACAGGGGGAATAACAAAGATTGGATTCGTTTTTGACTTGGCAAATTGCTTCAAAACAAGCTGTAAGTCATTATACTCAGGAGACTTGACATAGGATAGCTTTCCCTGCGAACCTTTGAGCTTCTTTAAATGCTTTCGCAAACGGCGACGATAGAACTTATTATCAATTCCCAAGTTATTATTGTTGGTATTTTTTTGTGCATCTTTAATAGCAAATTTTTCTAAATCCTCGTAGGAAAATTTATTTGGTAAACGCTTGACTTGAGGCTGAACCAATTTTTCATAATTTGCATTGCGTTCGGCAAATAGTGAGCTAAAAAGAGCATCCTCCCGCTGATTCAAACGACTAATAAGACGAATATATTGCTTGTCAAAATTTGACAGTTTCTGATTAGCAGCGACTTTTTTTACATTGTCTTTCATAGCCACTGTCGGATACAGTTGTAAGAGACGCTTAGCCGCATACTGAGCAGCAATATCTCCTTCTTGCTGACGCAAGAAACTGGTCAATTGATCACTATTAAAATATTGTTGAAATGCTGCTGGACTGTAGCCTTTTTTGGTAAACCATTGAGGAGAGACCACATACACGACTGTTTTATTTTTCAGTTGAGGAAGCAGCTGCTGCATACCAAAATATTGTGTAAGAGACGCTGCGGCACGTTGCCCCAAAAAATACGGACGGTAATTGCGGTTGTATTTTTCTGACAAAACCGCAGGATGCATGCTGTCAAAGCGCAGCCATTCACTTGAACCAAAGTAAGGAACAAAGCGGTGCTTTTTATCTGTCAAAGTACGTACTTTTTGTGTTCTTCCCTTGAAACTTCCCGCCGTCAAAGTAACAGCTGAGCGCTTTTCAGCTTGGTAATCATGTTGTTGCTTGGTTGGGTAGAAAAATAGTAAAGCCACCACCATCAAAAGGGCGCAGAAAACTGGACCTAAAATGAGCCACAATCGTTTAAGCATTGCGAAGCTCCGTTACGCCTTCAATAATTTTATTAGCCGTATTCCAATCATCACGACCAAATTCTGAGACGGGAACATGAATGTCAAAATGGTTTTCTAGCTCAACAATCAATTCCACAGTACCCATACTGTCCAGAACTCCTGCATCAAACAAATCTTCGTCCATCATGTCTGATACATCTTCCATAAATAAATCATCAATAATTTCTAATACTTCTGCTTTTACGTCCATTAGAGAACTCCTTTTTTATTTTTTAAACCATAAGTCATTCAAAAATCCTGAGAAGATTAAGAATGAAAACATTACAACATTAAAGGTGATAAACATCCCCACTGCTTGTGTCCATTTGTTATCTGGCAATGGTGGCAAATTCTTCTTTTTCCGTTCTTTATTGACGGTCTTCTTCTTTCGCACCCAAGCGTCATTGATAACGAGCCCTAGACCATGAAAGAGTCCATAAGCAATGTAATACCAAGTAACCCCGTGCCAAAAGCCCATGACTAGCATGTTGATGATATAAGCTACGCTTGAAGTGGTGTTCCGATTTTTAAATACTTTATTTCGGATAAGTACTGTGACCAGCCGCATAAATACAAAATCACGGAACCAGAAAGACAGACTCATGTGCCAACGATTCCAAAACTCTTTCAAATCGCGCGAAACGAAAGGTTTATTAAAGTTAATCGGACTTTTAATGCCCATTAGATTGGAAATAGCGAGGGCAAACATGGAATAACCCGCAAAGTCAAAAAATAAATCCAATCCAAATACATACATCACTCCTAGAGTTGGCAGGTTGAAGATACCACCCATTTGCACCGCATATTGCTTGAGAGGAGGCAAAATCATTGAGCCTAAAATATGTGCCAAGATAAACTTGTATAGAAAGCCAAGCATTATGTATTGAACGGATTGCTCCAACATATCTAGCAGTTCATCACGCTCAGGGATATTTTCATAATCTTGATTGAACCGCTTAAAACGATCAATCGGCCCACTTGAAAAAGTCGGCATAAAGAGCATGAAACGTAGAAAATCCCATAAGCTAAAGTCTTTTAGTACGCCATCTCGCAGCTCAATAATCATTCCTACTGAACGAAAAGTCAAATAAGAAATTCCCAAAAAGCCTAAGAGTGATTGATGTCCATCAATCGCCGGCGTCACTTTTACAAGGAAAAGCGGCAAGATAGAGAGAGCAATTTGCAAGTAGAATATCCACTTGCTGTCTCTTGCTTTTCGATAAATTTTGTAAGACCAAACCCAAATCATCTGCCAAATAACGTAAAACAGTAGCGCATAAATTTGCGTTAACTTCGGTCCAGTCAGCATAAAAATGATAAAAGCAAAGCTGACCAGAGCTTCATAAATGGGAAATCTTTTTTTGAAGAATAAACCAACAAAGATTGGCAAAACGGCTAAAATGATATAAACAAAATACTGCGGATCCCCGTACGGTTCCAAGTGAGGAAGCTGTCTTATGAAATCCATCATCGGTTGTTGACCTCGCTAATCAAACCTTTAATATCAATCTTACCATTTGGTGTCAATGGCAAGGAATCCCGATAAAGGAATTTGGAAGGCATCATATAAGACATCATAATATCTTGCAAATCTTCTTTGATAGCTTTGGTGATGTCAATCTCACGCTCAAATTGTTCCTTAACCCCGTCCTTCAGGATGACATAGGCTAGAAGGTTTTGTACTTTATGATCTTTATTGTAACGCGGTACAGCCACAGCTGAGTCCACATATTGAGACTTGTTCAGGTTTTGGGAAACATCTTCTAATTCAATACGAAAACCGTTGAACTTGATTTGGAAATCCATACGACCGCCATAAAGCAGTAAACCTTCATCTGTCATAGTACCAACATCACCTGTATGATAAGCTGGTAACCCTTCAAATTCAAAGAATGCTTCGGCTGTTTTCTCTGGATTGTTCATATAGCCTTTTGATACAGCTGGTCCAGATATAATGATTTCTCCTTGCTCACCATTTGGCAATTTGTTTCCGTCTTCATCAATCACAAAAGTTGGAGAATCTGCTTTGGTATAGCCAATCGGCAAGCGTTTCATATTTGTCAGCATATCATCCGTTATAGCAACGGCAGATAGAGCCACAGTTGCTTCTGTCGGACCGTAAGCATTGATAATACGTGCATTTGGAAAACGGTCACGCAATTTTTGAGCCGTTTTAACCGTCAATTCTTCTCCGTCAAAGTAGAAATGTGTAATGCCTGGCATTTTTTCAGCATTGAAATCTTCAGACAGCATTGCCATGTCTGCAAAAGACGGCGTGGATGTCCAAATAGCGATTGGCAAATTCAAAATAGTCTCAAACAGCTGCTTGAAATCTTGCGTAATGGCAGACGGAACTGCAAAAAGTGTTCCTCCAAGTGCCAAGGTTGGCGCCCAGTACATAACTGATAAATCAAAAGAGTAAGGTGGCTGCGCCAACATTTGCGGACGAGCTGGAGTCGCAAATTCCTTATCTGTAATCATCCAGTTGGTAAAGCTAAGCAAATTATCGTGCGAGATTTGCACACCCTTTGGCTTTCCAGTCGTTCCTGAGGTGAAAATGATATAGTAATTCGCATCACCTTTAACAGGGTGTGTAATTTCGTAAGGATGTTTGGCTGCAAAAGCTACTTGAACTGTTGTTACATCAAGAATCGGAATCGTCACATCTTTCAGCGGAAAGTCATTGATTGCAATAATGAGACTAGGCTGTGCCACTTCCACAATCGCTGTCACGCGCTCCAGAGCTGAATGACTATCAATCGGAATATAAGCATGTCCTGACTTCGTCAAAGCTACAAAGGTTGCTAACATGTCGTATTCTTGTCCACCAAACACCACCACTGGTGACTTTTCAGGAAGCGCAAGACTATCAATCTTTGCAGCGAGCGAATCCGAGTCCACTTTCAAATCATGATAAGTATGAGCTTCTCCGAGGACATTGTAAACTGGAAAATCTGGTTGAGACTGAGCAAAATGCTCAATCGTTTCAATCATGTCGTTAATTACTGAATTGGTCACAGTCTGCTCCTAAAATTCATTATAGATAAAACCACCTTGGCCTTGACCAAGATAATTAAAGAAATAAAGCAACGCTAGAAATATCACAAAATAAAGCAGCGTCTGTCCAAGAAATTTAAAAATTATTTTATGTTTTTTCATCATATTCATCACTTTTGTCTTACTTCTAGATAAGACTTAATATATTTTACCATTTTCTAACGCTATTTTTCAATACAAAACATTCTTTAATTGAGGAATTAAGCTAGAATTAAGGTTTATTTACAACAAACCTAGGGAAATCACAGATACTTCTTGACACAGTTAGCTGAAAAAATACGTCTACTAACAGCAACTTTTGATAATATATAAAAATTTTATATATTTTCTTGACTTTAAAAAGAAAAAGAACTATACTATGTATAGAAAAATTATATATAAAAATATTATATATAGGAGGTGCTCATGTATTTTCCAACATCTTCTACCTTGATTGAATTTCTCATTCTAGCGATTTTGGAAAGCGAAGATTCCTATGGCTATGAGGTTAGCCAAACGATTAAATTGATTGCCAATATCAAGGAATCAACCTTATATCCTATTTTGAAAAAGTTAGAAAAAAATCGTTATTTAACGACTTACTCGCAAGAATATCAAGGTCGAAAACGGAAGTATTACTCCCTTACTCCAGAAGGGCGAAAGCAGTTAAACACCCTTAAAAGGGAGTGGGAGTTATATACAGCGACAGTCAACGGTATCATAGAAGGGAACATTCGCCATGACAAAAACTGACTATTTAGCCGCACTAGAGAAATACTTGAAAACATTGCCAGAAGCAGATTATAAAGAAGCAATGGATTATTTTACGGAATACTTTGAAGAAGCCGGACCTGAAAATGAAGCACAAGTCATTGAGGAGTTGGGAGATCCCAAAGACGCAGCAGAAGAGATTATTCGCTCACTTTCATCAAATCAAGCAGAAGAAATGTCAACTCGTCCTCAACACCAGTCATCTGCACACAATCACCAATCATATACCGACAATGCTTATATCTTTGAAGACTATGCAACAATCTCTGAATTACATATTGATGTCACCACGCAAGATATTCTGATTGAGCCTTCACCTGATGATTTTTTCCACATCAAATACTATAATGGAAAAGGCAACAATCAAATCATTTCTACTGTTCAAAACGAGAAGTGGCACATTACAGAAAAAGGCAACACGCATTATAGTGGTTTGGACTGGATTATTAACGTCATGAAAAACGGTTTTGATAATCATCCTATTTGCATTCAAATCCCGAATGGCAAGATTCTTCAGTCATTCTCACTTCAAGCAACTTCTGGTGATGTAGCTGTATCTCATCTTCAAACACAAAAAGGAACGATTGAGCTTTCAAGTGGTGATTTGACCATGCGTCATTGCCATTTGCAACAGACCAATGTTACCCTTATCAGTGGTGATATTCATCTAGCACATGTCAAATTAACGGATTGTAAGCTATCTCTCGTGTCAGGGGATCTCGACACGCATTCTTTAGAAATTGCTGGTAAAACCTCTATTCAAACAACAAGCGGAGATATTTCACTTCATCTGCTGCACCATGATTTCAGCTATGATCTTGAAACAGTGCACGGAGACATTTCTATCTCTGATCAGCTCCAGCCGAGCCACCAAATCGTTGGCAACACAATCCGTCATAAAGTATCAACTTCTACAGATTCTCTTACTATCCAAGCTGTCAGCGGAGACATCAATCTTTATTAGAGGTTTCGCATGAAACAGATTCATTGGTTATTCTTTGATGTTGGCTCAACTTTGGTAAATGAAGAAAAAGCCTACCAAGATCGGATTGAGCAGGCTATTGCGGATACTCACATTTCTTATGCAGCATTTTATCAAACTATGATTCACTATTTTAAGGAAAACAAAAAGGGCGATGCGGAGGCTCTGAACGATTATGGTCTGAAGCGTCCGTCTTGGAGGTCTGATTTAGAGGTGCTGTATCCTGACTGCAAGCAAGCGCTGAAAACTCTCCACCAGCACTACAAGATTGGGATTATTGCCAACCAGTTACCGAACTTGCAAGCAAGATTGGGAAGATTTGGTATTGATTCTTGGATTGATCTGGTGATTTCCTCTGCCGATGTTGGCTTGGCAAAACCTGATCTCGCTATTTTTGAGTTAGCTCTCCAACAAGCGAACTGCTTAGCTGAAGGCGCTGTGATGATTGGCGACCGTTTGTACAATGATATTCTTCCGGCTAAACAACTTGGAATGCAAACCATTTGGATCCGACAGAGATTTAGCCGCTTGACCCACGTAACGAATCCAGCAGAAGCACCAGATTGGACTGTTGATAATTTGACAGAGATTCTAGAGATTTTAGGCTGAGCATGCAAAAAACTAGAGTTGTTTCGCTCTAGTTTTTTTAACGTTATCAACTTTATTATATCATAAATTTTTTTCAAAAATAGACTTGTTTCTTCTTATTTTTGTGATATATTGAAAGTGAAAAAAGGGGAATTCTTTAAGCAGTTCGTCAGAAGGGAGGATTTATAATTAGAGCTGTAGTTTTATCAATTTGATTTTATAAAAAGGAGGAAACACTATGAGGCGTTTAGGTTTAATGTTTATTAGCTTTTTAAGTTTCTTAGTTCTAGCCTTTGGCATTGGAACGACTGTAAAAGCTGATGAAACTACTGTTAAAAATTTTGATGTTGTAACAGTTACTAAAGATGAAATCTTAGCCAATTATGTTAGTAATACAGGCGTTAGTTTTGCAGAAGCTGAACGTACTTTATTCCCCAATAAGAGCACTTCTCAAGCTAGAAATGCTCAGCTAAATGAAGAAACTTCATATGTAGTGTTACGTGGTGCTACATATCAAGATGATACGTTAATTTCTTATATTCCAAATAATGCAGGACATGTCTATTTTTATTGTGAAGTTAGTAAAAGCGGTTGGTTTAGAGGAATAAAACGAATTGTTTATGCAGGTTATTATTCTGGAAGTTTAATATTCCAAGGAAATTTTCAATACGCTTTACCCGATGCCAATAGAATACACTTTACTTTAAACGGTCATTTGTATAGAAATACATCAACAACCACTTCAATCGGAGCTGGAATTGGTATTGGTCAGGTTGGTAGCTTTAATGTCGGAGTTGCTGATACATCTAGTTACCACAGTCCATTATATTATCATGGAAATAGGAGTTATTAAGTATGAAAAAAAAGATTGTTATTTTTCAAGCTATTTGGTTTGTTTGTTCCCCTTTCATTTCTTTATTTATTTGTAGAAATATGCCAATTATACGTGATTTATTATTTCATATATTTTTCTTAGTTTTAATCCTATCACAATGGTTAGCGATTAAAACACTATCACACCTTGACGATTAAGCAAAGGTCAAACGAAAGAGGTTGGGTTTTCCAGCCTCTTTTGTCTATCGTCACCGTACGCCAGGACCTCCGCCCATGCCGTTTCCATCTTGGGTAGTCAGGCTAGCTGTTGCGGTCGTGCTTTGTCCATTGACTGTAATGGTGTAGCTTTCACCGTCTTTGATAGCAGCTGAGCTAGCGAGAACGGATTGGAAATTTTTAGCAGCGGTATAGCTGAGGATTTCTTTGCCTGACGAATCGGTAATCGTCACCTTGTCCCCAGCACTACCAGACACATTCGCAAGGATGGAAGCTTGCTTAGAATTTGAGCCAAAGCCCATTGCCATGCCATTGCTGCCGACCATTACAACGGTTCCGCCAGTAATGGTGCCATTTCCGTCATAGTCAAGAGCGCCATTGCCACCATTTGTCGGCCCGTCCACATAGACTTCACCACCTGAAATGGTCAAATCCCCGTTAGAATCCAAGCCGTCCCCTTGAGCACTAACCTTGACCTTACCACCTGTGATGGTCAGACTGACACCAGCGGTCGCTTGCCCTGGAGCGCTCTCGCTGCTGCTACCGTCTGCGGCATTGATTCCGTCGTCATTGGCTGTCAAGTCTAAATCCCCACCGTTAATGGTGACGGTCTTGCCTTCTAGCGCTTCTTCGCTCTTTTCAACCTTAATCGTACCGCCGTCAATAAGAGCCGTATTAGAAGCGTGAATACCGTCATCTCCAGCGTTAATGGTAATCTTTCCAGACTGGATATAGAAATTGCCTAGCGATGTGTCTTCATCATTATCCGCGTGAATGGCATCTTCCGTTGCAGTCAAATTCATTGTCGCGTCTTTGATATTGATTGCGTCATTCGCTGAAAGGGCGTTTTTATAACCTTTAATCGTGTAGGTTCCGCCTGTAATGCGCAAATCATCATTGGATTCAATAGCATTGCCATACTTGCCTTCTACCGTCAGACTACCAGAACCATTGAAAGTGAGGTCGTCCTTGCTGTAAATCGCAGCGTCATAGTCTGTATTCTTGTGATTAGCAGAATCCGAAATCGTGTTCTTGCTGCCCTTTGCAAGCGTGATAAAAGTTTTATCTGCATTTTCTACGACAATAGCAGCATCTGTTCCGGTCATCGTGACTCCATTCAGCACGAGCTGAACCTTGTCTTGGTCGCCAACTTTAACGACAACTTGGACATTCTCACTTGAACCAGATAAGACATAAGTCCCAGCTTTGGTAATCGTCACTGTAGAGCCGGACACTTCCGCACCAGAACCAGAAGTCTTGGCAGATGAACCATTTAGGCTAATCTTAGTTGCTTTTGATTCATCATAAGAAGCATCTTGGTCACGCTTAGTAAAGTAATCAGACATCTTGGTGGTTGTTGTCTTACTTGTGCTAGAAGAGCTAGTGCCGGTTGAGTTGGTGTTTGTCATACTGCACGCCCCTAAAGCAACTGTCAATAGGACAAGTGGAATCAAACGTTTGAACTGTTTTCGTTTTGAGGTTGATCTTCTCATGGCTGTCCTCCTTTTATAGTTCATTTTCTTTTGTGACATAGCGGCTAATGGCAATCTCTAAATTCCCATTTCGCGTGCGCAAAGCATCCATTAACTCTTTCTCTGTCATTGTACCATTTAATTGGACAATATACTTAATCTTGAACAGACTTCCCATATCAGACGTTTTGACATTTGCTGGTTCAACATAGTTGGTCGCCTTTTGAAAGATGTCATCAAAGACCGTCTCATAGTCCAAACTTTCTGGAATGACAACGGTCACTTGGCGCATGGAATGTTTCATCTGCCCGAAATTCACCGTTTCCAGCAACAACATGACAACCGACATGATGATCGTAAAGACGCTGGCAAAGACAAGATAGCCCATACCGACAGCAATCCCAATCGTCATCGCAAGGAAAATCGCCAGCAATTCCTTAGCACCGCCCGGTGCTGAACGAAAGCGAATCAAGCCGAAAGCCCCCATGACCGCAACCCCTGCACCCAGACTGCCATTGACTAGGAAAATGACAATGGCAATCAAAGTCGGCAGCATAACCAAGGTCATCATAAAGGACTTGCTGTAAATGGTTTTGTACTGATAGACCTTGGCTAATATCAGCCCCAGCACTAAGGCAACACCAATCGCACCAAACATACTGGCTGGATTGACCGTTGTCCCTGTAAAGACATCACTAAATAGCTGATCGAACATGATTGATTACTCCTTTGTAGTCGGTTGTTTTCTTGTAGGCAACCCCGTATTTTGAGAAAGACTTTGGAAAAACGTGGTGACGATCCAGAATCTCTGCCAGCCAGAGTGGATACGCCCCCGGCACCTTGATTTCCATGATGACATGGTTGTCAGGAAGAAGGTTCTTGCCGTCTTTTCCTGCCAGTAAACTCAAATTTTTCGTCCGATAAGCCACATCATAGTCAATGGTAATCCGCACATTGGAGTTTTCTAAGCCTTTTAAAGAGTAGCGGTTGTAGTAGATATACATCATGGGCTGCACGCCACCGTAACGCTCACAAAGCCATTCGATTTCCTGTTTAATCTGCGAATCCTCAAGCTGGCATTCCCCTGCGAGATACTGCTCTGCTGTCAACAACTCAGTCGCAATCCGACGTTTATACACGACCTTGCGCACTTTTTTCTTGATTTCCAAAAAGACTTGGCTATCAGCCTGAGGGCTAGCATCATAAGTGCGCACGCGCAATTTTTCCTTGAAATAAGGCTTCTCCAAAGACTCCCGAATCATCTGATAGGTCGGTGTATCATAGTAGAGGTTGCCAATCGTTGAATAGGCGTGCTCATCTTCTGCCATATACGCTTCAAACTCCTGTAGCAAATCTGCCAACGTTTCCTTTGAGATGACGTACTTGGTTTCTATCCGTTGAAATTTATCTTTAAATGTTTTTTTAGCCATGAGATTGCTCTCCTTTGTCGTTCTTTATCTACGTAGTTTACGGGCAAATCCTTAAAAGAAAGCTAAAGAAAACTTAAAGAAAACAAAACACCCCCATTTTCTGGAGATGTTTAATAAATGTCTGTAGAATGAAATAGAAACTAGAAGCTACCGCAATCTTATTCTTCACTCTTCTCTTCTTTTTCTTTTTTGATAAGAAAACTGAAAATAATCAGAATAGCTGCTACCAGAAAAATCCAGTACCACACATCATGGCTGCTTCTCGGACCAGAGTAGAGGGAACGTGAAAAATAAATCATCAGATACAAGGAAGTTTCATTATAAAATTCCCAGTTAAAGTGATAGCTGCCTACTGGATAGGACCGCTTATGCGAACACTCTGGCACAAAGATCTGCAAAAGCAAAAATGTTCCCAATACAGCAAAATAAATCACATTGAACACGTCTAATTTCGCATAAGGTTCAACAACCAAGGAAACGAATATCATCATGCTCAACAGATAAAACCGCCACCGAAACCAAAATTCGTTATTAAAATGAAATCGTATCATCCCATCACACTTTCTAATTTTCTGCTCGTTCCTCTTCGTCTTTATCCTACCACTCTGACAGACAAACTTCAAGTAAGATGAAGGAGAAATGTTAGTTGATTTCTGCTACTTTTCCTGCTTCTGCTTTAGGCTCTTTACCCTTGCGACGGGCAAGGACATCTGCATAGTGCTTGCGGCTGTTATTGAGCACGGAAAGGAAGGTCGCATAAAAGCTATCGTCTTTGACTTGGTGCAAAATCACCACATAGTCCGCCAACTGTTGGTAAGGCGTCGCCACTTCTTTGCGCAATCGCTTGACATCATAGCTCACTTTTTGCAATTTCTCTTGGGAGCGAGAGGCAAAGAGTTGTTCAAAAGCTGAGTGACTTTCGGTCAGATTTTCAACGAATTTTCCAAGCGCTAAAGTCCCCACCTGCTCCTTATATGGGGCTGTTTTTAGCTTGTCCAGTAAGCTGACAACGAGGGCGGTTTCTTCCTCGTAATGCTTCTGATGAGCGTCTTTGTATTGGTCAAACAAGCGTTTCAAGCTGGCATAAGCTGCCTTTTCCTCTTCCCGCTTGGCTGCCCGATAAGGTTTCAGCGCATCGCGAAGAGCTTGCAAATCAGCGTCGCGCAATTCGTCAGCCGCACTAATCGAAGCTGATTTTTCACTCGCCCGAATCTGACCGAGAGAGGCTTGATAAGCAGGCAAGGCTGCTTTTATCTTCTTGACGAGAGCGGTAATGACATCCTCATTCTTAAAGTCGAGCGCTTCTTTCTCCACATCATCTAAAAAACGAGTGATAAACTGCGTGAATTCCGCATGACGGAGATTACTAATTTTAAGTCCAATGAGCTTTTCTTGCTTCATAAATTCCTTCTTTCCTTTTTTACTTGTCACTTAAAGCGACCGTTTCAATGACTTCTCCTTTTTCCGTCAGCGCGGCGGATGACCTCAACTACTTTTTGTTTGCTTCGTCCGCCCGGCGGAAAGTTTCCCTTACTTTTGGTTCACTCCGTCCGCCCGGCGGACAACATGAATCAAAAGTAGTTTATCTCGTCCGCCGGGCGGACGGAGTGAACGACAATCAGTTTGCCTTGT
>NZ_KV841587.1:0-57174 GCF_001839535.1 Streptococcus sp. HMSC36C04 | reverse complement strand
ACGGAGTGAACGACAATCAGTTTGCCTTGTCAGCTGCGCGGACGAAATGAAATTGTCTCGCCTCACCTCATCAGCCAACGAAATCCAGAAAAATCATCTCATTTAGTATAACATGAATGGGAAATTATAGGAAATTTTCTGAAAAAGAGGATTAACCACTTTCAAAACAGTTTGAACACACAGTCCTTAATGGAACGCAGAAGCAGAAAAGGTATTTTTCTTCATCACTTTTTCTCCTTTCATCTATATGATATAATATGATGAAAAGGCATTCACAAAATGCCCACTATTTTCACATTTCATATTTAACACAAGGAGTCGCCTATGCGTTGGGATATTGGCACAGTTTACAAGACAATTCGAAAAGCAAAGGGAATCACCCAGCAAGAGATTTGCGGAGATTGGATTTCGCGCTCCAATCTTTCCAAGTTTGAAAGCAACCAATCCGTTCCCAGCTATGAAACCATGGAATTTCTGCTCCACCAGATTGACATGAGCTTTGGGGAATTTGAATATATTTGTGATTATTATCATTCAAATCACAGAATGAAGATCATCTTACAATTTAAAAATTATTTGTCTGTCGTTGAAACAGAACAATTACTGGATTTAACCAAACAGTGTGAAGACTACTTGAAAGCTCATCATGATATTCCCATTAGCAATATTTTGCGTATGGCAAATATACTAATTGAAATTAGAAAAAATAAAATCAGTAGTCAAGCACAAGTTTTAGCTCAACAGTTATGGACAGATTTAGAAAAACGAGATACTTTTTATGAAAGTGACCTAAATTTACTAAGTGTCATTCTTTATTTCTTCCCACTAGAAACTATTCAAAATATAACGGAAAAAATCTTAGCCAGTCTCAACAGGTATAAGCATTACAAAGAAATTCACAGTACACAATTCTCCATTTTAGCCAACCTTTCGACCATCTACCTTTACAACAACCGCCTTGACGATTGCCAGCGTATCACCGAGATGATCTTACCGCTCGCCAAGCAAACAAAACGATACGACAAGCTCGGCTTTGCTCAGGTTCGTCTGGGTATTTGCCAAAGAGACGACGACCTTATCCAGAAAGGTCTCCAGTTGCTTGAGCTGACAGAAGAAACGACCTTGCTCGAAAACTTGAAAAAAGAAGTCAAACAGCATCGTACTTCCCCTTTCTCTCATGTTTCACGTGGAACTTCAGCACCTTAAAGGAGACAGAGAAGCAAATGACTTACAACGGATTTGTATTTTTTGATATTGACGGCACCTTGGTTGATAGCCAAGGACAAGTCCCAGCAGACAACAAAACAGCCATTGCTCAACTACGAGCCAACGGCTTTCTGCCTATTATCTGTACGGGGCGCGGGCGCGGAGAAATGGGGACAGTTCTGGAAGACGCTGGGATTCATTCCGCTATCTTGCTAAATGGCATGGAAATCCTCCATGAAAAGCAATTCCTGTTTGAAGGACGAATTGCACAAAACAGCATCCTCAAGCTCCTGCAACTGGCAAAGGAAAATGAACACGACCTCGGTTTTTATTCGCAAGGAGAAATGCGTGTGACGGCGCTCAGTCTGACTGTTCAGCGGAATTTCCGCTATTTTCATCAAGACCTGCCCCAAGTCGGTCCGACCATTTATCAAAATCAGCCTTGTCAGATGTTGCTCATTTTTAGTGAGGAGCCTGAAAAAGACACCCAGTATCAGACAGAAGTCCCTGAACTGCACTTTTTCCGTAACAGCCCCTACTCGATAGACATCACGCCGCACGGTTGTAACAAAGGCTCTGGGATTCAACACCTGCTGACCTTGCTGGCAGACGAAGCACCGACTTACGCATTCGGAGACGGACTCAATGACCTGACCATGTTTGAGACAGTAGATTATCCCATTGCAATGGGCAATAGCCAAGCAACCGTCAAAGAAGCAGCCACTTTCATCACGCGCTCCAATGATGAAAACGGTATTCCGTACGCCCTTGCTCACTTTGGTTTAATTTGAAAAAGAAGCTCCTGTATTCAAGATACAAGAGCTTTTAGATTAGACTAATTCTTTTTTATTTGGATTGTAAACCAAGAAACCAAGACCGACAAAGAGCAGCAGAACAACTGTCATGAAAGCAACTTGTCCACCGACTTGCCCTGTTATCGAAATTGTTTGACGCAAAGCCGAAACAGAGTAACTCATTGGCATCCAAGGATTGACATCTTGGAAAATCTTATCCGTCAATGGCAATGGGTAAGTACCCGCACTAGAGGCGAGTTGCAGCAACAACAAGATTAAGGAAATGAAAGCACCAAGCTTGGTGTCCCACGTTACCAGAGCCGTCACCACAGCCATGAAGCACATGCTGGTCAAAAGAATGATACCAAGCGTTGCCCATTCGTGGTTAGCAGTTAAGCCAATCATGTGTACCGCACCGTACACCAATAAACCTGCCAAGAGAGAAATAACACCATTGACCTGAATACGTGCTTTCAGCCATTCCATACGTGTCTGAGGTTTCTTACCAGAAGGCAACGTGTTAAAAATGATATTGGTTGAAATCGCTGCTACAAAAAGTGCCACAGAAATCATATATGGAGCCATACCGATACCATTTTTACCAACATGGTCTTTATCTGTTTTCTTCGTTGTCAATGGATTTGCAAGCGCCTTGGCGTTGGCTTTATTGGTTGTCACCGTGGATAATTGGTCTTTGGCGTCTGTTAAACCTGCTGTCAAGGTATCCGCACCCGACACAAGTGTTCCCAGATTAGACGTGATAGTTGAACTACCGTCTGCTAACTTCGTAGAACCATTTGCAATTTGACTAGCTCCGTCAGACAGTTTGCCTGCTCCTGACACGAGTGTAGCAGAATTGTTCACTAATTGACTAGCTCCGTCTGCCAATTTTGCTAAGCCAGCGTCGATTTGACCATTATTAGCCGCCAATTGATTAGCTCCGGAATTGATTTTTGCCATACCAGATGTCAATTGACTATTTTTACCAGCCAAAGTCTTAGAACCTGAACTGATTTTCGCCATGCCAGACGTCAACTGCTCATTCTTACCAGCCAAGGTCTTAGAACCTGAACTGATTTTCGCCATGCTGGATGTTAATTGACTATTCTTACTAGATAAGGTATTAGCTCCTGCTGTTATCTGCGCAACCCCATTGGTGTAGTCGGTTACACCTTTTGCCAATTGACCAGCACCTGTTGCTAAGCTCGTTTGCAATTGGTCAATACCTGCTGCTACTTGATTAGCACCCGCATTTGATTGTTGCAAAGCTGCAAGGATTTTTGCTTGGGATTGTTGTGCGCTCGTTTGAAGCTCTGAAAGCGCACCTTTTGCTTGTCCGATGACAGCTGCGCTTTGTTGATTAGAAGATTGCTCTGGCAAGTTCGTCACTTGCGTCTTGAGCGCTTGAATATTTGTCAATAGACTTGCCGCAGTCGTAGCAGTTTGACTTGGAGTTTGCGAAATCGCAGCATTGATTTCTGCCTGCTCACTAGCACTTAACTTTTGATAAGCAGCTGTAGCAGCCACGTTAGTTGCAATCGTAGTCTTGTCTGTCGTCGCACTATTGGCAAGCGTGTTCACAGCCGTTTCCATATCGCTTAAAGCAGTTGTCATGCTTGCTTTGGCAGCTGATAAGTCTGATCCAGTTGAAAGAGCGGTTTGCACAGCAGTTAAACCTGCTTGCAAATCCTGTAGCTTTTGAACTTGTTCAGCAGTCATGCCAGATTGTTGAACAGTCGTCATTAACGTGTTCAGACCCGTAGCTAATTGATGCGCACCGCTTGATAATTTTTGAATTTCTTCATTAGAAGCACTCAATTGATTAACACCAGCCAATAAGTTTTGCGATTGACTGTTTAATTGATTTGCACCACCTGCAAGATTGGCCACACCATTGGTATAGGTAGTTAAGCCATCTGATAATTGCCCTGAGCCGTCAGCCAATTGACCAACAGCACTTGTATAGTCTATCAGACCTTTTGATAATATATCTGACCCAGAAGCTAATTGACCAACAGCATTTGTATAGTCTGTCAGACCTTTTGAAAGCGTATCTGACCCATAAGCCAATTGACCGACACCTGACGTATAAGCTGAAAGGCGTGTCGATAGCGTACCAATTCCGTCTGAAAGCTGACGCACACCAAGCGTATAGGTCCCCAAACCTGTCGTCAATGTATTAGCGCCGTCTGCAAACGTCATACTAGAGCTAGATAAAGTATTCAAATTATCTGTCAAGGTTTGACTACCGTCTTTTAATTGTTGACCGCCAGAAGCGAGTTGACCACTACCAGAAGCAGCTGTTGTCATGCCTTTCCTCAAGCTATTCATACTCTTGAAGAGAGATGTCGTGTATGTATTTGTCACATTGTTAGCGACAGTTTGTTGAAGCCGCGTCATAGCTGAGTCACTCATCTTGCTGGCAATAAAGCTGTGTCCGCTAGATGTTTGATAATCAATCTGCATCTTTTGCGGCTTATTATCCAGAATACTAGCAGCCTTTTGAGACAAATCACTTGGAAGCGTGATTATCATATAATAATCACCTTTCTCCAATCCCTTCTTAGCCTTTCCTTCAGATACAAAATGAAAGTCCAAAGCATCATTCTTTTTAAGACTTTTCACCATATCATCGCCAACAGATAAGGTGTTGTTGTTAAATGTCGCATGTTGGTCTTTATTCACAACCGCTACTGGCAATTCTGAAACTTTACCATAAGGATTCCACATGGAGCTCAAAAAGATTACATTATAAAGAGCAGGAATCAAGGAAACACCAATCATGACAATCACAAAAATTGGTTTTTTGAAAATTGCTTTCCATTCTTTGAACATTTTTTCTCCTCTATCTTAGACACTCTGTATAAAAATTTTAATTTTTGAAATATTTTTATACACATTGTCTAAATATTTGATATAATAGATTATACAGTTTCTGAAATTTTTCACAAGAGAAAAATTTCATTTTTAGACACGTTGTATAAAATTGTTCAAAAGAGAAAGGTAAAATGGTAGAAAGTAACAAACGTCAAAAAACAAAAATGATTATTGAAAACGCTATGGTAGAGCTACTGGAACACGAATCATTCGATCAGATTAGCACTGTCAAGTTGACAAAAACGGCTGGTATCAGTCGCAGCAGTTTTTATACACACTACAAAGATAAATATGACATGATTGAGCATTATCAGCAAAAACTTTTTCATAAGTTAGAATACATTTTTGATAAGTATGCCCAAAATAAGCGCAGTGCCATTATAGAAGTTTTTGATTTTCTCACACGTGAATCTCTCCTTTCTGCCCTATTGACAGAAAACGGAACCAAAGAAATCCAAACTTTTTTACGCCATAAATTCCAAATTATGCTAGCTGAAGACCTACAAGATCACTTCAATAGCAAATTGCTGAGCCAATTAGAAAAAGAGTACAGTTATGTTTATCTCACAAATGCCTTTTTTGGTGTCTGTCAAATGTGGATTTCCAGAGGAAAAAAAGAAAGCCCCGAACAAATGGCAGATTTCCTTTTAAAAATGCTGTATTAGAATATTTCCTATACCTGCCCTAGTAGCACACACAAGGTCTCTAGGACTTTTTTCGTAATCTTTATAACAAAAAAGAAGCTGGGGAAATCCCAACTTCTGATAATCCATTGATTAAAGTTGTTTGTTGTAGTATTCAACGACAAGTGCTTCGTTGATTTCTGGGTTGATTTCATCGCGTTCTGGAAGGCGAGTCAATGAACCTTCTAATTTTTCAGCATCAAACGATACGAACGCTGGACGTCCAAGAGTTGCTTCAACAGCTTCGAGGATTGCAGGTACTTTAAGTGACTTTTCACGAACTGAAATCACTTGTCCAACAGATACGCGGTAGCTAGGAATATCTACACGTTTTCCGTCAACAAGGATATGACCATGGTTTACGAATTGACGAGCTTGACGACGAGTTGTTGCAAGTCCAAGACGATAAACAACGTTATCCAAACGGCGTTCCAAAAGAAGCATGAAGTTAAAACCAAGGATTCCGCCTTTGATTTTAGTTGCTTGTACGAACAAGTTACGGAATTGTTTTTCACCTACACCGTAAGTGAAGCGAAGTTTTTGTTTTTCAGCCAATTGCAAACCGTATTCTGACAATTTACTACGGTTGTTTGGTCCATGTTGACCTGGTACGTAGTTACGACGTGCTAATTCTTTACCTGTACCTGTAAGTGAAAGACCCAAACGACGAGCTTGTTTCCAAGATGGTCCTGTATAACGTGACATAAACATGTCCTCCTGTAAAAATAATAATTTGAGGAAATAGTCACTTAGAAAGCCCTGATTCGTGCAGAACATTTTCGCCTAAACAGCCAAGGCTACTTTTATAGCTAATGTTCTGTTGACGAGCTTCATGCTCTCCTGCTGCTATTTCACACAAAAGCCATTATATCAAAAAAAATCCTATCTGTAAAGACGGATTTTACCAGATTATTTCTTTCTATGAAAATAACCTTTCTTTTTCAACAATTCTTCTATCGCAATTATATTTTGCTGTTCAGATGTTGCTAAAATAGTTTCAAATCCTAGACTTTTAGCGACATCTAAATTAACCTGTAGATCATCTATAAACACACATTGATTAGCTTGTAATGCGTATTGAGCTAGTAACTTTTGATAGATACTTTTATCTGGCTTTGCACACCCTACTTCGTAAGAAAGGATTTTACCAGTCAACACTTTCGTCATCGGTAATAAACCTGCATTTTCAACTGCATAAAATATCTCACTTGTAGTAGACAAAATATAAATGCCATATCCCAGCTGAGCCCATTCAAAAATTTTCTCTTGTAGCTGATAATAAACATCCACTATCTCATACCAATGAGTAAAAATGGCTTCAACAGTAGCAGAGTAAGAACTATCTAGCAATGTTTGAGCTGCCTGAATGGCTACTTCCAAAGTTAATTGTCCAGTATCTGTCTGAGCCCAGAACCCCGAATCAAAAATAGCAGCTTTGACGCACTTCCGGTCTTCTTCATCTTCTACAAAAGTAGCTAAAATCTTAGCGGGATTCCATTCAATTAAAACATTGCCAAAATCAAAAACTAGATTTTTAATCATTTTTCACTCCAGCTACATCACATCAAAGCAGTTTTTCGCCATTAAAACAAATTTATTCTCAATCCAAATAATGAATGAGATTTTTCTCTGTTAAAATATCTGAATAAGTATAAGATTCGACATAAGTATTTTCAATCTCACCCGGTTGACCTCCATTACTTGTATATTCAACGATAAACAAAGAAGGATAAACTTCAATCAAGCGCCCTTGCTTATTTTTTTGACGTTTACGACCATTTTCAAGAGTCATTTCTACCATTTTGCCCTCATGGGCTTTGATTTCTTCTTTAATTTTTCTCATTTTTGCAACATCTGTAAATGCATCACTCATTGTTTATTCCTCTCTCTTGGAAATACTTGAAAACTTATTGTATTCTTTTTGGAAAATCAATTCTACCGTACCACGCGCACCGCTACGGTTCTTTTCGATAATCACTTCAACCTTGTTGTTTGGAAGCCCTTCAGGTTCTTCACCGCCGCGTTCATAGTAGTCATCTCGATATAAAAATGCAACAATATCTGCATCCTGCTCAATAGAACCCGACTCACGAATGTCTGACAAAACAGGCCGTTTGTCCTGACGCTGTTCCACACTCCGTGACAATTGGCTCAGCGCAATGACTGGCACTTTCAACTCTTTTGCCAAAATCTTTAATTGACGAGAGATTTCAGAAACTTCCTGCTGACGATTTTCTCGACCAGTCCCTGTAATCAACTGCAAGTAGTCAATCAAGATCAATCCAAGATTTCCTGTTTCTTGCGCTAATTTTCGAGCACGCGAACGAATTTCTGTAATCCGAATTCCTGGCGTATCGTCAATGTAAATACTAGCTTCTGCTAGATTTCCTTGTGCAATCGCATACTTGCTCCATTCTTCATCCGTCAGTTGCCCTGTACGGATTGAATGTGATTCAATTAACCCCTCTGCTGCCAGCATTCGGTCTACTAGGCTTTCTGCCCCCATTTCTAAAGAAAAGATAGCGACTGTTTTATCTAGCTTTGTTCCAATATTTTGAGCAATATTGAGAGCAAAAGCTGTTTTACCAACCGCTGGACGAGCTGCCACGATGATTAACTCTTCTTCATGCAAACCCGTAGTCATGTGATCCAAGTCTTGATAACCTGTCGCAATCCCTGTAATATCAGAAGTTTGCTGAGACCGCGTTTCCAAGCTGCCAAAGTTAAGATTCAAAATCTCTTTAATATTTTTAAAGCCACTTCGACTAGCATTTTCACTAACATCGATCAGCGCTTTTTCAGCCCCAGCAATGATTTCATCTGCAGGACTAGAGCCATCATAAGCTAGATTGATAGAGTCTGTCAGCCGCGAAATCAACCGGCGCAAAACAGCTTTTTCTGCGACAATCTTAGCATAATATTCAGCATTGGCAGAAGTCGGCACTGAATTGACCACTTCAACCAAGTAAGACAAGCCACCGATATTTTGCAAATCACCCTGACTGTCCAAAATATTACGAACAGTTGTCGCATCAATGGCATCACCTCGCTCTGCCAAGTCAATCATCGCTTTAAAAATTAAGCGATTAGCATATTTAAAGAAGTCGTTTGGCTCGATATATTCACGAACAAAAACTAGCTTACTCTCATCAATAAAAATCGCACCTAAAACAGATTGTTCTGCCAAAATGTCTTGCGGCTGTACTCGCAATTCATCAATATCTGCCATAAGACCTCCTCTCTCAAAAAATAATCTTCTTTATTAACCTTCTTTTACACGTAAATTGATAACGCTAGTCACATCTTGATAAATTTTCACTGGCACATCAATCAAGCCAACAGAACGAATAGGATTCTTGACTTGAATCAATCGTTTATCAATCCTAATTCCAAATTGCTTTTGCAATTCTTCAGCAATTTTTTTATTGGTAATAGAACCAAAAGTACGTCCATCTGGTCCTACTTTTTCAGTAAATTCAACAATTGTACTTTCTGCTTCCAGCTTTTCCTTAATGGCTTGTGCTTCAGCTAACATTTCTGCATGCGCTTTTTCTTCTGATTTTTGCTTACCACGAAGTTCACCAATAGCTGCAGCAGTTGCTTCCTTTGCAAGATTTTTTTTAATCAAAAAGTTCTGTGCATAACCAGTTGGCACCTCTTTAATCTCGCCTTTTTTCCCTTTTCCTTTAACATCTGCTAAAAAAATTACTTTCATTTCTTTAACTCCTTATCTTTTAGTACTTCATGAACAATAATTTCATTCAACCGTTGGATGATTTGTGCGATTGTCTGGTCAGGGATTTGCGCTGCTGCCAAGTTAAAATGACCGCCTCCACCCAGTTCTTCCATAATCCGCTGTACATTGATTTTACTACGACTACGAGCAGATATCGATATACTATTTTGTTTATTTTTGCTGACAACAAAACTCGCTTCAATTCCCGACATAGCTAGCATAGCATCTGCAGCTTTACTAATAACAACTGTATCATAGCATTTTTCTTCTGCTCCAGTGGCTACAAGTACATTTGGCAAGATTTTCTTACCATTTAAAATTAGCTCATTCACCTCACGGTACTCATCAAAGTCTGTGGCAGAAATATCCTGAATGGCTACACTGTCACTTCCACGCGTGCGCAAATAACTTGCTACATCAAATGTTCGACTAGTGACACGCGAAGAAAATTTCTTCGTATCCAGCATAATTCCAGCCATCAATACACTAGCTTGCATTTTACTCAAACGTCGATGCTTAGAATTTTGGAATTGAATCAATTCTGTCACTAATTCACAAGCACTGCTTGCTCCACTTTCAATGTAGCTAATAATGGCATTTTCTGGAAAATCTTGGTCTCTTCTATGGTGGTCAATGACGATAATTTGATGAAATAAATCATAAAATTCCTTTGATAGGGTCAGAGCTGTTTTTGAATGATCCACCATGATTAGTAAAGAGCGATTCGTTACCATTGTCATCGCATCAGCGACCGAAAGAAGATTGGTCTCTCCTTCATCTTGCAATCTATGAACTGCTCGCTCAATATCAGCAGCCATTTGATGAGGATCATAGACAGCATAGGTCTGATCAATAATATTGCTAGCAAATACTTGCATTCCAACAGCAGAGCCCAGTGCATCCATATCCAAATTTCTATGCCCAACCACAAAAACTTGGTCCACACTTTTAATCTTATCTGAAATAGCAGTCATCATAGCGCGCGTGCGAGTACGTGTCCGTTTCACAGATGCAGCTGATCCACCACCAAAATAAACTGGATTCTTTGACTCATCATTTTCTTTTACAACAGCCTGATCACCACCACGAACTTCAGCAAGGTTCAAGTTTAACAGAGCTACTTTACCAATCTGTTCATGATTGCTATCTCCATACGAAAATCCCATACTCAAAGTAAGAGGAATTTCCCGCTTTTTCGCCTCTTCCCTAAACTGATCAATCACTGTGAACTTATCTTGCATTAACTGATCCAAAACTGTGTAATCTGTAAAAATATAAAAACGATCCATCCCCACACGACGAGAAAACATGGCGTATTTTTCGGCAAATTCAGCAACAAACTTTGCGATGAAACTATTAATATGACTAATATCTGAATCTGAGACGACGTCCTCTAAATCATCATAATTATCGACTGAAATAATACCAATAACTGGTCTCGTCGTTACTAATTCTGAAGTTGCTTCATACTCATTAGATGCATCAAAAAAGTAAAACACACTTGAAGCATGATCTAAGTAGACCGAATATTTTGTATCCCCAATTGTTGCATACGACCCAGCACCCTCAGATGGTGTTTTGGTAATTTTTTGCAGTAAATCCATATCAAACTCACCATCTTCATTGGTGAGAACCAACTCCGCATAGGGATTAAACCATTCAACATTTCCAGATGCTTGGTCTACTTTCACAACACCAACTGGCATCCTTTCAAGTAATGACGCCAAACTGTTTTCTGCTTGATTGTTTACATACTGGATTTGTTCTACTTCATTAAGTTCATAACTTTTTTGTTGGAAAATCAATAGAAAAATCAAAATAGCCAGCACCAAAAAAAGCACAACTAACATCAAAATGCCGCTACCAAGAACTCTTAATAAAATAGCTAAAATTCCAAAGGAAATAACACCCATGATTACAAAATGGATTGGAGTAAAACGAAATTTTTCCATCATAAACCTCTTAACCGCCATTTTACCATAAAAGCTCTAAAAAAGCGAGCTTTCCCTGTATAAAGCAAGCCAAATATCTTGTTAGACATCAATCTTTCTATTACCACTTGGTCTACTTTACAAGGAAAAACAAGTTCTGTCACTGTTTTCTCAACTTTACTAACTCAATAGTTTACAAACTTGTCAAACATTTTTCACGAAAAAGATACTTGTTCATACTATTGAACAAGTATCTTCATCATTATTTTTTTGTTTTTTCCTGGTTTTTCGAAATACTTCGTGATTTACCTTCCAAATAAACCATCAAAATAGAAATATCTGCAGGATTGACACCAGAAATCCGGCTAGCCTGACCAATAGTTTCTGGATTTATTTTCTTAAACTTCTGACGAGCTTCTGTAGCAATAGAATCAATATCATCCCAATCTATAGTTGCTGGAATGCGTTTTTCTTCCATGCGCTTCATTTTTTCAACCTGATCCAATGCTTTAGAAATATAGCCTTCATATTTAACTTCAGTTTCAATCAATTCAATAATCTTTTCATCTAAAACTTCAGCTGCTGGACCAATAAAATTGATAACATCTTCATACGAAACTTCTGGACGACGCAAAAATTCTTTCGCTGTAACTGCGTCTGTCAATGGTTTAAAGCCTAATTTTTCAACCATTTCATTCGTTTCTTTAATTGGCTTTAATTTAATAGAATTCAAACGCTTCATTTCAGTTTCATATTGATGTTTCTTAATTTCAAAACGCAGCCAGCGCTCATCATCAACCAATCCTACTTTACGTCCAATTTCAGTCAATCGCATATCCGCATTGTCATGACGTAAAATGAGACGATATTCGGCTCGACTAGTCAAAAGACGATACGGCTCTACCGTTCCCTTAGTGACCAAGTCATCAATCGTGACCCCAATATAACCATCACTGCGTTTCAAAATCAGTTC
Source organism: Streptococcus sp. HMSC36C04 (assembly GCF_001839535.1). NCBI lineage: Bacteria > Bacillati > Bacillota > Bacilli > Lactobacillales > Streptococcaceae > Streptococcus > Streptococcus sp. HMSC36C04. Next base: position 44,974 of record NZ_KV841587.1, on the reverse strand, counting down.
CGGTTTTCCTTGAACTTTTAGAGCTGCATTGATTCCTGCAACAATGCCTTGTCCCGCTGCTTCTTCATAACCAGACGTCCCATTCGTTTGCCCAGCTGTAAACAAACCTGAGATTTTCTTAGTTTCTAGAGTAGCACGAAGCTGATGTGGCATAATCATATCATATTCAATCGCATAGCCAGTTCGCATCAATTCAGCATTTTCAAGTCCCTTAATAGAATGCACTAAATCTTTTTGAACATCTTCTGGCAAACTCGTTGACAACCCCTGAATATAAACTTCTTCTGTATCTCGCCCTTCTGGCTCCAAGAAAAGTTGGTGACGCTCTTTATCTGCAAAACGAACAATTTTGTCTTCAATTGACGGGCAGTAACGTGGTCCTACACCTTTCACCATTCCTGAAAACATTGGTGCACGGTAAAGGTTGTTTTGAATAATTTCATGACTTCTTCCATTAGTATAAGTTAGCCAACAAGGAATCTGATCTTTGAGGTAATCCTCATCGTGAGAAGTATAGGAAAAGTGGTTCGCTTTTTCATCTCCAGGCTGAATATCCGTTTCTTCATAATTGATAGAAGAGGCTTTCACACGTGGTGGAGTCCCTGTTTTAAAACGCCCAATTTCAAACCCTAAATCACGTAAATTGTCTGCTAAGTTAATTGCAGCTAAACTATGATTAGGACCAGAAGAATACTTCAAATCTCCAATAATAATTTCTCCACGCAGAGCTGTACCGGTTGTTACGACAACTGCCTGTGCAGCAAACTCTTGGTGCGTGGCTGTTTTCACACCAACGACTTTCCCGTTCTCAACTAGAATCTCATCTATAATAGTTTGACGCAAAGTGAGATTTTCTTGATGTTGAACCGTCTTGCGCATTTCTTTAGAATAAAGTTCCTTATCTGCTTGCGCACGAAGAGCACGAACTGCTGGACCTTTCCCAGTATTGAGCATCTTCATTTGAATATAAGTTTTATCTATATTCTTAGCCATCTCTCCACCTAGAGCATCCACTTCACGTACAACGATCCCCTTAGCAGATCCTCCAATAGACGGATTACAAGGCATAAAAGCTAGCATTTCAATATTGATTGTCGCAAGCAAAACTTTACAGCCCATCCGGCTTGCTGCTAACGAAGCCTCAACACCCGCATGCCCTGCGCCAATTACGACAATATCATAACTTTCAGTAAAATTGTGTGTCATCTTTTCTTTCCTTATTTTTTCACCAAAAAAGTCAAACCTCTAGAAGTGCAGGACAAAAAGCCTGCAACATCCATGAGCTTTGACCATCATAGTTATTGCTATATCCATTTTAGCAGATTGCTAAAAAATGTCAATCTAAATATACTGTTGAAGTTTACCATCTTTATAGGCATTGTCAATCAAGCCACCACCAAGACACTCTTCTTCATCATAAAATACAACGGCTTGTCCAGGTGTAATAGCACGTTGAGGTTCTGCAAAGTTGACAATTCCCTTGTCACCCTTTACAGTTACTGTAACCTTAGAATCTGGCTGACGATAACGAAACTTAGCTGTACATTCCATAGTAAACTCAGCTGGCATTTCTCTTGTAAAATGTACTTGACTAGCGTCAAGACTCGTTGACATCAAGTTGTCATGGTAAAAACCTTGACCAACATAAAGAATATTTTGACTGAGATCCTTACCCACTACAAACCAAGGTTCATTATCCCCGCCATGCTGACCACCAATGCCAAGGCCACCACGCTGACCAATTGTATAATACATTAAACCAGCATGTTCACCCATATCTCGACCATCAACTGTCATCATGCGACCAGGTTGAGCCGGTAAATAGTTTCCTAGGAATTCTTTAAAGTTTTTCTCACCAATAAAGCAGATGCCAGTTGAATCTTTTTTCTTAGCAGTAGCTAATCCTGCTTTCTCTGCAATAGCTCGAACTTCAGACTTTTCTAAATGTCCCAACGGGAACATCGTTTTTTGCAGCTGCTCTTGTGATAATTGACTAAGGAAATAAGTCTGGTCTTTGCCATTATCCACTCCTCGCAGCATATGAACAATTCCGTCTTCATCGCGCTTTGCACGCGCATAGTGACCTGTTGCCACATAGTCCGCTCCCAATGTCATAGCATAGTCCAAAAAAGCTTTGAACTTAATTTCTTTGTTGCACATGACATCTGGATTCGGGGTTCTACCAGCTCGATATTCAGCTAAGAAATATTCAAAAACGCGATCCCAATACTCTTTTTCAAAGTTGACAGAATAATAGGGAATGCCAATTTGGTCTGCCACAGCTGCTACGTCTTTATAGTCCTCTGTAGCCGTACAGACCCCATTTTCGTCAGTGTCGTCCCAATTTTTCATGAAAATGCCGATCACGTCATAGCCCTGCTCCTTTAACAAAAGAGCCGTAACTGACGAATCCACACCGCCACTCATTCCGACAACGACACGTGTTTTAGAATGATCACTCATAGTGTTCTCCCATCTTTTCGTTATTTCACGATTGAAGGTCGTGTTTTGCTTTCAACGATTGAAGGTCGCTTAGAGCAAGGTTTATTATAACACGAAATAACCTTAAGAACAAATTTCAATAACCAGACATCAATAACTTTACACTACTGTAAACTAAAAATTCAGTGGATAAACTATTAAATCAGTGAATGAAACAATAGAGATTCTATCAAAAGGGCGAATCTAGTGAGCAACTTTCAGCCTCTATCTACAGTCTGAAAATGGTGCTTTTAGTCGTAAACTACTATATTAAAGCCTTGCTTTCATCACAAAAAGGTTGAGACATTTTGTCCCAACCTCAATCATTTTTTGTATTCATCAATACCAGCCATTTGCTAACCAGAAAGTCTTTGCAGCTGACCAAGAACCATAACGACCTGCTACATAAGCATCAGCTACTTTTTCTTGATTTTCTGCTGACAAGTCACCATTTAAGTAAGATAAACTCAATTGGTAACGACCATAATATTGTCCATTTTGGGCTGTATAACTGCCACTTGATTCTTTTTGCGCAATCCATTCTTTTGCAGCTGCATCTTCAGCACTCAGACCAGATGTGGTAGTTGCAGAATTACTTGACTCCGCAGTTGTAGTACTTGTAGCGGTGTCATCTAACTCCAATACCTGCCCAACACTAATCAGATGAATATTGCTAATTTTATTCTTCTGAGCAATTTTATCAACTGTTGTATTATGTGATGCAGCAATAGCTGAAAGTGTATCTCCAGATTTCACTGTATAACTATCCGCGTTTGCAAGTGTAGGAAGAAAGAACAGCGCTGTTGCTGCTAAGCTCATTAAACCTACTTTCATTTTTTTATTTGTATTCTTTAAATTCAAAATCATTTAAATTCTCCTTTTCTGTGATAGAACTATCATATACCTTAATTATTACTATTGTTTTTACCTTTCATTAAAAATATTACAGGCAAATTGAAGAGAGACTAAAATTCACCCTATATTTCTTTGCTTTAAGGTTACTATAAGAAAAGTGACCTTAAAGATGGTCTAGAATTTATATCACATCTATTTTATCAAACAAAAAATACTGAATTTTGATATAATGAAGCTAATGAACTTATAAGGAATTACAATGAACTCACTAAAATTTCAATCTGTTTTTGATATTATTGGACCTGTTATGATTGGTCCATCTAGTAGTCATACTGCAGGAGCTGTTCGTATCGGAAAAATTGTCTCGTCTATCTTTGATGACGAACCAACAGAAGTTGAATTCCAACTATTTAATTCTTTTGCGAAAACTTATCGGGGACATGGTACAGACCTGGCTCTTGTAGCTGGGATTCTCGGAATGGATACAGATGACCCTGATATTCCAAATAGCCTAGAAATTGCTCATAAAAGAGGGATTAAAATTGTCTGGACTATTCAAAAAGATAGCAATGCTCCACACCCAAATACAGCTAAAATCACCGTAAAAAACGACCACAAAACGATTAGTGTTACTGGTATTTCTATTGGTGGTGGAAATATTCAGGTAACTGAATTAAATGGTTTTTCTATTTCACTCAGCATGAACACTCCAACAATCATTATCGTTCACCAGGACGTACCTGGAATGATTGCTCATGTTACTGAAGCACTTTCTCGTTATAACATCAATATCGCACAGATGAATGTCACAAGAGAAAAAGCAGGTGAAAAAGCAATTATGATCATTGAAGTTGACAGTCGCAGCTGTGATGGAGCTATTGAGGAAATCAAGAAAATTCCTAAACTTCATAATGTCAATTTCTTTAAATAGGAGAGTTTATGTTTTATTCAATCAAAGAATTAGTGGAGCAAGCAGATTTAGACTTTCAGGGTAGCGTTGCCGAACTTATGATTGCTACTGAATACGAACTGACAGGTCGTGAACGAGATGAAGTCTTACGCTTGATGACTAGAAATCTAGAAGTTATGAAAGCTTCTGTCGTTATGGGATTAGATGAAAGTAAATCTCGGAGTGGTTTAACAGGTGGCGATGCAGCCAAACTCCACAAATATATTCAATCAGGAAAAACTCTTTCGGACTATACTGTCTTGACGGCAGCTAAAAATGCTATTGCTGTCAATGAATACAATGCTAAAATGGGGTTGGTCTGTGCAACACCAACAGCAGGAAGTGCTGGTTGTTTACCCGCTGTCCTTACATCTGCTATCGAAAAATTAAGCCTTACTGAAAAACAACAACTAGACTTTTTATTAACAGCTGGAGCTTTCGGTCTAGTCATCGCTAATAATGCTTCTATTTCAGGAGCTGAAGGGGGCTGTCAAGCAGAAGTTGGATCAGCCTCAGCCATGAGTTCAGCAGCACTTGTTTTGGCAGCAGGTGGTACCCCATTTCAAGCCAGCCAGGCGATTTGTTTTGTGATTAAGAATATGCTTGGATTAATCTGTGACCCCGTTGCAGGATTAGTAGAAGTTCCCTGTGTCAAACGAAATGCTATGGGAGCTAGCTACGCTTTCATTGCCGCTGATATGGCTTTAGCAGGTATTGAATCAAAAATTCCCGTTGACGAAGTGATTGACGCTATGTATCAAGTTGGAGCAAGTATGCCAACTGCCTTCCGTGAGACTGCTGAAGGTGGATTGGCAGCTACACCTACTGGTCGTAGATTGTCCAAAAAAATTTTTGGAGAATAATTTTCTCCAAAAAAGGAAAAAGTTTACAACTCTGTAAACATGAATTTAGACTATGCAAAATTTTAAATATATTTTTTTCGATTTAGATGGAACACTTGTTGACAGTTCTGTAGGAATCAAGAATGCTTTCCAGTACGCATTCACTTCACTAAATATCAAAGCCGTTGATAGCAAAGAGCTGGATACTTTCATTGGACCACCTTTAGAAGTTAGTTTCGCTTCTGTAGTGCCAAAGACCAATGTCAATCAAGCTATTGCTCTCTTTAGAGAATACTATAAAAATAACGGTGTTTTTGAAGCTCAACTTTACAAAGGTATAAAAGAACTGTTGTTAGAATTAGAACATTCGGATTACCATGTCTATATTATCACTAGTAAAAATGAACCAATGGCTCATAAAATGGCACAATACCTAGAAATTGATAAACATTTCAATGGTATCTTCGGCTCTCTTCCAAATTCTTATCATAAAGCAGATGTTATAACTCGTGCTTTAAATAATTCTCATGCTAATCTTAAGCAATCTATCATTGTTGGGGATACAAAATTTGATATGATTGGTGGAAAATCAGTCGGAATTGCTACTTTAGGAGTTCTGTGGGGATTTGGAAACAAGAAAGAATTAACTGACAATGGGGCAGATTTTATCTCAGATTCACCTCAGAAAATTTTAACGGCTTTGGTAAATAATACTTTACATGAATTGTAAACCATCTTTACAATATACAATCAAAGATTCTAAAACAAACAACTATGTTTGCTGAGCCAATCACTCATAGAAAAAGACGAATCATCTTTTACTCAATGATTCGTCTTTTTGTTTACTCATTTATCATAAAATTTTGCTTAATAGTTCCAAGCTGAAAGACCTTGAGCATTATAAGCACGGTAAGCAGATTGAATCTGATCATCTACTGTTGCTGTTGACCCCCAACCTGGCATTGTTTGGAAAAGACCACTAGCTCCTGATGGGTTATAAGCATTTACTTGTCCGTTTGACTCACGAGCAATGATATGTTCCCAAGTTGATGCTGGGACACCTGTCAATTCTGCCATACGAGCAGCTGCATAAGATCCCGTAGCACCAGCAGTATTTCCATTAGGAAGAACAACATTTGAAGAAGTGTTTGCAGCCGGTTGCGAATAGGTAGTGGAAGCAGCAGGTGCGTTATATGTCACATCTTCATAAGTTACAGCTTCTTCTGTTGTAGTTTCTGTTGAAACTTCTGAATTTTTCTCTTCATCAAGTTCTAAAATTTGCCCAACTTTAATCAAGTCAGGATTTTCAATTTTATTGAGCTCAACAATTTTTTCAACTGATGTGTTTTTTTCTTTAGCGATTTCTGATAAAGTGTCACCTGATTTAACAGTATAAGATTCAGCACTTGCAATAGCTCCCGTTGCAAAAAAAGCAACTGCCGTAAAAAGTCCTGATAAAGTCCATTTCATTGATTTTGTATTCATGTATATATCAATTTCTCCTTTTTTCGTATAATACTATATTACACATAAAATATTACTTTAATCTTATAATTGTATTACAAAGATTACAGAAATATTGATTTTATACGCAAAAAACGCCCTTCAAGGCGTTTTTTAGCTAACAATAATATAAGTTTTTTAACTTTTTAAGAAAAATAACATCAAACCTAAAGCAAACATAATAAAAATAGAAAGGGTATCTGCTTTTTTCCACCTCAATTGACGATAACGACTTCTTCCTACACCACCTTGATAACCTCTCGCTTCCATAGCAGTTGCCAAAGCATCCGCACGTTTAAAGCTAGAAGCAAATAACGGAATTAAAATCGGAATAATTGATTTTACTTTTTGAACAATATTTCCTTCACCAAAATCAACCCCACGCGCCCTTTGAGCATTCATAATCCGTGTCGTATCATCCATCAAAGTAGGAACGAAACGTAAACTCATTGATAACATCAACCCTATTTCATGAACGGGTACCTTTAATGCTACTAAAGGCTGCAATAATGATTCAACTGCGTCTGCCAAACTAAGTGGCATTGTTGTTAAAGTCAATAAGGTAGAGAATATAATAATTAAAAGAAAACGACTAAAAATGATACCCGCTTGAGCCAGACCTACTTCAGTAATTCTAATAAAGCCAAATTGAAATAAAGTCGTGCCATCAGATGTAAAAAGTAGTTGAAACAAAGTAGTAAAAGCAATCAAAAAGACCATAGATCTTAATCCTTTAAGGAAAAAGCCTAAAGGAATCTTGGAAAGTCCAACTAATACTATTGTAAAGACGAATAGTAGTCCATTGGTTACAATATTATTTGCCAAAAAAATAATTAAAATAAAGAAAAACATTGACAAAAGTTTACTGCGAGGATCTAATCGATGAATGATTGAATTTCCAGAAACATATCGCCCCAAAATCATACTATCCATGTAGTAACTCCTTAAATTCTTCTATGGTGATAGGTAAATACAGAAGAGTTAACCCTCTATTTTTTAATTCTTGTACAAATTTTGTAATTTTGGGGACTCCTAGTTGAATACTTTCCATAAATGCTACATCTTGAAAAACTTGCCGAGGCTCTCCGCTTTTGACTAATCTTCCTTTTTCCATCACATAAACCGTATCTGCAAAATTAGCGACATCATCCATCAAATGCGTTACCAAAACAATGGTCATTCCTGCTTCATGTAATCGTTTAAATAAACTCATCAATTCTTTTCGTCCAGCAGGATCTAAGCCTGCTGTTGGCTCATCCAATACAAGAATATCTGGCTCCATGGCTAGGATACCAGCTATGGCTACTCGACGCATTTGTCCCCCAGACAGTTCAAACGGGCTTCGTTCAAATAATTCTTCTGAAATTCCGACAAGAGTTAATTTTTCACGTGCTACACGTTCAGCGTCTTCCTTTGATATTCCAAAATTTTGTGGACCAAAAGCAACATCTTTTAAAACGGTCTCATCAAAAATCTGACTTTCAGCAAACTGAAAAACCAATCCTACTTTTCTACGTACTTGTTTAATATCTTTGTTTACAGATGTGGAAGTAATTTTGACATCATCAATCACAACACTTCCTTCAGTCGGGACTAAAAGCCCATTCAGCAATTGTAAAATAGTTGATTTCCCACTACCTGTATGACCAACCAAAGCAGTATATGAGCCATCTTTTATTTCTAAATTGACTTCAAAAAGGGCAGGACCCTCAAAGGGAGTGCCTGCTTGATAAGTATAACTTACATTTTCTAAAGTGATTCCCATAAATAATCCTGCAATTCTTTTTCTGTTAAATAGCGCTCTGGCAATTGAAAGCCTGAATTCAGCAAAGTTTCCTTTACTTGATTTGTAAAAGGTTCATCTAAACCTAAATCTTCTAAATCCACTCGTGAGAAAAGCTCACTTGGTGTGCTGGTTGATTCCACCTGACCTTCCTTCATCACCAAAACTCGGTCACTAAGAGCCACCTCATCCAAATCATGCGTGATAGAAATAACAGTCATTCCATGTCGATCTTTAATCTTTTTAACTGTCTGGATCAACTCTAAACGCCCTTCCGGATCCAACATACTAGTTGCTTCATCTAAAATAATGATGTCAGGACGCAAAGCAACCACACCAGCAATAGCCACGCGCTGCTTTTGCCCACCTGAAAGTCTTGCAGGTTCACGCTCTTTAAAATCTTGCATTCCAACAATGTCTAATGCTTCTTGAACTCTGTCAAACATCGTTTGGTAATCCATCCCTTGATTTTCCAAACCAAAGGCAACATCATCCTCAACAGTCGCCCCCACAAATTGATTATCTGGATTTTGAAAAACCATCCCAATATGCTGGCGCTTTTCCCATACATTTTCAAGAGTTAATTTATCTCCATCAATGATAATCTCGCCACTTTCTGCCTCCAACAAGCCATCTATTAAACGAATCGTCGTAGACTTGCCACTGCCATTATGCCCCACAATAGACAGCCACTCTCCTTGTTTCACGTGAAACGTCACATCCTTGAGAATATAATCATCTACATGATGATCGTATTTATACTTTAAATGCTGAACTTCAATGATATTTTTCATATTATCTAAATGTATCTTTAAAAAGATAGGCACTTCCTTTGAAGTAGTCATAACCCGAATAAATCGTAAAAATCAATGCAATATATAGCAAAACTTGTCCTAGCAGTGTCCAGTGCAATAACAGAAAAATAATGGAAAACATCTGCGTAAATGTTTTTATTTTCCCTGGCATAGCAGCAGCTAAGACTGTCCCTCCAGTTTCAACCAACAATAGCCGCAAACCTGTCACAGCTAACTCACGACAGATGATAACTGCAACAACCCAAGCAGGTGCTATATTCATTTCAATCAACATAATAAAAGCTGACATGACCAATAACTTATCTGCCATCGGATCAGCAAATTTCCCAAAATTTGTTACAACCTTCCATTTACGAGCCAAATATCCATCCAAATAATCTGTAATGCTGGCTACTGCAAAAATAATCGCTGCAAAGACATGCATTCCAACAGAGTGACCCAAGGATAGTACTAAAATAAAAATTGGAATTAAAGCAATCCGCAAAAGAGTTAAAGCATTGGGAATATTTTCTTTTTTCATTTTCTTTTCCTTAATTGTTTATTATAAGTGTAATTGTACCTGTCAAACTTGTCAAGCCTGACGTATCAATCTGTTGATTATCAATTGTAATGGTCACACCTTGAACCACACCAAGAGTAATTGTTGAGGTAGTGCCTGGTGAAATAGTGGTTGACACACTTTGATTCTCAGGACTTAATATTGCCCCACCTTCTAAGTCTGTACCTGTAACACTTACCCAACTAGTTGCATCAGTAACTGATAGTTTTAAATTGACAGAGCTTGTTGCACCTGTTAAGGTTGCTGTCAAGTTGTTACCATTTCCTGATACAGTCAAATTTGTATTTGAACTGCCAGAAGATTCACTAGAAGTTGCCTCACTAGTCGAACTAGAAGAAGTAGTTGTCTGTTTGTTTACAACACTATAACTTGATGAAGGAGTGGTTGTTAATGAGTTATGGTGAACGTACGTCCAAACATAATAACTAACAAAAGATAAAATAGCTAATGCAAGAATCGTCAGATAAAATAATGGTAAAAAAGAAGTTCGTTGTTTTTTTGTTCTTCGACTTCTAAAATTCTCTTCCTCATCAACATCCACTTCATCATAAGTAATCATGTTTCCTTCTTCATAAGCATCAAGAATAATTCGCTCATCTAAATCAACAGCCCAAGCATATTTTCTTAGAAAAGAACGAGCATAGAAAGGACTGGGAAGACGATCAAAATCATCAGCTTCCATAGCTTCCAGTAGCTCTAACTGAATATCTGTTTTCTTTTGTAAATCTTCCAAGCTCATTCCTTGATTAATACGAGCTAACCTCAGGACTTCACCGATTGTTTTCTTTCTCATACACACTAGCCTTCTTTCTATTAAACACTATTTTACCAAATTTCATCAAAACATGAAATTATTTTGGAAAAATAGTAAAATCAATCATTTCACAAGAATCAATAAAATGATGTCCTATTTCAATCACATCAACTAAACTAATTGTCTGTAATATTTTTGGTAAATCAAATAGATTATCCCCTTCTGAAAAGGTTTCGTATTGAGTGGCAATATATTCTAATGAGTTCAGTCCATGTAAAAAATCACCAAACATTTCACTTTTTATAATATCAAGATGCTCTTCTGTTACATCAGGGTCTTTTTCAAAATCACGAATCGCAGAACGAAATTGGTGAGACAGAGCAACTGGCTCACTAGTATCCATTGTTAACATCACAAAGTGAAAATCTTTTTCTACTTCAACTTCTAACGATAATGAGTTGTCTATTTTTCCAGCCTCATAAAGCGTTTGAAATCTTTTAGATGTCCAACCAAACATCATTGCAAATAGCAGTTTTAAAGCAGTCTTATAACGAAATAAATCAGCTCCCACTAGTGATTGACTCCCACGTAATCCGATTGCAAGTTTAGAACTTGCCACTTCCATTCGAACACTCCCAGTAGAAATAACAGGATTTAACGCAAGGGGAAAACGTCTAATCAAACTTTCTTCATCAATCCCCTTCAAAGATTCGTGTTGTTCCTGAATAACAGCAATGGTCTTTTCTAAGTCAAAATTACCAATCAGCAGTAAACTCATATTAGATGGATGGTAAAAGGTTTCAAAGTTTTCATCCAAATCCTCAACAGTTATTTCTGCAATTGATTCAACGCTTCCTGCAATATCTTCTGCCAATGGAGTGTCTGGATAAAGATTTGCTAAAGTGTGAAAAAACAGGCAATAATCTGGATTGTCTTTGTACATATCAATTTCTTGCTGGATAATTCCCTGTTCACGTTGAACAGATTCTTCTGTGAAATAAGCATTTTCTAGTAAACTTTGCAACAATCTCACATTTTCTAAAACATTGTCCGTCGCCGAAAAAAGATAACTGGTCTTAGTAAAACTTGTAAAGGCATTGCTCTCAGCACCTAATTCAACAAATTGTTGTAAAAGATCTTGACCATTTTCATCCTCAAATAATTTATGTTCCAAAAAATGTGCAACTCCTGCAGGGTATTGAACAGCTTGATTAGAACCACGCGGAATAAAAGAAGTATCAATTGAGCCAAAATTTGCTGTCATAATCCCATAAGTTTCATTGAAATCTCGTTTGGGTAAAAGAAATACTTTTAGACCATTTCGTAAAGTAGTCTGATAAACTGCTTCTCCAACTGCTGGATAATCCTTCCTCTCCATTTTTAAAATTTGCATTATTTTCCTTCCATAAAATAAATCGCTTGTAGCCTGAGTTGTGTTGCAGCAACAATGATATCTTCTCGGCTGACTGCTTCTAAAGCATTTAGCCAAACAGCAATTGGCATAAATGTTTTCTGCAAAACAGATGCCATATAAGCTTGTTCTATCAACGTATTTTGCCTATCTAAAGAAAGGAGCATCGTATTTCGTAGCATTTTTTTGGTCTGATTTAACGCCTCATCAGTAAAATGTCCTTTTTTTAAATCTGCAATTTGTCGATAAATTAAACTCACTGTTTTTGTTCGATTTTTCCTATCAATTCCAGCATAAATACGCATCATACCCGAAAAAATATCAATACTACTTGAAATTGTATAAGCTAGACCCTCTTTTTCCCGAACATTAACAAATAATTTTGAATGAGCAAAGCCACCTAAAAGTCCGTTCAATACAATAAGAGGGATATGAGTCTTATCACCATATTGAGCAGAAAAATGATATCCTAATTCAACAATAGATTGATAAGCATCTTTTCGCTCCAATGATTCTTTTAAAACATTCGAAAATTCTTGATGATAATGCAGTTGCAAACTAAGTTGACGCGGCTGTAAACCAAAGGTTTTAATATGTTCACAGACTTCAATCTCATTAAAATCACCCATAAAAAAGATGTCAATTTTATCATTTTGAAGCATTTTTTGAAAAATAGCAAAACTACTTTCTGGTGTTTCCTTGTCAACTAAGTCTGGCGTAGCTAAACGAGGAGTTTGTATTTCCTTTTCTGTATAAAATAATTTATTCAGCTCTTGATGCGCGTGATAAAAATGATCTTCAATTTCAGCTTTTAAATCATTGAGTACATTCTTTTTTTCAATTTCAAAAACAGCCTGATTAAAAGCTCCTTCATTCGCTAAAGGTTTTAACAAGCTATCCTTTAAAAAATCAAGTATCTCTCCTGTTAGTGTATTTTTTCGACTTAAAAATGCATCGCTAACAAAAGAGATATTTAAATCCACGTAATGTATTAGTCCTCTGCGTGATAATCCCGTTGAAAAGTTGGCACCATAAAGAGTTGCTAATCGTTCACGAAAAATCTGCGAAGTTGGATAGATTTCATTAGCTGTTTCAAACATACTTGCAACCAGCACGCGCCCCGCTATCGTATCCGTAGACATCGGAGCTGAAAACCTCATTTTTATTCGATTCGTTTTAAATTTTTTGGATGTTATAAAATGGAGATCTACTCCAGAAACCAGCTCCATAGTGTCCCTCATGTTCTTTTAATATTGACTTCTATTATATCACGAAACGACTCCTAATTTCTCCTTCAAGCTTTATTCTTTCAACTTAAAACGTTTTCTTAATGGTGTGATTGTGATAATTCTAATATCATCTTTTCATCTAATTATGATATAATGACAAAGATCGAGGTGAATTATGAAATATAAATTATTTGATGACTACATCACCCTACAAGCTTTATTAAAAGAAGTCGGAATCATTCAAAGTGGTGGTGCTATTAAAAGTTTTCTTCAAGAAAATCAAGTTTATTTTAATGGAGAGCTCGAAACTCGCCGCGGAAAGAAAATTCGCATTGGCGATACTATTACTCTCCCAAATCAAAAATTAGAAATACTGCTGACTGCACCAAATGAAGAGGAAAGGGGGGAGCATGAAAAAGAGCTTTTAGAAAAAAGACGAGTTGCCACCCTTGTAAAAGAAATGAACAAAAATATCAAAAAAAGTAAATCGACAACAAGTCTGAGAACCAATAAATCGGATAAAAAGGCTCCTATCCGCTTCCCAGGTATTTAATATGTGGTTAAAAAAGTTACAAATTCAACATTTTCGTAATTATGAAGCAACTGAAATAGATTTTCATTCTGGTCTCAATATTTTTCTAGGCCAAAATGCTCAAGGAAAAACAAATATCTTGGAAGCCATCTATTTTCTTGCATTGACACGAAGTCATCGAACTCGTTCAGACAAAGATTTAATTTATTTCTCCAAAGACACCCTAAAAATATCTGGACAACTTGTCAAGCAAACGGGGAAAATCTCTTTAGAGATTGACTTGACACCTAAAGGAAGAATTACAAAGGTTAATCATCTAAAACAAAGCAAACTATCTGATTATGTTGGAAATATGAATGTTATTTTATTTGCTCCAGAAGATTTACAGTTGATTAAAGGAGCTCCAGCCCTTAGACGAAAATTTATTGATATAGAATTGGGGCAAATTAAGCCAATCTATTTATCTGATTTATCACATTACCACCATGTTTTAAAACAAAGAAATACTTATTTAAAAACAGCAAAAACAATAGATGAGACTTTTTTAGCAGTTTTAGATGATCAACTAGTGGAATTTGGTTGTCGTGTTATGCAGCATCGGATAGAATTTCTCAAAAAATTAGAGCACTTTGGTCAACAAAAACATTTGGAACTCTCAAGTCATTTAGAAAACTTAACCATTAAGTACTGCTCTTCTGTTCCACTTTCAGATTCCAATAAGTTAAAAGAATCCTTCCAAATTGCATTAAAGCAAAGCCGTAGTAGAGATTTATTTAAAAAAAATACTGGAGTTGGTCCCCATCGAGATGATATTGCTTTTTGTATCAATGACATGAATGCCAATTTTGGTAGTCAAGGACAACATCGAAGTGTGGTTTTATCTCTCAAACTGGCAGAAATTGAGCTCATGGAAACTGTTACTAAAGAAAAACCAATTCTTCTACTTGACGATGTTATGAGTGAACTTGACAATAGTCGTCAACTTAATTTACTTGAAACTATTTCTCAAAATATCCAAACATTTATGACAACAACAACTCTAGAACATCTACAAAACGTGCCTTCTAATATTAAAATTTTCTCAATTCATGAAGGACATTTAACTGAAGATAAGGTGTAAACTAGATATTAACACGCTTTACACGTTTGTAAAGTGTGTTAATTATAAAAGCTCTGCATTATCTACTGCAGAGCTTTTATAATAAATCTCATTGTACAGAATAGTTTGGAGCTTCATTCGTAATTTGAACATCATGAGGGTGGCTTTCTTTCAAACCAGCTCCACTCATTTCAATAAATTGAGCTTTGTCATGTAGTTCTTGGAGATTGGCTGCTCCACAATATCCCATACCAGAACGAACTCCTCCAATCATTTGGAAAACGATATCTGCTGCTGCACCTTTATAAGCTACACGACCTTCAATTCCTTCTGGAACTAGCTTGTTCGCCTCATTGACAGAACCCTGGAAATAACGATCGCTGGACCCTTTCTTCATAGCAGCAATCGAACCCATTCCTCGATAAGTTTTAAACTTACGACCCTGGAAAATTTCCGTTTCACCTGGCGCCTCATCTGTACCAGCAAACATTGAACCGAGCATGACCGCATTTCCTCCCGCAGCCAGTGCCTTCACAATATCTCCTGAATACTGAATACCTCCGTCTGCAATAATTGTTTTCCCGTATTCACGCGCAACTTGTGCAGCATCATAAATTGCCGTCACTTGAGGTACACCAACTCCAGCAATGACACGAGTGGTACAAATTGAACCTGGACCGATTCCGACTTTCACAACATCAACTCCAGCATCGTATAACGCACGTGCACCTTCTGCAGTAGCAATATTTCCTGCAATCAACGTTCGTTCTGGAAAATGTTCACGAATCTCAGCAATCTTCCGAAGTACTCCCGCTGAATGTCCATGTGCTGTATCAATGACAATAGCATCTGCACCTGCTTCAAATAAAGCTTCTGCACGCTCAAATGTATCAGAAGTAACTCCTACTGCACCAGCAACCAAAAGACGACCATATTCATCTTTAGCTGCATTTGGAAATTCAATTACTTTTTCAATATCTTTAATTGTAATCAGACCAGATAAACGACCGTAGTCATCAACCAATGGTAATTTTTCAATGCGATGCTCATGAAGTATCCGCTCTGCCGTTTCAAGATCTGTTCCAACAGGAGCTGTCACAAGATTTTTACTCGTCATATGCGCTGAGATAGGTTGATTATAATCCGTAATAAATCGCATATCACGATTTGTAATAATCCCAACTAATTTGCGATTTTCAAGCGTTTCAACAACAGGAACACCACTGATACGATAACGTTCCATCAATTCTTCTGCATCTGATACCGTATGAGTTGGAGTCAAGAAGAATGGATCAATGATAACTCCATTTTCTGATCGTTTAACTTTCCGAATTTCATCCGCTTGTTGCTCAATAGACATATTTTTGTGAATAACACCAAGACCTCCAGCACGAGCAATAGCAATGGCCATTTTACTTTCTGTAACAGTATCCATTGCTGCGGTGATAATTGGAATATTGAGTGTCAAATTTTCAGCCAATTTTGTTTGTAAATTCGCATCATTTGGCAAAACATGACTCTCTGCAGGAATGAGTAATACATCATCAAAAGTAAAACCTTTTTTCAAAAATTTAGTGTCCCAGTTAGACATCCACAAATTCCTCTTTTCTTTATTGATTGAGCACAGCTCGTATTTATTGTTAATATGATACCATTCTATCTGTATTTGTCAATCACTATTATCTAAAAAACCATCACTTTTGGTGATAGTTTTGCTCATTTTTATTTAAAATAGTTAATCCCCATAGCAGATTTTACCTCAGAAAGGGTCTGACTAGCTACTTGACGTGCTTTTTCGCTACCTTTTTGTAGCATAGTGTAAACTGCTCCCATATCTTTTGAAAATTCAACACGACGTTCACGAATTGGTCCTAACTCACGCTCTAAAATTTCCAATAAATAGCGTTTTGTTTTCACATCTCCCAGTCCACCTCGTTGATAGTGTTCCTTCATTGCTGTAATTTCTTGCGCATCTTCTGGACGACCAAACACATCTAAATAATGAAAAACCATATTGCCTTCAATTTTACCAGGATCTTCAATCTTGATATGGTCAGGATCAGTATACATGCTCATCACTTTCTTTTGTAAAGTATCCATATCATCAGATAAATAGATGCCATTATTTAAAGATTTAGACATTTTTGCATTCCCGTCAAGCCCCGGCAAACGTCCTGCTGCTTCATTTTGAGGATAAATGCCCTCAGGCTCTACCAAGACATCACAATTATAAGTATGGTTAAAAGAACGTACAATTTCACGAGTTTGTTCAATCATTGGTTTCTGATCATTTCCTACTGGAACATAATTCGCTTTAAAAGCAGTAATATCTGCTGCTTGTGCAATTGGATAAACTAAAAAACCAGTTGGAATACTTTCACCGAATCCTTTTTGAGCAATTTCTGACTTGACAGTTGGGTTACGTTCCAAACGCGCTAATGACACCAAATTCATATAATACATTGACAACTCTGACAACTCAGGAATTTGACTTTGAATAAAAATAGTTGTCTTTTCAGGATCTAATCCAGCAGCTAAATAGTCTAATGCTACATTTCCAATTGACTCTACAATTGTCTTAGGATCCTTAGCATGATCTGTCAAGGCTTGCTGATCAGCTAAAAATACAAATAATTCATATTTTCCTTCATCTTGTAATAAAACACGATTTCGCAAACTTCCTACATAATGACCAATATGTAATTTTCCTGTTGGACGATCTCCTGTTAAAATAATAGGTTTTGACATCACATTCTCCTTGAATTTTCTTGATAATATTATACCATTTTCAAGAAAAATGTGTAGAAACTATTTCTACACTTCTTAAAATTATTTGACAATTGAATTACCAGCTTTCACACGCCATTTATAATCAGATAATATAATATCTTTCAAAGAATAAGTTGCTTGCCAATTTAAAAATTCTTTTGCTTTAGAAGCATTTGCTAACACACTTGCTGGATCACCAGAACGACGTGCCACAATTTTATGAGGAATTTTTTGCTGTAAAATTTGCTCTGCAGTATTGTAAATTTCCTTGACAGTATAACCTTGTTCTGTTCCTAAATTGAAAATCTGTGAAGTTGACGAATCTGTAAACAAATAGTCAAATCCCTTTACATGTGCCTGCGCTAAATCTAAAACATGAATATAATCACGAATGCATGATCCATCTCGCGTTTCATAATCATCGCCATAAATTTTTAAAGCATCATTTTGTCCAAGAGCCGTTTTATTAATATTAGGGATAATATGTGTCGGATTTTTAACCCTCAAACCATTTGAAGTATCCATAGCAGCACCAGCAACATTAAAATAACGAAAAATGACATATTTCCAACTATAGCGGTTGGCCATCCAATAAATCATGCGTTCTCCCATCAGTTTTGTCTCTGCATAAGGATTTACTGGATTTAATAGCGTATCTTCATTTGCAGGTTTATCCATACAATTATTGCCATAAACTGAAGCTGTAGAAGAAAATATAATTTTATCAATTCCTACTTCTGATAATACTTTTAACACACGATTCATACCAGCTACATTTGCTGCAAAATATTTACTAGGATTTTCAATACTTTCACTAACAACGATTTCCCCTGCACAGTGCAATACAGCATCAATTTTATGAGATTGTAAATAATCTTTTAATGCCAGCTCATCATAAACATCCAGTTCTTTAAAGTGCGCTCTTACATCCACCGCATCCCTGACACCTGATGCTAGATTATCCAAAACATGCACATCATAATCAGCATCTAAAAGTGCCTTTACAGTATGAGAGCCAATATATCCAGCTCCACCTGTTACTAAAATTGATTTCATTTTTTCTTCTCCTTGTCTTTCTACATCAATACAAGAGTATCTTTTAGTAAGTATTGGTAGGTTTCAACCAAACTTTCAATTCTATCTCCAATAAGAATCCCATCAAATCCAATATTTAAAATCTGTTCAATATCTTCACAGTTTACACCACCACCAAAAATCAACTGATATGTAAACCCAAACTTTACACTTAAATTATCCAAATAATCTTTTAAATCTTGAAAACTTTCTTCAACATCTATAAAGGAATAATCTTTTTTTCCTTTTAATGTTGCACTCAATATTTCGTAAGCTACAATAATATGTTTATCCTGAAGATCTAGATCATCTAAATATGTTGCGCATTCAAAAATAGGATTTTCATGATTTCCTACACAAATAATAGGAATAATATCTTTCTGTAAAGCATTGTCAATCTTTGAGCGAATCATTCTTGTTGTTTCATTTAAATACTTTTGCCTTTCTAAATGACCTACAAAAGCATAATTTATATTATAATGTTTTAAATGTTGAGGCGATAAATCACCTACATTTCTTCCTTTAATTGACAAATTTTGAACTGCAATGTCAAAATGATATACATTATAATCCGGTATGATAGGAGCAATAATCAATTGATGTTGCTTGCTTATTGGTTGATTGAACTTCTCTAACAATTCTAATTGTTGCTTGATTGACATCTGATTTTTAAAATTAAAAACAACTAACACTTTACGCCCCCTTTACACTATTTACAACTCTTTTAAAAAATAATCTTCTATTGTCTGTTTATAAAATTTAAATTGAGGATTTTTCACAACATTATGAAAAGATAGTGTTTTTCTTTTCTTTAAACCACAAAATTCCATGGTCTTATGGAATGAAATCAAAACATCATCTACATTTTTTCCATCAAAAAATGCAGCCGGATTATTAAAAACTTCTTCTGGTGCATTCCAAGTTGTGGATAAGATATATTCTTTATTTTTCATTAAACCACCTTGTCCATAAGTATCTGCAAATGAATAAAATTGACCATATTCAAAGACTTCATCCATATATAATTTCAACTTCCCAGGTACATTAAACCAATAAATAGGAAATTGAAAAATAATCAAATCTGCCCACAAAAACTTATTTCTCTCGTCTATTACATTATAGTTCTCAACTGACGATAATTGCACATCATGATTGTGACGTAATTTATCCAACATAATATTATACAAACTAAAATTTAATTCTCCTTTACAAAAATCATGTTTTTGATAACCATTTACCAATAAAATTTTCATTTTCTCCTCCTAAAAATATTCTAAATTCATTATAAATTTTTGAAATTTCTCTTACTTATCAATATTCTAAAATGTCATATTTTATCCCCGAATCATTTGAAAAAAGTCAAATTTTCTAGTAAAATGAAACTAATTACAGATTACAGAATTAGGAGAAAATTATTGCTTACAGTATCAGATGTCTCACTACGCTTTAGTGATCGAAAATTATTTGATGATGTGAATATCAAATTTACAAAAGGAAATACTTATGGTTTAATTGGTGCTAATGGTGCAGGAAAATCAACTTTTTTAAAAATCCTAGCTGGAGATATCGAACCAACGACTGGAAATATCTCACTCGGACCAGACGAACGTCTCTCAGTCCTTCGGCAAAATCACTTTAATTATGAAGAAGAACGAGTGATTGATGTAGTTATCATGGGAAATGAGCATCTTTATAACATTATGAAAGAAAAAGATGCCATTTACATGAAACCTGATTTTTCTGATAAAGACGGTATCCGAGCAGCTGAATTAGAAGGTGAATTTGCTGAGTTAGGTGGTTGGGAGGCTGAAAGTGAAGCCTCTCAACTCCTCCAGAACTTGAATATCCCAGAAAATCTTCACTATCAAAATATGAGTGAATTATCCAATGGAGATAAAGTAAAAGTACTCCTTGCAAAAGCTCTATTTGGTCAACCAGATGTTCTGCTGCTAGACGAACCGACCAACGGTCTTGACATTCAATCTATCTCTTGGTTAGAAGATTTTTTGGTTGATTTTGAAAATACCGTTATCGTTGTATCCCACGACCGTCACTTCCTCAATAAAATATGTACACACATGGCTGATTTGGACTTCGGTAAAATCAAACTCTATGTTGGTAACTATGATTTCTGGAAAGAATCTAGTGAGTTAGCTGCTAAACTCTTAGCAGATCGTAATGCTAAAGCTGAAGAAAAAATCAAGCAACTGCAAGAATTTGTTGCTCGCTTCTCTGCTAATGCTTCAAAATCTAAGCAAGCAACTTCTCGTAAAAAAATGCTTGACAAAATTGAACTGGAAGAAATTGTCCCATCAAGCCGTAAATATCCATTTATTAACTTCAAAGCCGAACGCGAAATCGGAAATGACCTCTTGACAGTCGAAAACCTTTCTGTCAAGATTGACGGCGAAGTCATCCTTGACAGTATCAGCTTTATCTTGCGTCCGGGTGACAAGACAGCCTTGATTGGACAAAATGACATTCAAACAACCGCTTTGATTCGAGCTATTATGGGAGATATTGACTATGAAGGAACTGTCAAGTGGGGTATTACAACTAGTCAATCTTATTTACCAAAAGACAATAGCAAAGATTTTGCCAGCGGTGAATCTATTCTTGACTGGCTCCGTCAATTTGCAAGTAAAGAAGAAGATGACAACACCTTCCTTCGAGGATTTCTAGGTCGCATGCTTTTCTCTGGTGATGAGGTTAACAAGTCTGTCAACGTCTTGTCAGGTGGTGAAAAGGTTCGTGTCATGCTGTCAAAGCTCATGTTGCTCAAATCAAACGTTTTAGTACTAGATGATCCAACCAATCACTTAGACTTAGAATCTATTTCTAGCCTAAATGACGGTCTGAAAAACTTTAAAGAATCTATTATTTTTGCTAGCCACGATCATGAATTTATCCAGACACTTGCTAATCACATTATTGTTCTTTCTAAAAATGGTGTCATTGATCGTATTGACGAAACCTATGATGAATTTTTAGAAAATCAAGAAGTACAAGAAAAAGTCAATAGTCTTTGGAAAGATTAAACTTTTCAAAAAATAGGAGCTGATGAAAGATTCAGTTCCTTAAATTTTAGTATTTTACGATAGCTTATGAAAAAAATCAAAAAACTCTTCAAAAATTATTATTTGATAGCCTTTTTTATTCCATTTTTGATTCTGTTTATAACTTACCTTATAAATGGAATCTATTGGAAAAGTGACACTTCTCCGCTATTAGGAGACGGATTTCATCAATATGTCATTTTCGATGTTACTTTAAGAAATATTTTGCATGGTTCAGACAGTATTTTTTACACGTTTACAAGTGGACTTGGATTAAATTTTTATGCTTTATCTAGCTATTATCTTGGAAGTTTTTTATCACCTTTAGTTTACTTTTTCAATTTAAAAAATATGCCAGATGCAGTATATTTATTTACTCTGATAAAGTTTGGTTTGATGGGATTGACTTGTTTCATCAGTATTAAAGGTATCTTTAAAAAAATTTCTCCTTATCTTATATTAATACTGTCAACTTCCTACGCTCTAATGAGTTTTGCAGTTAGTCAACTTGAAATAAAAACTTGGCTAGATGTCTTCATTATTATTCCACTTATTTTACTTGGTTTACACCAGTTGATTACTCAAAAAAGACGTGTTCTTTACTTTACAGCTTTGTCAATTCTTTTTATTCAAAATTATTATTTTGGTTATATGATGGCGATCTTTCTTGTATTGTGGTTCTTTGTTCAAACTTCATGGGATTTTAAAATTAGGATTAAATCTTTCATAGACTTTACAGTTGTGTCAATTTCAGCTGGGATAACTAGTCTCATTATGATTCTACCAACTTTTCTAGATTTAAAAACGCATGGTGAGAAATTAACAAAAGTAACAACCTTACTGACTGAAAAAAGTTGGTATTTGGATATCTTTGCCAAAAACTTTATTGGAGCTTTTGACACAACTAAATATGGATCTATTCCGATGATTTATGTTGGGCTTGTTCCATTATTACTAGCAATTCTCTTCTTCACTTTAAAGTCTATTAAGTTTCACGTGAAACTTTCCTATGTTATTTTAATTATATTCTTAGTAGCTAGTTTTTACTTACAGCCTTTGGATCTGCTTTGGCAAGGTATGCACACGCCAAATATGTTCCTACATCGTTACTCTTGGACTTTTTCTATTGTCATTATTTTCTTAGCTGCTGAAAGCTTGGAGCGTCTAAAAGAGATTAAATTGACAAACATTCTAGCCAGTTTTTCTATCTTAGGACTTGGTTTTATTGCTGCTTTTATTTTTAAGAATCATTACAAATTTTTAGGTTCTGTTAATTTCATCTTAACATTAGAGTTTTTGATTGCTTATCTTTTAATTTCTTGGACTTATACAAAAAAATATATTTCTGTTAAAATATTTACTATTTCTACTTTATTATTTGTTTGCTTTGAACTAAGTTTAAATAGTTTTTATCAAATGGAAGGAATTGCAAAAGAATGGGTCTTTGCAAGTAGAAATGCTTATGAACAAGATTTAACAGCTATTGATTTACTCGTCAACTACAGTAAAAAGAAAAATTCCAATTTCTTTAGAACTGAAAAATTAGCTATTCAAACTGGAAATGACAGTATGAAATACAATTATAATGGTATCTCTCAATTTTCTTCTGTTCGCAATACCGCAGCTAGTTCTATTCTTGATAAATTAGGTTTTAAATCATCTGGAACTAATTTAAACTTACGTTATCAAAACAATAGTATCATTATGGATAGCTTATTGGGTGTAAAATATAATATTTCAACAAACAATCCTCAAAAATATGGTTTTACTTCCATTAAAACGAAAGATAATTTAACACTTTATGAAAATAAAAATGCTAATTCACTAGCATTTTTAACAAATTCAATTTACAGAGATGTAAAGTTTAATCACTTAACATTAGATAATCAAACTCGTTTTCTCAATCAGCTTTCTGGATTAAATTTAAAATATTATCACAGATTATCTCCTACAAGTAATCATAATGTTAAGCAGGTTGGAAATAGAATAGCAGCAGAAGTAGATAAAGAAAATCATGATTCCTTTGCTAGTGTAACTTACACTTTAGAAGTTCCAACAAATAGTCAAGTTTATTTAACTCTGCCAAACTTAACTTTCTCAAATGACAACCAAAAATCAGTTGACATAACTGTAAATAATAATCAAAAAATGCATTATGGTACCAACAATGTCTTTCCATTTTTTAATCTTGGTTATTTTAAGCAAAAACAAACCATAACCGTTAAAATATCTTTCCCAGATAACTCAAAAGTTTCATTTGATAGTCCTGAATTTTATACGCTTAACACCAATCATTTTCAACAAGCGATAAACAAGATTCAACGACAAAAAGTATCCGTGACAACAAAACATAATACAATAACAGCACATTATCAAGCTCAACGAGATAGTTCTCTATTCTTCACACTTCCTTATGATAAAGGTTGGGCTGCAACACAAAACGGAAAACCAATTAAAATTTCAAGAGCACAAAATGGCTTTATGAAAATTGATGTCAAAAAAGGCGCAGGAAAAATAAAACTGACATTTATCCCAAATGGTCTTAAAGAAGGTAGTATAGCATGTTTATCTGGAATCTCCTTATTTATAATTTACAATAAGATACGTAAGAAAAAATTGTCATAGTTAAAAAGCCAAGCTGAACAATAAGACAGTTTGGCTTTTAGTATTCTTTAGTTATATAAAAAAGCATTCTTTATGAATGCTTAGTAGCTCCGGCAGTAGGACTCGAACCTACGACATCATGATTAACAGTCATGCGCTACTACCAACTGAGCTATGCCGGATGATATAGTCCGTACGGGATTCGAACCCGTGTTACCGCCGTGAAAAGGCGGTGTCTTAACCCCTTGACCAACGGACCATATATGTTCTTCCACAGAACATATACTATTATACCAGTTTGGAAAACTTTGTCAATAGTTTTTATTTAAAAATTTAACTATATTTGCTATTTCATTTGCCTATTCTATTTATCCTTTTAATTCCTCTAAAATAGCCTTTAACTTTCCAATTTTCATTCGAGTAATCGGACAACGATGATCTTCATAAAAAATTATTTCTCGCATTTTTTTGTCATAACCTTTGATGTTTCCAATATTGACTAGATAAGATTTATGAGGTAAAAAGAAACGTCTTGTTTCTTTATCTTTTTCTTGAATATCTGCAATAGTACCATAAAATTCTTTAAAAAAGTTTTTACCGACAATTCTTAATTTATGAGAAGAACCTGTCGTTTCAATATATAAAATGTCATTAAAAGGCATTCTAACCTCTCCGCCACGAAAGCTATATTCAAAATAATCCACCATATCTTTATTTTCAATCAATGTCGCTTTTGTATACTCAATGCTGTCTTTTATATGTTTTTTAAAAGCAACATCACTCAAATTTTTATCAACAAAATCCAGTGCAGATACCTTATATTTGAAGGTCATAGTGGCAAATTCTGATTTCGTTGTAACAAAAACAATAATAGCATACGGATTGTGATGACGTATAAATTTTGCTATTTCTAAACCTTTTGTTTCCTCTCCTTTGATATCAATATCTAAAAAATATAATTGATTCACCTCATCATTTTCAATATATTCTTTAAATTCTCTTACTTTGCCAGTTACTTTAACTTTTATCGTAATTCCCATTTCTTTCGCAATCTCTGCCAAAGTTGTTTCCATTCTTACTTGATGTGAAATTTCATCTTCTAATACTAATACTTTCATTATAAACCTTCTTTCCGCACTCTCATTACTTGTGTAAAATATTCATCCTCAATTTTAGTATCGAGGATAATTCCTTCATAGTTGTTAATAATTTCTTTGATATTGCTTAAGCCTAAACCGCGTCCTTCACCCTTTGTTGAAAAATCAGTTTGGTAAATCTCTTCTAAATCTAGCGGTCTTTTCTTACGTGAATTTTGAATGACTAAGATTGTTTCTGTATCTAAATCCACCAAAGAAACATTCATCGTTTTTTGATAACTTTCTGCTGATCCTTCTATGGCATTATTCAAAAGGACGCTTGTCATTCTAACCAGATCTAACAATTTAATCGGCAGGGGCTTGACAAAATCTTTTACTTCAAATGTTAATTCTATATTGTAATCTCGTGCCTTAAACAATGTTTGCGTCATAACACTTCTAAGTGCTGAATCTCCAACATTATTTAAATCAAAATACGTATATTTATCAGAACGAAGCTGTAAATTAGCATTTACGAGAACCTCCTGATAGATTCGCTCCACTTCTTTTATATTACCTGTATGAATAGCTGATTGAAAACTTGCCAACATCCCACCATAATCGTGACGAAAACCTCGAATTTCATTATACAGATTAACAATTTCATCTGTATATTTTTGTAATTGTAGTTGTTCTCGTTCTTTCTGTTTAATTTGTTCTTCTTTTTCATACTTTTCGCGAATAGATTGTAAGTAGAATAAAGTTGACATAAACATTAAAAAGCAAATTGTAGCAATCATACTAGAAAAACTATTTAAATTTTTCATATTACTAAGCCAATGCGACAAATTTAATAAAAAATGAATAAATAAGAGATAAAAGTTTAACTGCACAATATTCTCTTTAAAATCCGCCTTTTTAAAATATTTAAAATTAAACTTAAAATAATCAATTGCTTTTAAAATAAAAACTAAAGAAATGATATTGATAAAAATATAGAACAATCCCCAGTATCTATCAACAAACTTATCACCTGTAACAGAAGAAATAATGACTGAAAAGAAGGTTTCAGAACTTGACACAGCTAAAGATAAAAATAGTGCTAAAAATACAGAAAGATGTTTTTTAACTTTTTTTACTTTAAAAAAATATAAATAAAAAAATAATGGTTGAATAAAAAACATCATATATCTAATGGAATAATGTATTAAAGTAGTGAAATCAGTTAAAAATACAATTCCTAAACACAACAAAGTAAAGTGAATATTCACTTTATTCACTCTACTTATTTTCTTATAGCAGTATACAACAGAAACAGCTTCTATAATTGAGAAAATAATCCAATGTATAAATTCTATTTTCACAATATTATTCTCCTAAATAATTATTTACCAAAAAGTTTTGAAAAATCAAATCCCATTCTGATTCGACTATCCCCACCAATGATTTTATCTAACTGCTCATCATTCAGTTCTTTAAATTCTACAACTTCCTTTTTTACTACCTCTTTTTTAGCAAACAACTTTTTCATAATTTCTCCTTAATGTTTGTTTTTTGTAAGAAATCTTACAAGGTAATTATACAAAATCTTCATAAATAAATTGAAAAAAACTCTAAACGACACATTTTTACATCTCAAAAGACTTCTTTATCCAGTTATAGAAAAAGGCACGCTTTCCCGTGCCCTTTTCTTATATGATCCCAGCAGGATTCGAACCTGCGACCGTTCGCTTAGAAGGCGAATGCTCTATCCAGCTGAGCTATGAGACCAATGCTCTATCATTTTAACAAAAAAAGCCTATGACGTCAAGATTACTTATGATAGGGACTTCCTTGTTGAATCATAAATGCTCGATAAATTTGTTCTACTAAAACTAATCGCATTAACTGATGAGGAAGTGTCAATTTTCCAAAACTCATCAGCAAATTAGCTCTTTTTTTGACAGCAGTAGACAGACCAAGACTCCCACCAATCACAAAAGTAATATCCGAAAATCCACGAACAGTCACATCGCTTAATCTCTTACTGAATTCTTCTGACGGAAATTGTTGCCCTTCAATAGCTAAAGCAATCATAAATTCTTTATCAGTTATTTTCGATAAAATACGAGTTCCTTCTTTGTCAAGAATTTGTTGATTTTCTAAATGACTTGCCTTATCGGGTGTTTTTTCATCTGGAAGTTCAATCATATCAAATTTAGTAAAGCGTCCTAAACGTTTTACATACTCTGCTATTCCATCTTTAAGGTATTTTTCTTTTAATTTTCCAACAGTTACAAGTTTTATTTTCATATCTCTATTCTACCATATCCACAATTATTTCACACCTTATTCACAGGATAAAAAATAAATTACCTTATAAATGACTTAGAAAATCACAGATTTTAAAAGTTATCCACAATTTGTGGAAAAGATAAAACATTTAAGCTATAATTAAGTTAAATTCTTTATACTTTCAGTAATTGAAATAACTAGGAGGAAGATATGAAAAACTCTTCAAATTTCACAAAAAAATTGTTATTGCTTTTCATGGTCTTAGCTATAGGTTTTATTGGTGGTTTACTTGGAAACTTAACTTCATCTAAATTATCAACAAATAGCTCTACAACGACTAAAGTTAATCAAGTTACTACTGCTTATAAAAATACAAATTCCACAACACAAGCTGTGAGTAAAGTAAAAGATGCTGTTGTATCCGTTATTACCTATGCTAATAATAATTCACAAAACAGTGTGTTTGGAAATGATGATTCAAATAATAACAATGATAATTCTCAACAAGTAGCTAGCGAAGGATCTGGAGTTATTTATAAAAAAGATGGAAAATACGCTTACTTAGTAACCAATACCCACGTTATCAGTGGTGCTAAAAAAGTTGACATTCGTTTAGCAGATGGTAATAAAGTTCCTGGAGAAATTGTAGGGTCAGATACTTATTCTGATATCTCCGTTGTTCGCATCAGTGCTGATAAAGTAAAATCAGTTGCTGAATTTGGAGATTCTAGCAAATTGACTGTTGGTGAGACAGCTATTGCAATTGGAAGTCCACTTGGTTCAAATTATGCTAATACTGTGACTCAAGGAATTATTTCTAGTTTAAATCGTAATGTTTCTCTAAAATCTGAAGACGGACAAACGATTTCAACACAAGCTATTCAAACAGACACAGCTATCAACCCAGGGAACTCTGGTGGACCACTTGTGAATATCCAAGGGCAAGTAATTGGTATTACTTCAAGTAAAATAGCTAACAACGGCGGAACTTCGGTTGAAGGATTAGGATTTGCTATTCCATCTAATGATGTTATAAACATTATTAACCAGTTAGAAGCAAATGGAACTGTTACACGACCAGCTCTAGGAATCCAAATGATTGACATCACTAATCTGTCTAGTTCAGATCTATCACGTTTAAAACTCCCATCAAAAATAACTAGTGGAGTTGTCGTACGTTCAGCTCAATCTGGAATGCCAGCTGAAGGAAAACTTCAAAAATATGATGTGATTACAAAAGTAGATGATAAAGAAATTTCTTCAACAAGTGATTTACAATCCGCTTTATACAAACATTCAATTGGTGACAACATAAAAATCACTTTCTATCGTGATGGAAAAGAAACTACTACTACCATTAAGCTTACAAAATCTACAAAAGATTTAGATTCAAATAATTGACACTTTATTAACACATCTTTACAGAATTGTAAAGGTGTGTTATTCTATATAAACATGGAAAAATATCAATATATTGCACTTAAGGACATTCAAACTAATCCTTATCAACCAAGAAAAGAATTTTCAGAAGAAAAAATTACTGAGCTTGCTAATTCTATAAAAGAACATGGGATTATTCAGCCCATTATTGTACGAAAATCTCCGATAATTGGTTATGAATTGCTAGCTGGTGAAAGACGTTTTAGAGCTGCTAAATTAGCAGGCTTAACAAATATACCAGCTATTATAAAAGAAGTAACAGATGATGAAATGATGAAGCAAGCCATTATTGAAAATTTACAACGAGAAGATTTAAATCCTATAGAAGAAGCACAATCTTATCAATATTTGATTGACAAAGGGTTGACACATAAAGAGATCGCTCTGACTATGGGAAAATCACGTCCTTATATTACAAATTCTGTTCGGTTATTAAATTTACCTCTCAATATTATCGAAGCGATAAAAGAAGGAAATATTTCTCAAGGACACGCTCGTCTGCTCATCAATCTCTCAGAAAAAGAGCAAAATCAGTGGTTTGATAAAATATTATCTCAAGGCCTTTCTGTTCGGCAGTTAGAAAAACAATTGCATTCCCAACAGACAAAAACTGTAACAAAAAATAAACATCATCTCTTCCTCAAAGAGGAAGAAAAAAGATTAAAAAAGATATTTGGTACAGAGATTTCTCTTCAATTTTCTAAACAATCTCAATCAGGGAAAATTTGTATTCATTTTTCAAACCTAGAAGAATATCAAAGAATTATTGACAGCTTTAAATAAGGCTGTT
This sequence comes from Streptococcus sp. HMSC36C04, assembly GCF_001839535.1. Lineage (NCBI taxonomy): Bacteria > Bacillati > Bacillota > Bacilli > Lactobacillales > Streptococcaceae > Streptococcus > Streptococcus sp. HMSC36C04. The sequence continues at coordinate 15,079 of NZ_KV841587.1, read as the reverse complement.
ATTTTTATTCTTTCAAGTCACAGAGTTATCCACTCTTATTTTATAAGAAAACCTTAATAAATCACAGAAAAACTGCTTTATTCACAATCTGTGGAAAACTTCAAAGAACAATGTGAATTTATTTCCACAGATTGTGGAAAACTTTTGCATTTTATGTTAAAATAACTTCTATGGATAATTAAATATAACGAAGATTTATTAGCAAGGAAGGAGGTTTCTTATGTCACAAGAAGCTAATTTTTGGGCGCGTGTTTTAGAATTGGCTCAAAAACAAATCAAAAAAAATACATATGATTATTTTGTTTCAGGAGCTCGGTTAATGAAAGTTGAAAATTTTCAAGCTACTGTACTTCTTGACAGTCCTGTCAAACAATTATTTTGGGATCAAAATTTAGCAGATGTCATCATTACTGCAGGTTTTGAAATTTATAATGACCAAATTACCGTACACTATATCTTTCAAGAGGAAAATGATGAAGTTACTCAATCAACAAATACAAATCATTCAGTAGTTAAACCAAGCCTTCCTCCCATTGAAACCGGGTTAAAAGCAAAATATACATTTGATAATTTTGTTCAAGGCGATGGAAATGTTTGGGCTCTATCGGCGGCACTCGCTGTTTCTGAAAATTTAGCAACAACTTATAATCCATTGTTTATCTATGGTGGACCAGGATTAGGAAAAACCCATTTACTAAATGCAATTGGAAATCAAATTTTAGAAAATATTCCTGATGCTAGAGTGAAATACATTCCTGCTGAGACTTTTATCAACGACTTTTTAGAACATCTTCGATTAGGGGAAATGGAAAGCTTTAAGAGAACTTATCGAAGCCTCGATCTTTTATTGATTGATGACATTCAGTCTTTAGGTGGAAAGAAAGTTTCTACTCAAGAAGAATTTTTCAATACTTTTAATGCTTTACATGGAGACAATAAACAAATTGTACTAACAAGTGACCGAAGTCCTGATCATCTGGATAATCTTGAAGAACGTTTAGTCACGCGCTTCAAATGGGGATTAACTCAAAACATTACTCCACCTGATTTTGAAACAAGAATCGCCATTTTACGTAATAAGATAGAAGATTTAGATTACATCTTTCCAAATGATACCTTAGAATATCTAGCAGGTCAATTTGATTCAAATGTGCGAGATTTAGAAGGTGCTCTAAATGATATTTCTCTTATGGCTAGAGTAAAAAATCTGAAAGAAATTACAATTGACGCTGCTGCTGAAGCTATTCGAGCTCGAAAACAAGATGCAAGTCAAATTTTAGTTATTCCAATTGATAAAATCCAAACAGAAGTTGGAAATTTCTATGGAGTTAGCGTTAAAGAAATGAAAGGAAGTCGTCGGGTTCAAAATATTGTCCTTGCTAGACAAGTAGCTATGTATTTGGCCCGTGAATTAACCGATAACAGTCTTCCAAAAATTGGAAGAGAATTTGGCGGTAAAGATCATACAACGGTCATACATGCTCATGGGAAAATAAAAACAATGCTAGAAATGGATGATAATCTTCGATTAGAAATAGAAAACATAAAAAATAAAATCAGATAACTGTGGATAATTGCAGAAAAAATGTTAAAGTTATTCACAATTTATAAACAGGTCTGTTTTTGTGTTCTATCGCTGATTAGGAAACTTTCCCACAAGTTTCACACAAACTACTATTACTATTAACTTAATAATCATAAAATAATAAAAGGAGTGTCTATGATTAACTTTTCAATCAATAAAAATTTATTTTTACAAGCTTTAAATACAACCAAACGCGCTATTAGTCTTAAAAATGCTATTCCAATTCTTTCTACAGTAAAAATTGATGTTACAAATGAAGGAATTACATTAATTGGTTCAAATGGACAAATTTCTATTGAAAATTTTATTTCAATTAAAAATGAAAATGCAGGGCTTTTAGTGACCTCTTCAGGCTCCATTTTACTTGAAGCAACTTTTTTCATCAATGTTGTATCAAGTCTTCCTGATGTTACACTTGATTTTAAAGAAATTGAGCAAAAGCAAATTGTTTTAACTAGTGGCAAATCAGAAATTACCTTAAAAGGAAAAGATGCAGATCAATACCCTCGTATTCAAGAAATTTCAGCAAGTAATCCTTTGGTGCTTGAAACAAGTGTTCTTAAAAATATTATTAACGAGACAGCTTTTGCAGCTAGTACACAAGAAAGTCGCCCGATTTTAACGGGGGTTCATTTTGTTTTAACAGAAAATAAAAATTTAAAGACGGTTGCAACAGACTCTCATCGGATGAGTCAAAAGAAGATTGTTTTAGAAAAAAATGGGGATAATTTTGATGTTGTTATTCCTAGTCGTTCTCTACGCGAATTTTCAGCCGTTTTTACGGATGATATTGAAACAGTAGAGATTTACTTCACAAATAATCAATTGCTCTTTAGAAGTGAAAATATTAGCTTCTACACTCGGCTGTTAGAGGGAAATTATCCTGATACCGACCGTTTAATTCCAACAGAATTTACTAGTATCGTAACATTTGATAAAAATAACCTTCGTTATGCAATGGAACGCGCACGCCTTCTTTCAAATGCAACTCAAAATGGAACAGTTAAATTAGAAATTATAAATGGTGTAGTTAGTGCACATGTGAACTCTCCTGAAGTTGGCCGTGTAAATGAAGAAATTGATACTGAAAGTATATCAGGTCAAGATTTAACCATTAGTTTTAATCCAACGTATTTAATTGATTCATTGAAAGCTATTAATAGTGAAAAAGTTACAATCAGCTTTATTTCGGCTGTACGTCCATTTACTTTAGTTCCAAATGAAGATACAGAGAACTTTATTCAATTGATTACACCAGTGAGAACAAACTAATGTATGATGTAGGAAATTTTGTTGAAATGAAAAAACCACATGCTTGTACGATTAAATCTACAGGCAAAAAAGCAAATCGTTGGGAAATTATTCGAGTGGGTGCGGATATTAAAATTCGCTGTACAAATTGCCAACATATCGTGATGATGAGCCGATATGATTTTGAACGAAAACTAAAAAAAGTGCTAGGAAATTGATTTCTTAGCACCTTTTCATAATCTTATTTTAATTTTTCAAATTTACCGTCTGTAATTTCTTTAAAACCTTTACTTGTTAAGAGTTCTTTACTAGCTTTCATACTAACTTTTTTACTTTTTCTCGTATTCTTATCTGTATACATTCCAGGTAAGGTTGCTAATTTATCAAAGTCTACTTTATTAAAGTTAATTTCTACAGTTTCCTTAACTCCCTTTTCTTCATAAGTGACTTTTTCTTTAATTCCCTCAATATTTTGATACATTTGAGAAGCTTTATCAATTCTGTCTTTAACATCTTCTTTTTTAGTAGCTCCTAAGGTTTTATAAGACCAAAATGAATTAGTAGTTTGTTTTGTGACAATATCTCCTTTATAATAATAGGTTAAACGTAAGTCGTATTGCAAATTTTGATCAATTCTTTGAAATGACATCTTTTTTTCTTGAGATCCGCATGCAATGAGAGTGATGAGCGAAAAAACTGTAACAAAACCAACCAATAATTGTTTTAAATATCTTTTTTTCATGGCATTACCTCCTATACCTCAATAAAATTATAATATTTTTATTGGGAAAATACAACATTTTACAAAAATGATTAAGTTATAAGTCAAATAGTGGTAAATATGATATAATGGTTTATTGAATTGAAAAGGTGAAAGGAAGAGCGAAATGGCTTTAACAGCAGGAATTGTGGGATTGCCTAATGTTGGAAAATCCACTTTATTTAATGCGATTACAAAAGCAGGAGCAGAGGCAGCTAACTACCCCTTTGCGACGATTGACCCTAATGTTGGACGGGTAGAAGTTCCAGATGCTCGTTTGGATAAATTAACAGAGCTTATCAAACCACAGAAAAAAGTGCCAACAACTTTTGAGTTTACAGATATTGCAGGGATTGTAAAAGGAGCTTCAAAAGGAGAAGGTCTTGGAAATAAATTTTTGGCTAACATTCGTGAAGTTGATGCCATTGTTCATGTGGTTCGGGCTTTTGATGATGAAAATGTTATGCGGGAACAAGGACGTGAGTCAAGTTTTGTTGACCCAATGGCTGATATTGAAACAATTAATCTTGAGTTGATTTTAGCAGATTTAGAAAGTATCAATAAACGCTACACACGTGTAGAAAAAGTTGCTCGAACGCAAAAAGACAAAGATTCAGTAGCTGAGTTTCATGTTTTGCAAAAAATCAAACCAGTTTTAGAAAATGGTTTATCAGCTCGTACCATTGAATTTGATGAGGAAGAACAAAAGATTGTCAAAAAATTATTTTTATTGACTACAAAACCAGTGCTTTATGTTGCGAATGTTGGTGAAGACGAGGTAGCAGATTCGGATAATATTGAGTATGTTCAACAAATTCGCGAGTTTGCAGCAACTGAAAATGCAGAGGTAGTGGTTATATCTGCGCGTGCTGAAGAAGAAATTTCTGAGCTAGATGATGAAGATAAAGCTGAATTTCTTGAAGCAATGGGCTTGAACGAATCTGGGGTTGACAAATTAACCAGAGCAGCTTATCATTTATTAGGACTTGGAACTTATTTTACAGCAGGAGAAAAAGAAGTTCGAGCTTGGACATTTAAACGTGGCATGAAAGCACCACAAGCAGCTGGCATTATTCACTCAGACTTTGAGAAAGGCTTCATTCGTGCTGTAACCATGTCTTATGATGATTTAGTGAAATATGGAAGTGAAAAAGCAGTCAAAGAAGCAGGACGACTGCGTGAAGAAGGAAAAGAATATATCGTTCAAGATGGCGATATTATGGAATTTAGATTTAATGTGTAAAGCATTGTAAACTAAATATAAACGAGGTTGGAAAAACTTTTCCAGCCCTTTTGGTCTTTTTAGAGGTAAAAAATGGTAAAGATGATTGTAGGTTTGGGAAATCCTGGAGAAAAATATTTTGAAACAAGACATAATGTCGGATTTATGCTAATTGACAAAATGTGTAAAGAACAAAATTTAAAGTTTACAACTGATAAAATTTTTCAAGCAGAAATAGCTTCTACATTTTTTAATGGTGAGAAAGTGTATTTTGTCAAACCAACGACCTTTATGAATGAGAGTGGAAAGGCTGTTCATGCTCTTCTATCTTATTATGGTCTAGATATTGAAGATTTAGTGGTTATCTATGATGACTTAGATATGGAAGTAGGAAAAATACGACTTAGAGCAAAAGGATCAGCTGGTGGTCACAATGGCATCAAATCAATTATAAAACATATAGGAACCCAAGAATTTAAACGAATTAAAATTGGTATTGGTCGTCCCGAAAATAATATAACCATTATTCACCATGTGTTAGGAAAATTTTCAAAAGGAGACTATGCTATAATTTTAAATATACTTGACAAAGTTGACAGTGCTGTAAATTATTATTTACATTCTAATAATTTTGAACAAACAATGCAACAATACAATGGATAAAAAGATGGATATTATTGAGTTATTTAATCAAAATAAACAAATAGTTGATTGGCAAAGAAATCTAAATAAATCAACTCGGCAGTTATTAATGGGTTTGTCATCTTCAACTAAGGCTATTACAATGGCCTCTTGTGTAGAGGAGAATCACAAAATTTTGATTTTAACGTCTACTTATAGTGAAGCAGAAAGACTTTCTAGTGATCTGATTGGCTTGGTGGGAGAAGAGAGGGTCTATACATTTCTTGCAGATGATACTCCGTTAGCTGAGTTTGTTTTTTCTTCTCAAGAAAAGATTTTTTCTCGTTTGGAAGCTCTAGATTTTTTATTAGATTCTCAACAATCAGGATTTTTGATAGTTAATGTGGCAGCTAGTCAACTATTTTTACCCAATCCTGTTAATTTCAATTCAGCTTATATTGATTTAAAAATAGGGCAAGAATATGAGTTGAAAGATTTGATTTCTCAATTGCTAAATTCAGGTTATAAGCAAGTATCACAAGTATTGAAACAAGGGGAGTTTAGTCTTCGTGGTGATATTTTAGATATTTTTGAGCGCTCTAGTCAAATGCCTTTTCGGGTTGAATTTTTTGGTGATGAAGTTGATGGTATTCGTCTATTTAATCCTGAAAATCAAATTTCTATTCAAAATGTAGAACATGTGCATATTCATCCTGCTACAGATATCATATTTACTAAAGCAGATTATAAAAGTGCACAGAAAAAAATAGAAAATCTTATAGAAAAAACTGTAGATTCAACTTCAAAATCTTATTTAGAGGAGATTTTAGCTAGTACAAAAGAACAAATTCAACATACTGATATTAGAAAATTATTGTCTTATTTTTATCAAAATGAATGGACAATTCTTGATTATCTTCCAAAACATAGCCCAATTTTCTTTGATGATTTTCAAAAAATTATGAATAGATATGCTCAGTTTCAATTAGAAACAGCAAATTTATTGACAGAAGATTTACAAACTAGTAAAGCGGTTGAAAATCAATCTTATTTTGTAGATGTTTATTCAATATTTAGAAAGTATAAACCAGCTACCTTCTTTTCCAATTTTCATAAAGGACTGGGAAATTTAAAATTTGATTCTCTTTATCAGTTCAATCAGTATCCTATGCAGGAATTTTTTAGTCAATTTCAGCTTTTGAAAGAAGAAATCAGTCGCTATAAAAAATCTAACTACACAGTTATTATACAATCAAATTCTTTATTGACTTTACAAAGTTTACATAAAAGTTTACAAGAATATGAAATTCCACTTGATTATGTTAATGATACTAAAATTCATAAACATGCTGTTCAATTAGTAGAAGGACGTTTAATTCAAGGATTTAATTTTGTAGACGAAAAAATTGTTTTAATCACTGAATATGATATTCTGCAAAAAAAAGTAAAACGAAAAGTTCGCAGGCAAAGTATTTCTAATGCTGAACGTTTGAAAAATTATAATGAGCTGGAAAAAGGAGATTATGTTGTTCATAACGTTCATGGAATTGGGCGATATTTAGGAATTGAGACGATTGAAATTTCAGGAATTCATCGTGATTATCTCACTATTCAATATCAAAATGCAGATCGTATTTCTATTCCTGTTGATCAGATTCATCTACTTTCTAAATATGTTGCGAGTGATGGTAAAGCGCCTAAGATCAATAAATTAAATGATGGACGTTTTCAAAAAACTAAACAGAGAGTACAACATCAAGTTGAAGACATTGCTGAGGATTTAATTAAACTTTACGCAGAGAGAAGTCAATTAAAGGGATTTGCGTTTTCTAGTGATGATTCTTATCAGCAAGAATTTGATAATGATTTTCCTTATGTAGAAACAGAAGATCAGTTGCGTTCTATAAAAGAAGTTAAAAAAGACATGGAAAGTGATCATCCTATGGACCGTCTTTTAGTTGGGGATGTTGGTTTTGGGAAGACGGAAGTAGCTATGAGAGCTGCTTTTAAAGCAGTAAATGATCATAAACAAGTGGTAATTTTAGTTCCCACTACGGTTTTAGCTCAACAGCACTATACGAACTTTAAGGACCGTTTTAACGATTTTCCTATCAACATTGAAGTATTAAGTCGTTTTAAAAGTAAATCAGAACAAAAAATAATTTTAAAAAAATTAAAAAAAGGGCAGGTGGATATTATTATTGGAACGCATCGTCTCCTGTCAAAAGATATTGTATTTGCTGATTTAGGACTCATTGTTATTGATGAGGAGCAACGTTTTGGAGTTAAGCATAAAGAAAAATTAAAAGAGTTGAAAACAAAAGTTGATGTTTTAACTTTGACGGCGACCCCTATTCCTCGTACACTCCATATGTCTATGTTAGGTATACGTGATTTATCAGTTATTGAAACTCCTCCAACAAATCGCTACCCAGTTCAAACTTATGTTTTAGAAAATAATGCAACAGTTATTCGAGATGCAGTTTTAAGAGAAATGGATCGAGGGGGGCAGGTTTACTATCTTTACAATAAAGTTGACACAATGGAGCGAAAAGTTTCAGAATTGAAAGAATTGATTCCAGAAGCTTATATTGGATATGTACATGGTCAAATGAGTGAAATTCTTCTTGAAAATACTTTACTTGATTTTATCAATGGGGAATATGATATTTTGGTGACAACGACTATTATTGAAACTGGTGTTGATATTCCTAATGTTAATACTCTTTTTATTGAAAATGCAGATCATATGGGATTGTCAACTTTATATCAATTAAGAGGGCGTATTGGTCGTAGTAATCGTATTGCTTATGCCTATCTCATGTATCGTCCTGACAAGGTTTTAACAGAAATTTCTGAAAAACGTTTGGAAACTATAAAAGGATTTACAGAATTAGGTTCTGGTTTTAAAATCGCTATGCGAGATTTATCTATTCGTGGTGCTGGAAATATTTTAGGAAGTTCACAATCTGGTTTTATTGATTCTGTTGGATTTGAGATGTATTCTCAATTATTAGAAGAGGCTATTGCTAAAAAACAAGGCAAAGAAAAAAGACGGCAAAAAGGAAATGCTGAAATTAATTTGCAGATTGATGCCTATCTTCCTAGTGATTATATTGCTGATGAAAGGCAGAAAATTGAAATTTACAAACGTATTCGCGAGATTGACAGTCGTGTAAATTATGAAGAATTACAGAATGAGTTGATGGATCGTTTTGGAGAATATCCAGATGTTGTTGCCTTTTTATTAGAAATTGGTCTTGTAAAGTCTTATTTAGATCAAGCTTTTGTTCAGCTTGTTGAAAAAAAGCAACAAGCTGTGATTGTCCGATTTGAAAAAGTTTCTCAACAGTTTTTCTTAACTCAAGATTACTTTGAAGCTCTTTCTGTGACAAATTTAAAAGCAAGAATTTCAGAAAATAAGGGATTGATTGAAGTTATATTTGATGTAAAAAATAAAAAAGATTATGAAATTTTAGAAGGACTTTTGCAGTTTTCAGAAAAATTAGTAGAAATTAAAAATCAAAAGAAAAATTGCTAACTTTACAATTTTGTAAAGTTTCGCTTTCATCTATAATATTTTCTTAAAAAATGGTAAAATAATAAATTGAGGTAACTTTATGAGATTAGATAAATATTTAAAAGTATCCCGTATTATAAAACGTCGTCCTATTGCTAAAGAGGTGGCCGATAAGGGAAGAATTAAAGTAAATGGAATTTTAGCTAAAAGTTCAACAGATTTAAAAATCAATGATGAAATAGAGATTCGTTTTGGAAATAAAATTTTATTAGTTCGTGTTCTAGAAATGAAAGACAGTACTAAAAAAGAAGATGCCACTAAAATGTACGAAATTATAAAAGAAACAAAGGTAGAAGTAGATGGCTAGAAATATTGTTCAATTAAATAATCGCTATATACAAGATGAAAACCAACATCGCCGTTATTTAGAGCAAGAAAGAAGAAAAAAGAATCGCTTTATGGGGTGGGTGTTGATTTTAGTCATCTTATTGTTTATTTTACCGACATTTAATTTGGTTCAAAGCTATCGAAATTTATTAGAACGTCGAACACAATTGATGCATCTACAAAAGAGATACGAAGAAATAAGTAACGAAAAAGAATCTCAAAAAGCTTTTGCTAATAAATTAAAAGATGAAGAATATGCTGCTAAATATGCACGTGCTAAATATTATTATTCTAAACAAGGGGAATATATCTATACAATCCCAGGATTGTTGCCACAGTAAGGATGGAAAATTTATTAAAAACGATTGAACAATTTTTGGAGTTTTCTGATGAAAAATTAGAAGAATTATCCAGAAAGAATCAGGCATTAAAATTAGAAGAGACTAAAAAGGAAAGGGGAGAGCATGCGTAAGTTGCTATTTCTATTATTGTTGCCAGCATTTTTAACTGCAAAAGTAGTAGTAAGTACGGAACAAGATGTCGAATTGACTGCAAAGCAACAGTATGAAATTACTAGTACGATCTACAGTAACTACTACACGGATCTTCCAACCAATCCAAATGTTTATGAGCAAATTCCAACTTATACGTCCTTAAATTTAGAAAAAGTTGCTGGGAGTTTAACTCCGAATACATCAATTAAACTTTCTGACTTACAAGTCAATGAACAAGGACTCCCAGTTTTTAAACTCGCAAATGGGCAATTTGTTCCTGCTGATAAACGAATGATTTATGATGATATTGTCCAATCTAGTGCAGATGTTTCTCAAACAATGTGGCTTAGACCATCATTTGTAGTTTACAATCAACCTTTTATAAATGGAACAAAAGAAGTTAAGACGAATTTATTACCTTATCATCCAGTGAAAATTACTCAACTTGCTGAGACGACATCAGGAAAATATGCTTATGTTGAAGGCAAAGGTTGGATTGATATGGAATACTTATCTGATACAGATAATCGTATGGATAAAGTTCAAGAGATTTTAACAAGCAAGTACAATAAAGCAGACTATTCGATCTATGTAAAACAATTAGATTCTGGAAAAACTGCTGGTATAAACCCAGATTTGGAAATGTATTCTGCTAGTGTGGCAAAACTTCCTATTCTTTATTACGCTCAGAAGCAATTAAATGAAGGAAAATACAAATCATCTTCTGGTTTAAAATATATTCCTGCTGTAAATGACTATTCAGGTGCTTATGATACAGAAGGTAGTGGAAGCATTTCTAAAAAATCAGATAATAAGTCCTACAGCATTCAGGATTTGATGAACCATATTGCAAAAGAATCAGATAATGCAGCTACAAATATTTTAGGATATTATATTACTAATCAATCAGACAGCACTTATCAAGCAACAATTGAGCAAATTGCTGGGAAAAAATGGGATGTGGAAAAACGCGATGCTTCAGCAAGGATGGCAGGAAATGTGATGGAAGCTATCTATGAACAAAATGGGGACATTATCAATGCACTATCACAAACAAATTTTGATGGACAGCGTATTTCTAAGAATATAAATGTAAAAGTAGCTCATAAAATTGGGGATGCTTATGATTTTAAGCATGATGTTGCAATTGTTTATGCTAATTCTCCTTTTGTTCTGTCTATTTTTACAAATCATGCTGATTATGACACCATTTCTAAAATTGCAGATGATATTTATGAGGTTTTAAAATGATAGAACAACAATTTTTTCAAATGGTGCAAAAAAAAGGCTATTTCAGACATCATAGAAAAGTTTTACTTGCTATTTCTGGTGGACTAGATTCTATGACTTTGCTTGACTGGTTTTATAAATATCGCGAAAAACTAGAAATAGAAATTTACCTTGCTCATGTTAATCATGGAGTGAGAGAAGAATCTGATTTTGAGGAAGAAGAACTAAAAAAAATAGCAACGAAACTTGGTGTAAGCATTTTTACATCAAGTTTTTCTGGACCATTCTCAGAACAAAAAGCGCGTGATTTTCGCTATGCTTTTTTCAAAAAAATTATGTTAGAAGAAAATTGCACAGCTTTGGTGACAGCACACCATGCTGATGACCAAGCAGAAACGATTTTTATGAGAATTCTTCGTGGCAGCCGTTTATGTCATATTTCAGGAATGAAAGAAAAACAAAAATTTGCAAATGGAGAATTGATAAGACCGTTGCTTTCTTTTCAAAAATCAAACTTCCCTCCTATTTTTCATTTTGAGGATTGGACAAATCAAGAGAACCATTATTTGCGCAATCGAATTCGAAATGAGTATTTTCCATTGTTAGAACAAGAAAATCCGCAGTTCAGGAAGCATTTAATAGAATTGGGAACAGAAATTTCTCAAATGCAAGATGCATTAGCATATTTAACTAAAAATATTGTAGCGACGAATCTGCAGGAATTTCAATCTCAACCTTACTCTGTGCAAAGTTTTTTGCTACAGGCTTATTTAAAGAAATTTCCTGATTTGCAGCTCAGTAAAGCACATTTTTCTGATATTTTAGCAATCTTGAACAAGCAATCTAATTATCAGCAACCACTTAAAGCGGGTTACGAACTCTATAAAAATTATGATTCCTTTGAGATTCGTAAAATCAGTCCACAGTCTGATTTAAAAGTGGATTCAATTTTGTTAAAATATAACGATATTGTGGAATATGGTCATTATCGCTTTTCTTTTGGAAAAGAACTTCATGGAAAAAACATCCAAGAAGTGTTTGTTTCACGTGAAACAGAAATTTTACTTCGACATAGAAAAGAACAAGATGAAATTATTTTGAATCAACACCATAAAAAGCTTCGTCGGTATTTTATTGATCAAAAAATTCCTATAGATCAAAGAAAAAATGCTATTGTTATTGAACAAAACGGGGAAATCTTAGCAATTGCTGGAATCGTAACATGTGATTTGAGTAAGAGTCAAAAAAATGATATAATGTATAACAAACTTTATATTCAAAATTTAGATAGGTAAAGAAGATGCTAGAACAAGATATTAAGAAAGTTTTGGTTTCACATGATGAGATCGTGGTAGCAGCACAAAATTTAGGAGCTCAATTAACTAGTGATTATGCAGGGAAAAATCCTATTTTTGTAGGAATTCTAAAAGGTTCCATTCCTTTTATGGCAGAGTTGATAAAGCATGTTGATACCCATATTGAAATGGATTTTATGTTAGTGTCAAGCTATCATGGTGGAACATCTAGTAGTGGTGTTATCAATATTATTAAAGATATTGATCAAGATATTGCTGGACGTCATATTCTTTTTGTCGAAGATATTATTGATACGGGAAAAACATTGAAAAGTCTGTGTGAATTATTTAGGGAGAAAAAAGCTGCGTCTGTTAAAATTGCTACACTTTTAGACAAGCCGGCAGGACGAAAAGTTGATATTGAAGCGGATTACACATGTTTTACAATTCCAAATGAATTTGTAGTTGGTTATGGTCTAGATTTTGATGAAAACTATCGAAATCTACCATATGTAGGGGTTTTAAAAGAAGAAGTTTATACAAAATAAAAAGGTATATTGATAGATAGATGAAAAATAAACAAAATAATGGTTTTATAAAAAATCCTTTCCTATATATTTTAATCATTGTTGTTGTTATTACAGGTTTTCAGTATTTTTCAGCTGGAAGTTCTGTAGGTCGCAGTCAACAAATTAACTATACTGAGTTAGTTAAAGAAATTAGAAATGGAAATGTAAAGGATATTAGCTATCAGCCAAATGGTAGTGTTATTGAAGTTGCAGGTACTTATAAGAAAGAAAAGAAGGTAAAGGATAATAGTGGTATTCAGTTTTTTACTCCTTCTTCTACCTCTGTAAGCCGCTTTACTAGTGTTATTCTACCTTCAGACTTAACGGTAGCTGAATTACAAAAATTAGCTTCAGATAAAGGAACTGAAATCACCATTAAACGTGAAAGTTCAAGTGGTGTTTGGATTCAAGTGCTGACAACTCTGGTGCCATTTGCCATCTTTGCTTTCTTCCTGTTCTCTATGATGAATCAAGGTGGAGGCGGTGGAGCGCGTGGAGCCATGAGCTTTGGACGTAATAAAGCGCGTGCGACAAACAAAGAAGATATAAAAGTACGTTTTTCTGATGTAGCAGGTGCGGAAGAAGAAAAACAAGAACTAGTTGAAGTTGTTGAATTTCTAAAGGATCCTAAACGTTATACAAAACTAGGAGCTCGCATACCAGCTGGTGTTCTTCTTGAAGGCCCTCCAGGGACTGGTAAAACCCTTCTTGCTAAAGCAGTAGCTGGTGAGGCAGGTGTTCCATTCTTTAGTATTTCAGGTTCAGATTTCGTTGAAATGTTTGTCGGTGTCGGTGCTAGCCGTGTTCGCTCTCTTTTTGAAGATGCAAAAAAAGCAGCCCCAGCGATTATTTTTATTGATGAAATTGATGCTGTTGGTCGTCAACGTGGAGTTGGACTTGGCGGAGGAAACGATGAACGCGAACAAACCCTTAATCAACTTCTGATTGAGATGGATGGTTTTGAAGGTAATGAAGGAATTATTGTTATTGCAGCAACAAACCGTAGTGATGTGCTAGATCCGGCGCTTCTGCGTCCTGGTCGATTTGACCGTAAAGTTCTTGTTGGGCAACCAGATGTAAAAGGTCGTGAAGCTATCCTTCGTGTTCATGCTAGAAATAAACCTCTTGCTGAAGATGTTGACTTAAAACTAGTTGCTCAACAAACGCCTGGTTTTGTTGGTGCTGATTTGGAAAATGTGTTAAATGAAGCGGCTCTTGTCGCAGCGCGTCGAAATAAAAAAGTTATTGATGCTTCCGATATAGATGAAGCAGAAGATCGTGTTATTGCAGGACCGTCTAAAAAAGATAAGACAGTTTCACAACGTGATCGGCAAATTGTCGCTTATCATGAGGCAGGACATACGATTGTTGGTCTTGTTTTATCAAATGCACGTGTCGTTCACAAGGTAACCATTGTACCTCGTGGTCGTGCAGGTGGATATATGATTGCTCTTCCGAAAGAAGATCAGACTCTTTTATCTAAAGAAGATATGAAAGAGCAATTGGCAGGACTTATGGGGGGACGTGTTGCTGAAGAAATTATTTTTAACGTCCAAACTACAGGTGCTTCGAATGACTTTGAACAAGCTACACAAATGGCACGTGCGATGGTAACAGAGTATGGTATGAGTGAAAAACTCGGTCCAGTTCAATATGAAGGAAACCATGCGATGTTTGGTGCTGCAAGTCCACAAAAATCAATTTCAGAGCAAACTGCATATGAAATTGATGAAGAAGTTCGTAATTTGCTTAATGAAGCGCGCAACAAAGCAGCAGAAATTATCCAATCAAATCGCGAAAAGCATAAATTAATTGCGGAAGCTCTTCTTAAATACGAAACACTTGATAGTCATCAAATCAAATCATTATATGAAACTGGCGAAATGCCTGATGAACCAAATGCAAGTTCTTCACATGCTTTGAGCTATGATGAAGTGAAATCTCAAATGGAAGAGCAAAAACCAGAATAAATTATAAAATGTTAAAACTCTTTGATTTAAAATCAGAGGGTTTTAACATTATCCGCTGAAAAGTATGTAAAAGTACCTGAAGAGATAGATAGGTGTATTAAGAAGTACGAAATAGAAACCAAAAAGAGTAGAATAGCTACCAGAAAACAAAAGGTTTCTCCTTCATGCTATCCTT